>DFDU01000014.1 GCA_002369325.1 Lachnospiraceae bacterium UBA3820
ATCATGAAAGATATGATGGAAAAGGATATCCAAATGGTATAAAAGGAGAGGATATACCTCTTATAGCAAGAATCATAAGTGTGGCTGACGCATATGATGCCATGACATCGACAAGAAGTTATCGTGATCCTATGTCTCAGGAGGACGTTCGTAAGCAGATTGAGGGTGGTATGGGAACCCAGTTTGATGCAAATATTGCACGCATTATGCTTGAAATGATGGATGAAGATAAGGATTACAGACTCAGAGAGTTGGAAGAAGACTTCAAAAAGAGAATACTTCTTGCGGATGATAATCCTAAAGGCAGCATTGAAATAATAGATATGCTTCGCAATGATAAGCATTACGAAATTCTTTCGGTAAATAACGGCAAGTCCTGTATTGATATGTTAAAAGACCAGAATTTTGATCTTTTAATTATAGATTTGGAAATGCCGGGTGAAAATGACATGGATGGTTATGATGTAATAGAATGGGTACGTACCAATAATATGCATATACCTGTTATATTTATGAAGGACGATAAGGAAATGACATCTATCCTTCGAGCTGAGTCATTGGGCGTAAGCGGTTATTTGACAAAGCCAGTTTCTGAAGTGGCATTGAGAGATTTGCTTCGTTCCACATTAAGACCAAACGATTTGAATACTGATAATTTAAAATAGGTTTTTATAAATTATAAGATTTTGTAGTGTAAGGGGGATACAATAAGATGAATATGAGAAAAATAGGGTTTCAGATGAGTTTACTTATGGGTGCGACATTAAGCTTTTTCCTTTCGCTTACGGGACTTTTGGTAGCGCGAAAGTTTACGCCGATAGCCTGGCTTATAAGCTTTTCGATAAGCTTTGTAATAAGCTTGATAATCAGTTTGGTTATACCTATGAAAAAGGTAAATGATTCTGTAAATAAAAAGCTGAATCTACAGCCTGGAAAGCTTGGAAGCAGATGTATGGAAAGTTTTATTTCGGATCTTATTTTTACACCGATAATTACATTTGCAATGGTATTTATGGCATATAAAAAAGCAACGGCACACGGAGCAAAGATTCCCTTTGCAGGGATGTTTATTGAATCACTTCTAATTTGCTTTGTTGTGGGATTTGTTCTTATTTTTATATTTATGCCTGTATTTATGAAAATTGTTTTAAAGAAAAACGGTATAGGTGGTCCGGGAGCTATGCCGGGACCGAAACCTGAACAAAAAGATGAATAAAGAATAAAACACGGTGTCGATTATGAATTCAAAAAATTTTTATAATCGACACTGTTTTTATATTTAAGAGGAGTTGTGCCTGTATATTTTTTAAATACCGAAGTAAAAGCGCTTTGAGAAGAAAAACCGAGAGAGAGGGCTATATCGGAAAGCGCAAAATCGGAATTAACAAGTATATTTTTTGCGGTATTAATTTTCGATTTAGCAATATATTCCTTTACGGTTGTACCGGTTTCTTTCGAAAAAAGCTTGGAAAAATAGCTTGGATTAAGACCTACATAATTTGCAAGCATTTCCATGGTAAGAGGTTCGTGAAGGTGGTCATATATATAATCGATGGCCTTTGAGACATATATGGATATTGTATTTGTTTTTTTCAGGTTGTTCATACGTGTTGCATAATCAAGCTGAAGCTCACCGATTAAATCTATAACTTCTTCGGGAGTTTTTGCATTGTCGGCTTTTCTGATATATATATCGCTTAAGGTATAGGATTCATCGTGGGGGAGTCCGGCATCTACGCAGACTCTTGCTATGATTCCTGCCGAAACTACCAGATGGTATATGTTATTTCTTAACGGATTATCGGAAAGAACACCCTTTCCTTTGTAATAATTCTTTTTTATTTCATCAAAGTTTTCCTTTACTTTTTTTACATCACCGTTTTTTATATCATCGTATCTTGAAAACTCGCTTTTTAAGTCGGTGCGGATAAATTCTTCTTCTCTTTGAAGGTACATACGATAATTTAATTCTTTATTTGTATTCACAGGTTTACCTCAGCTAAATATAAAATTAATATCACTAAATGCTTCAAAAACGATTCCCCGAATTTTACAGGTAAATGTTTTTTTACTGGTTATTCATATTACACCATAAAATTATAAAAAAAACAATATTTCTGTAATATTTTATAAAATAATTTATATATAATTCGACTAACAGTTGGGAAAGATTATTTTTATATTGGGATGATGATTATGGATGGAGTAAATGATTATACAAAAGGTAATATAAGAAAACCGATTCTGGGCTTTTTCTTTCCAATGCTTATGACAAATATGCTTCAACAGCTTTATTCATTTGTTGATACGGCAATAGTAGGAAAGGGTCTGGGAGATAATGCACTTGCATCTGTCGGAAATATGAGTTCATTAAGCTTTTTGGTAATTGGTTTTTCAATAGGACTAGCAAACGGTTTTTCTGTTTTGATTGCTCAAAGCTTTGGTGAAAAAAACTTTGATAAATTAAGACATAACCTTGCAGCAGCCATTAAGCTTGCGGTAATTATAACCGTGGTACTGACAGTATCAAGTCTTATGCTTTTAAAAAATGCGCTTGCGTGGATGAATACAGATAAACAATTATTGAAGGATAGTCTGTTATATGGTTATATTATATTTGGAGGACTTGTGGCATCCATAGCCTATAATATGAGTGCCGGTGTACTAAGAGCGTTCGGTGACAGCAAAACACCGTTAAAAGCAATAATTGCTTCTTCCGTACTTAATATAGTACTTGACATTTTCTTTATATTTGTACTTAAAACAGGTGTCGAAGGAGCAGCGATAGCAACGGTATTTTCACAGATTATTTCAGCATCAATATGTATAATAAAGATAAGAACCATAGAATTTGCAAAGTTAAGCAAGGAAGATTACAGTAATTCATTCTCGGTTTACTATACACTTTTGAAAAACGGAATTCCGATGGCATTTATGAATTCAATAACTGCAATCGGATGTATGGTAGTACAGTCAAATGTAAACAGTCTTGGCGTTGATTATACTGCAGCATACTCGGCATGCAGCAAATATCTTAACCTGTTTATGCAGCCTGCATGTACGGCAGGATATACGATGTCAGCATTTACGGGACAAAACAGCGGCGCCGGTCGTTTTGACAGAGTTAAGTCGGGACTGAATGTATGCCTTTCCATAGCTTTTATATCATATATATTACTTGGTTCATGTATGGTATTCGGAAGCAGATTTTTGGCCGGAATATTCCTTACAGGTGAAAGACCTATACAGCTTGCCGCAATGTTTTTACCGATATGCGGCTTTGCAATAGTAGCAGTTGATTGTCTGTTTGTAATAAGAAGCGGTGTTCAGGGTATGGGATATCCTTTTATACCGATGCTTTCGGGAATTGTTGAAATGGTAATCAGGGTAGCGGTTATCGTTTTACTTGTCGGACGTATAGGCTTTGTTGCGACTGCAATCGCTGAAGTAGGTGCCTGGACCGGAGCACTGGTGCTTAATTCGGTTGCGTTTGTCAGAATATTATCATCAAAGCTTAAAGAAAAAAGATATATTACAGGTTATGAATGCAGAAAAAGAAGTATTCTTGGTAAAAGAGTAATCTAAAATAATAATTCAGGAGGTGTTTTATGAAATCTTTAAAAGGAAAATGGGTTTTGGTTACAGGAGCAAGTCGAGGCTTGGGTAAACTTGCCGCTTTGTTTATGGCAAAGCAGGGATGTAATTTGATTTTACAAAGCAGAAAAATTGATGGAACGGCAGAGCTTTTGGGTGAAGTTAAGACATTTGGTGTTGAAGCTTATCAGGTCGCATGTGAGCTTTCTGATATTGCCGATGTAGACAGAATGCTTGCCGAAATCGATAAGAAGGGTACAAATGTTGAGGTAATACTTAATAATGCCGGTCTTCAGATAGGATATAGAACCGAGTATTTAAATACTCCAATGGATGATTATAATATCAGCTTTGCAATAAATACAATCGCACCTATGAGAATTGTTTATCATTTTCTGCCTAAGATGATTGAAAATGGTTTTGGAAGAATAGTAAATACAACAAGCGGAATAGCTCTTGAAGCAGAGCAGGCAGGATATTCGGCAAGTAAGGCTGCTTTAGACAAGGTAACAATTGATCTCGGGTTTAAGACTGATGGAACGGATGTTATTTTATCACTGGTTGATCCGGGCTGGTGCAGAACCGACCTTGGTGGTCCTAAAGCACCTAATTCTCCTGAATCGGCAGTACCGGGTATTGTAGTAGGAGCATTTTTGGATGATAAGAAATCAGGAAGACTTTTCAGGGCACAGGAATTTAACGGCTTGTCATTGGAGGATGCGGTTAAGAAGGCTGAGTCGATTGAAAGTCCGTATGGAAGGAGATAATGTAGTGGAAAATTTTAATTTTTACAGCCCGACAGAGTTTGTATTCGGAAAAGACAGGGAAAATGAATGCGGAAAATATGTTAAGAAATTCGGTGGAAGTAAGGTACTTATCCATTATGGCGGAAGCTCAGCCATAAAATCCGGACTTATAGACAGAGTAAAAAAATCTTTGGAATCGGAAAACATACCTTATGTCGAGCTTGGCGGGGTAAAGCCTAATCCGAGAGATGTACTTGTATATGAAGGAATAGATTTGTGTAAAAAAGAAGATGTTGATTTTATCCTTGCAGTAGGTGGTGGTTCGGTAATCGATAGTGCGAAGGCGATTGCGGTAGGTGTTCCTTATGAGGGCGATTTTTGGGATTTTTATACATATAAGGCAAAGATAGAAAAGGCAATTCCGGTGGGAACCGTACTCACCATAGCGGCAGCCGGAAGTGAAGGCTCCGGAGATTCGGTCATAACCAAGGAAGACGGAATGTGGAAAAGAGGAGCAGGCTCCGAGCACATGCGTCCAAAGTTTTCTGTTATGAATCCTATGCTTACATGTACATTGCCGCCGTATCAGACGGCATGCGGTGCGACTGACATAATGGCACATGTATTTGAAAGATATTTTACAAATACAAAAGAAGTTGAGATAACAGACAGATTATGCGAAGCGGTACTTATTACCATGGTAAAGGAAACTCCACGCGTAATTGAAGATCCGAATAACTATGATGCTAGAGCAAATATCATGTGGGCAGGTACTGTTGCACATAATGGAATAGTAGGTGTGGGACGTGCACAGGATTGGAACAGTCACGGTATCGAACATGAGCTTTCGGGACTTTATGACTGTGCGCACGGAGCAGGTCTTGCGGTGGTTATGCCTTCGTGGATGGAGTTTGTCATGGAGCATGATGTTATGAGATTTGCGCAGATGGCAGAAAGAGTATTCGGTGTTCCGATGAACTTCGCTGACCCTGCGGATACGGCTAAAAAAGGTATAAAGGAATTCAGAAAGTTCCTTAAGAGTATAGGAATGCCGATTAACTTTGAAGAGCTTGGTGCAAAGAAGGAAGATATTCCTGTATTGGTTGAAAAGTTCGGACTCGGTGAAGACGGAAAGACAGGCGGATTTGTTTCTTTATCGTCAAAGGACGTTGAAAAGATACTTAATATAGCGGCCGAAGCTTCTGTTTAATATAGTTGAACCGGTTATATATGTTTTTTATGTTTTATCATATTAAAGTATATATAGTTATAGATTAACAATATGGGACAGGTTATAGATTTAATCTATAACCTGTTCTTATTTTTATGAATTATACAAGAAAATCAAAAGGTGCTATTATCTACCCATAGCAAAGATACCTGAAAAAAACAGGCATAAGACACATATCAGACAAGTTTAAATAATTAAAAGCAGTAAAAGGGTATCAAAATAATAAAAGAAAAGAGAGGTAGATATTATGGCAAAGAAAACAAGAAGCGAAAGAGATTTTAAATTTGAAACAAAGCAGTTACATGTAGGACAGGAAAATCCCGATCCGGTTACCGATGCGAGAGCGGTTCCTATTTATCTTACATCATCATATGTGTTCCATAACAGTGAGCATGCAGCAGACAGATTTGGATTAAGAGATGCAGGTAATATTTACGGAAGACTTACAAATCCGACTCAGGGTGTTTTCGAAGAACGTATAGCAGCACTTGAGGGTGGTGTTGCGGCACTTGCAGTTGGTTCGGGAGCAGCAGCTATTACATATGCGATTCAGGCTGTTGCACATGCAGGTAATCATATAGTTGCGGCTAAAAATATTTATGGCGGTACTTACAACCTTTTGGCACACACATTGCCGGGATACGGTATAGAGACAACCTTTGTTGATCCGTTTGATTACGACGGAATAGAAGCAGCCATAAAGGAAAATACAACTGCAATTCAAATTGAAACATTGGGTAATCCTAATTCGGAAGTTGTTGATATAGAAAGAATCGCAAATATAGCACATGCACATAAGATTCCGCTTATTGTTGACAATACATTTGCAACTCCTTATCTTGTTCGTCCGATAGAGCACGGTGCTGATATAGTGGTTCATTCGGCAACCAAGTTTATCGGTGGACACGGTACTACAATAGGTGGAGTTATCGTTGACAGCGGTAAGTTCGACTGGCTTGCAAGCGGCAAGCATCCTTGGCTTATCGAGCCGAATGAGTCTTATCATGGAGTAAGCTTTGCAAAGGATACTGCACCTGCGGCATTTGCAATTTATATTCGTGCTATTTTGTTAAGAGATACAGGAGCAACTTTGTCACCTGTTCATGCATTTATCTTCTTACAGGGACTTGAGACTCTTTCATTAAGAGTTGAAAGACATGTTGAAAATGCACTAAAGGTAGTGGAATATCTTAACAATCATCCTTTGGTTGAAAAAGTAAATCATCCTTCAGTTTCGGCTGATGCCACACAGCAGGAGCTTTATAAGAAATATTTTCCTAATGGTGGCGGTTCTATCTTTACATTTGAAATCAAGGGCGATGCAAAGACAGCACAGAAGTTTATTGATGAGCTTGAGCTTTTCTCACTCCTTGCCAATGTAGCAGATGTTAAGTCTTTGGCTATTCACCCTGCATCGACTACTCATTCGGAGTGTAATGAAGCTGAACTTTTAGACCAGGGCATTAAGCCAAATACAATCCGTCTTTCCATCGGAACTGAGAATATAGATGATATAATCGAAGACCTTGACGAAGCATTTAAAGCAATAAGCTAGTTCATCCGCTTCACAAAAACAGGTCGGTTATGTAGAATGGTATAAAAAATAAAAGGCTGTTTATACAAGGTACACGCAAAGCACGCTGACGCTTAACGCTTTGCTTAGCACCTGTATAGAACAGCCTTATTTTTTATACCCTACATAACCGACACGCTTCGCGTGTGTCTATAAAATTTAACGTTGCAATTATTTGAATTTTTACAAAAACTGCAACGTTAACTTGCGTTTTTGATTTTTTGAGTTATGGTGAATTGACAACAGGGCTAACAGGGCGGTATATTGGATTTGAAATCTATACATTAGCTTAATGTATTTTATGAGGAAAATGCTTTTTAAATTAGATAAATAATAAAAAGGGTTAGATATTATGAATAATATAATAATTGATGAATCAGTATTTATAGCATCGGGAGCACAGATAGTCGGCTCAGTTTCCATAGGAAAAAATTGCGGAGTCTGGTATAATGCGGTTATAAGAGGAGACAGCGATATGATAGTGATAGGTGATAATACCAATATACAGGATTTGGCTTGTCTGCATGTGGATAGAGGACACAGGCTTAGTATAGGAAATGGTGTCACCATAGGTCACAGTGCAATCGTGCATGGCTGTACGGTTGGCGATAATGTAATTATTGGTATGGGAGCTATAATTCTAAATGATGCGGTTATAGAGGATAACTGTATAATCGGTGCAGGTGCACTGGTTACCGGAAGGATGCATA
>DFDU01000105.1 GCA_002369325.1 Lachnospiraceae bacterium UBA3820
TGACACTTTTTTTAATTCACTTTTTCTCAAGCAAAAAACCACGCAAATACGTGGTTTTTTTCATATAGTTAAAATCAAAAAATATCCAAAAATCCTATTTCTGAGAAATTTTTTTACATTTTATATGTAATTTATCAATGTGAATTTAACCAATCTTCTTTGGTCAAAAGATTGACATGTCCGGTTCTTTTTTCATTCATAAGAGGAACATCTACATCTTCGGTTGTCCATTGATATTTAAAACCGCATTTTTCCTGAACACGTTTTGATTTGTTATTGCCTTCATAATAACCACACCATATTTTTGACATATTACAATCTTCAAAAGCATGTCTTATAATTTCCCCGGCAGCCTCCGGAACCAGCCCTTGTCCCCAGAAAGGTTTTCCAATCCAGTAACCAAGTTCGCATTCATCATCCTTATCCGTCATATCCGTATGTCCGTTAAGTTTAAGTTCTATGGCTCCTATAGCCTTCCCGTCAGATTTCAGACATATGGCATAAGCTTCTTTTCCATTAAAAACATTTTGTATAACATCAAGACTTTCCTCAATACTCTTGTGCACCGGCCAACCAGCTATCGGCCCCACATCGGGATTACTTGCATATTTATACAAATCTTCTGCATCGCTCTCTTTCCATCTGCGCAGTATAAGTCTTTCGGTTTCCATTATTATTTCATTCTTATCTAATGAAGCAGTCTCCTCTGATATTTCATTTTCATTATTTATAATCTTTTCATCTTCAATCGGTTCCCGTACATATTTAATTACATTTTCACTGCATGCGCCAAATAACTTAAAGTTTTCTCTTGCTTTATTTAAAGAAACGGGATTGGCTCCGTTTTCAAGCATCTCATCTTTTGCCTGCTTCGGATCATCCTCCCAAAAGCACACAGGGCATATTTCATAATTACCATTCGGTTCTTCTTCAAATGTATAGTAACCGCAACACGGACATTTATATTTCATAATATTCTCCTTATTAATAATTCAAACCAAATCCGATTCAAAAACACAACACAAAAAATTAATCCTTTTAATAAATTCATTAGCTACAAGTCTAAATCTATCTCGCCAAGATGTGTAAAATCCTCGACACAGGCAATTACGCCCCTATGATTTATCAAATCATCGCGTTTGCTATCTCCCGTGATAACGATTATATGTCTTATACCTGCTGCCTCCGCAGCCTTCACTCCGGTCTCACTGTCTTCAAAAACCACAACCTTTTCGGGAGTCATTTCAAGCTTGTTCATAGCTGCAAGATAAAGATCGGGATGCGGTTTAAGCGGTATATTTCCCATGCCGATAACCACATCCTCCCATCTGAACCATTCGCCAAGATTATATCTTTCAAAATACATATTCATATTTTCAAGATTGGCAGTTGTAGCAATCGTTCGCTTGATCTGTGCAAGTCTTAAGAAGTTTAAAAATTCTTCCAGCCCCGGTACAAGATCAACTCCTGCTTTCATCAAAAGACTTCTGTAAATTCTTTCCTTTTCCTCAGAGAACTGATTAACCATATTAAAACTTAGCTCATATCCAAGAAAATGTTCCAGAATTTCTTTTGCAGTTTTACCTAATATATGCTCTTTTATTTCTTTATCGGAAACTTCTCTTGATGCAAGCTCATTTACATATGTCTTCCAGGCCTCATCATGATACTTTCCGTCAAATATACAAGTTCCGTTAAAATCAAAAATTACTGCGATGTCCTTATTCATAAATTCGTTCCTTATTTAAATTATTAAAACAAAATGGCTATGCAACTCCTGCATAGCCATTATTGTACCAAAAAATGTTAATAATAACAATTTTATTATTAGATTTTATTAATCCGTTCCTACTCCTGTATAAGATTATAAGCAGATATCTTTTTCATTTTACCCGACATAATATAACCGAAACCGAAGACCACAAGTGAAACAAGCACTACCGACGGAAGAACAAACAGCATTTTTATTATCAAATCCGATTTCATTATTCCAAAGCCTCTGAATATAAGTGCGAACATAGGATTTATCAGTAAATAGCCTGCAAATGCACCGATTATCGAAGCAAAAATTGTTGTCGGCAGTAAAGAAAGTGCTATTTGAAGTCTGAGCTGACCGCTCGTAAAACCGACTGCTTTCTTGATTCCGAATTCCTTTTCTTTTTTAATAAATACAGTCTTAAGCAAAAGTCTTATTACAATAAGTATAGTGAGTACGCTTAATATTACAAGCAAGTATATGATTATTGTAACTGCGTAAACCGGCACATTTTCATCACTTCTTGTAAATTTATAATAATTCTCGGTATCGGTACATATATCTCCAAGCTTTTGTTTTGCTTCGTCCAAAAACACATCCACATTCTTTGAATTCGGATCAGTCAATCTGATTCTGATATAATTATGATTTATATCTATTCCGAGTCTTTTGGCACCTCCGTCTGTCATATACACTCTTTCGCCCATACCGTAAACAGCCTGTTGAAGACCGGTAACAAGATATCTTGCTTTTTTGTTTCCAACTTCGACCTCAATTTCATCACCGACCTTGACTCCCGCCTTATCTGCCGTTATCTTTCCGATAACAACCTCATTATCTTCCTTAAGCATCTTGCCTTCATATACTCCGCAATACACATAGTCAGGATTGCTCACATATAAAAGAGTCGAATCATTTCCCGCAACACTGCAGGTCAATGTAGAAAGGCCGTATGCCTGAGATACTCCGTTTATATTTTGAAGCTTATCTATAACCTCATAAATCTCTTCTTCCGGTAAATCCTTAATGGTAACAAACGCATCGGGAGCATCTCCCTGAAGAAGTCTTTGAAACTTGGTAACATCTATCTTTGTATTATAGTAAAGAGTCATCGAAAACATTGCCACAAAAGACGAAACAAGAATTATTCCCAAAATAGCAATATTTTGTCCCTTACTTTGAAGTGCACTCTTTATGGCAAGAAGAATATTTACATTTCCTTTTGTCTTTGCAAGCGGCAAATGATTTTTCTTAAACGAATTCGATTCAAGTCCGAATCTTAAGGCCGTTGCGGGCTTGATATTTTTTATTTTTATTGTCGAAATATGCACCACAAGAAGTGTAACCGCAATAATAACAGCGATGACGCCAAATGTATAAAAAGGATAAAATTTCTTTCTCCACGCCATACCCGTAAGGCTTCTTATAAACGCGACCTCTAAAAGAGGATACAAAACATATGAAAGAATTATTCCTATAATGCTTCCAATCAGACCAAGAATTGTAAACTCTATTTTAAGCGAGTTTCTTACCTGCGAAGATGTGTGCCCGACAGCACGAAGTGCACCTATATTTCTTATATCTCTGTCAATATTATTATTAACCGTAAATATAATCATAATAAAACAGATTAACATAAGTACGGCAGAAAATGTTGTCATAAATGCAGCAACTATTTTTACAAGTCCCGTATATCCTTTTTTATACAAATTTCTGACAAAACCTTCCGACCGGATATCGGCTTTTCCGAATGCGCGTGTCAATTCACCCAATCCGTCTTCCTGTGAAACGCCCTCCTTAAAATCAACCATAAGCATTTTTAAAGAAGAACAGGTTTCATCCATCATGAGTACACCTTCTGCATTTTCCTGCATCTTTTTAAAGCTTTTATCATCAACTATAACCGATGAATAAAAATAATTATTTCCTGCCATCAAATCCTCATATATTCCGGCAATTGTTATTTCATATTCTCCTAACATATCCGACTTAATTGTAATGGTATCACCCACATGAAGACAGGCATTGTATGCCTTATATAGATTTATATATGCCTTATTTCCCGAAACACTGTCATCTCTTTCAACAAAATATATATCTTCACTGATAATATAATTTTTCATATCAGAAAAGATAACATATTCTATCTTCTTATTTTCATCCGAATCTTTCTTGGTGTACTCCACCATATCAGCATAAACTATTTCGGACATTCTATAGCTTTCCACATCGGAAACCGCCTCAATTGTTTTTTCTATATCAACTTTATCTCCGGCGCAAAGAATCGATGCATCAGATATATTCTGTCTTTTAGCTTCTTCATCATATATTTTATCGTATCTGCTTACAAAAAGACCTGTATGAAGAAGCATAGTTGAAATGATAATTATAAGAAGAAATGCAGCTAAAACTCCTTTATCCTTATGTATATTTGACTTAACTAATTTAATCATATCCTACTCCTTATCTGCCCCGGGCGTATGCGAAACTCATTATAGTTTTTTTCTTTTTACCAACCCATATTTTCCAGGAACCTTCTAAGCTTTTCATGTCTTTCCTTATTCCCGCTTTCATATTCTCCCAAATCAAGCTCGCCCATAATACCTCCGTCCTGAAGGTAAATGATTCTGTTCGCCCTTCTCGCAGACTTGATATCATGTGTTACCATCAGTACAGTCTGACCTGCCCTGTTTATGTCTGTCAAAACATCAAGAACCGCTTTAACGCCTGCCGAATTAAGCGCACCGGTCGGTTCATCCGCAAATACAACATCCGGATCATTAATAAGTGCTCTTACCATGGCAGCTCTTTGAGCCTCTCCACCCGAAAGCTGCGAAGGAAATTTTTCGGTTAATCCTTCATCTATTCCAACCTTCTCAAAAAGTTCCAAAGCCTTCTTCTTTAACTCTCTTTGTTTCTTTCCGGTGAGCATACCTGTCGAAATCGCATTATCCATAATACTCATGCTGTCCACAAGATGAATCTGCTGAAATACAAAACCACAATGCTTTCTTCTGAACACCGCAAGTTCATCCTCATTCATCTTTGTTATTTCCTCACCGGCAAAAAACGCGCTTCCGACACTCACCTTATCCATACCTGACAGAGCATAAAGAAGCGTTGATTTACCTGCTCCCGATGCACCCATAACCACTGTAAAATCTCCTTTATAAATTTCCATATCAAGATTTTTAATTATATGCTGTTGTTTTCCTCCCACGGAAAAGCTTTTTGAAAGCTTATTGGTTTTAATTATTGCTTCTTTATTCTCCAAACCGATTCTCCTTTCAGGAATTTCTTTCCTTTACTTCTCAATCATTTTTTCTTACAAAAAAAGTCATACAAATTATCCTTGTATGACTTTATTATATATGGTATTAAATTTTAAATCTTTGTCTATTCTTTAATTATTTTTAAAATGTTTTAAAAACAGTTTTAAATGTGTCATCTTATAAAAGCTTTAGTCTGACACTTACGGTAAATCCCTCGGGATTATTTCTGCATTCAAGTCCGCCATCCATCTTTTCCATAAGATATTTCGAAATATAAAGCCCGAGTCCGGAACCGTTCTTCCCTTCCGAGTTTGAACCTCGTCTGAATTTTTCTGTAACAGTATCAATCTCCTCTTCGGGTACTCCCCCTCCCTTGTCACTGATATCAATTATTAAATATCTGTCATTGTCATTAATATCTCTTTCAAAATGACTGCTTATATCTATCGAAGTATCCGCATATTTATAAGAATTCGATATAATATTGCTTATAACCTGGTTCAACCTTAATTCATCATAAAGAACAATTGCATCAAGTATTTCTTTTTTTTCGACCTTTTTTTGATAATCCGCTTCATTTATCATTTGGATTATCGATGTCGATGATGCTTCCTCCGGTTTTACTTCAAGCTGTTCAAGTTCTTCAAGCGTTGCATGAAATAAATTAGAAATAAGATTATCTATCTGATCTGCCTTTTTATTTATGGATTCCAAAGTTTCTTTTTCCATGGTATCAGATACGGAAAGGCTCAATACCTCAGCCATGGCTTTGATAGATGCAACCGGTGTTTTAATATCATGTGAAAGTTCGGCAACAAGCTCCTTTCTGCTTTTTACTGCAGCTTCCTCACGAAATCTTGCGGCTTTAAGCTCATCCCTCATAATATCAAAGCTCTCGGTAAATTCACCGAATATATGACCTTTATCCATTTCAAGAGGTGTATCCAAATCGCCTCCGGCTATTCTCATGGAAAAACTTTTAAGCTTTTTGAACGGTGAAACAATTCTCTTATTAAGAAAAATAAAATAACATACGGATATGGCAAGCATTAAACAAAAACCGCCCGCTGCAAGCATTATCATTTTTTTGTTATTATTCTTTATCGCTTCTTCATAATCATTATGCACGATAAGTCTTCCCACAACCTTATCATCAATTTCGATATCTCTTATAATATCAAAATGTGTTGTCGCCGCTGAAACCGACTTTGCAACCTTATCATCGGTATATAAAACCAGCCTGTCGTCCATATCAATAACAACATACTCAAAAGGCTCAATGCTTTCTTCGTATGCTGCTTCATTTATACTTATACTGTTCCAATTATTCTCAAGATAAATAAGTAATCTGTTAATTTCCGTTGTATAGGCTTCCTGAGAATTCTCCTTATTAAATTTCAGGATTAAACAGCATATTGTTATGCCGAGCAAAGCAAAAAACAAACAGTAAATTATAAAATATCTGAGTTTCAAAATAACCCTCCGTAAACAATCAACTAATTGTCCTCAAGCATAAATCCGACACCCCAGACCGTCTTAATATATTTCGGATTACCGGCATCATCCTCTATCTTCTCACGCAAATGCCTTATATGTACGTTTAAGGTTACATCACCGACATACTCTGTTTTCCATACCTTTTCAAACAATTCGTCTTTGGAGATAACCCTGTTTTTATTATTAATCAAATAAACCAAAAGCTTATATTCCATCGCCTTAAGGAAAACTTCTTTCTCATCTTTAATAACCGAGGCTTTTCTTAAATTTATAACTGCACTTCCTATATTGATAAGATAATTTGACTTAACCGCCTCGGACGTCCCATCACTCAGTTTTGAGTTTATCCTGTCATTTTTTTCGTTAATTGATTCTTCATATCTTTTAAGATATGCTTTAACCTTTGCAAGCAAAATGCTCAGGGAATAAGGCTTGCAGATATAGTCATCACCACCCAATCCAAGAGCAAGCAGCATATCGTCTTCCGCCTGTCTTGCACTGATAAAGAAAATCGGAATATTCATTTTAGACCTTATTTTCTGACAAAGCTCAAATCCGGAATCTTCTCCCAAGTTTATATCAAGAAGTATAAGTGAACATGAATTGTTCTCAAAAAATTCTTCGGCGGAGACAGCATCAAGAACATAATATGCCGATACTCCTGACATATTGAAGAATTTTGCGGTATACTCCGAAAGTTCTTTCTCATCATCTACTATCAATACATTATAATGCATAATGATTCACTCCCAAAAAAATCACAACACTCCCAAAGCCTCAATCAATGAAGATACGCATTTTATTTTTATACCGAGTTTTTCCATATTTATATCGTAATTTGATTTTGGAATTATACAGGTGTCGAAGCCGAGCTTATCCGCTTCCTTAACCCGCTGCATAATATTGGTTACGCCTCTTATCTCGCCCGTAAGACCTATTTCTCCGATAATCATTGTTTTATCACCGACCGGCTTATTATTTAAGCTTGAATAAATTGCGGCAGCAACACCAAGGTCTATAGCGGGATCATTTACACGCATACCGCCGGCTATGCTGACATATGCATCATAGCCCCATAATTCAAGTCCCGCTCTTTTTTCCAGAACCGCCATAATTAAATTAACTCTGTTAAAGTCCACGCCAACCGATGTACGTCTTGGCATATTAAAATTGGTCTTACAGACAAGAGCCTGAAGCTCAATAAGAATAGTACGCGTACCTTCAATCGAAGAAACAACGACAGAACCCGGAACACCTACAGGTCTTCCGTTAAGCATAACCGAAGAAGGATTTTCAACTTCGATGAGTCCCGCGTCGGTCATATTAAATACACCTATTTCATTTGTCGATCCAAATCTGTTTTTAACACCTCTTAAAATTCTGAAACCGTTGCTCTTATCGCCTTCAAAATACAAAACCGAATCAACCATATGTTCAAGAGTTCTCGGGCCGGCCACTGTTCCTTCCTTGGTTACATGTCCGACTATAAATATGGCCACATTATTTTGCTTTGCAAGCTGCATAAGTCTTGATGTAACCTCTCTGACCTGCGTTACCGTTCCCGGTGCCGAACCAACCTCGTCAACAACCATGGTTTGAATCGAATCTATGATTACAACCTCTGCATTGCTTTTTTGAATCGCAGCAGAAATATTGTCCATATCATTATCGCATAAAAGCAGCATATCCTTATCAAATTTACCGATTCTTCCTGCACGCATCTTAATCTGAGACAGAGATTCCTCACCTGATACATACAAGACCTCTACATTTTTATCTATAAGCTTTTTACACATTTGAAGAAGTATGGTGGATTTACCTATACCCGGGTCTCCTCCAACCAAAACAAGAGAGCCTTTAACTATGCCCCCTCCGAGTACTCTGTCCAATTCTCCTATATCTGTTTTTATACGACTCTCATCTGCCGTAGTTACCTTTAAAATACTTGTAGGTGCTACAAGTGTCTTCTTTGCAGAAGATGACTTAGCACCTACAGTAATCTTTTCTTCAACAAATGTGTTCCATTCCCGGCATCCCGGGCATTGGCCTAACCACTTAGCAGATTCATAGCCGCATTCCTTACAGAAAAAAACCTGTTTTTCCTTTGCCACTATAAATTCTCCCTTATTGTTTTTCTATTCTGATATTTACCTGTTTCCCCGGTTCAAGCTCAACTGAAAGATTAAGCTTTCCTCCCAAATTTGTCTTCATTTTTCCTACATAGGTATCATCAATATGAACCTTGTATTCTTTTTCTGCCTCAAATTCAAGTGTAACCTGTGAATCCTCTGTACCTTCAACATCCAAAACCACTTCTTTGTCAGTAGCTCTGTAATTGTGTACGACAGTTCCCGGAACAGACTCATATACAAATGTACCGTTCTTCTCAAGCTTTGTTATCTCTTTGAAGGTTTTAATTTTGTATATATCACCATTGTAATTAAAGCCATCCTTCTTTGTCTTGGCTGCAAGCGCATAATTACCGAAACTCAATGCACCTGTCTCTTCCTCGCGAATCAACTCATCAATTACTGCCATTTTTTCTCCTCCATTTGTGTATTATATTATTATCCTGAAGCATAAAATCTTTTTAAATAATGCACAACTTAATTATACAATATTAAAGCTTTTTTTACCACATATTTATTTTTAATTTTATATGAAGTTTTTTCCTTATTTTTTAACCGTGAAAACAACCTTTCCGTCCTTAACCCCGATGCTTACCTTATCGCCCTGCTTGACATCACCTTTTAGTATTTCTTCGGCAAGCTTATCCTCTATCTCGTTTTGAATGGTTCTCTTTATAGGTCTTGCTCCAAACTTCTTATCATAGCCCTTATCAAAAATAAATGTCTTTATGGTATCACCGTAAGTAAGCGTAATCTCCATCTGTTTTTTAACTCTGGTCTTGAGTTCTTTAAGCATGAGTGCACTGATATCCTTGATATTTTCCTTTGATAAGGTTCGAAATACAATTATGTCATCAATACGGTTAAGAAACTCCGGTCTGAAAATCTGCTTGATTTCATCCATAACATTTTTCTTCATATCGTTATGATCTCTTTCCGCATCATTTCCGCCGCCGAAGCCAAGCGTTTTAGGGTCAATAATTCTTTGAGCCCCTGCATTACTTGTCATTATAATAATCGTATTTTTAAAATCGACCTTTCTTCCCTGTGAATCGGTAATATGTCCGTCATCAAGCACCTGCAAAAGTATATTAAATACATCCGGATGCGCCTTTTCAATCTCATCAAAGAGAATTACCGAATAGGGATTTTTACGAACACTTTCACTGAGCTGTCCGCCCTCATCAAATCCGACATATCCCGGAGGCGAACCTATCATTTTTGATACACTGTGCTTTTCCATATATTCGGACATATCAACTCTTATAAGAGATTTTTCATCCCCGAAAACAGCTTCGGCAAGAGCCTTTGAGAGCTCTGTCTTACCTACACCCGTAGGTCCGAGGAATAAAAATGAACCTATAGGTCTCTTCGGATCCTTAAGTCCCACTCTTCCTCTTCTTATAGCCTTGGCCACTGCGTCAACGGCCTCCTGCTGTGCCACAACTCTTTTATGCAAGGTCTCTTCAAGCTTAAGAAGTCTGGAAGACTCAGTTTCGGTAATCTTACTTACGGGAACCTTTGTCCATACAGATACCACGTCAGCAATATCATCGCCGCTTATCGAAAGTAATTCCTCTTCCTTGCTATGATTTGCTATCTTCGTCTTCTCAATTTTCTTTTTGGTTTTTTCAATATTTTTCTTAATTACGGAAGCCTGCTCGAAATCACCCCCGGTAATAGTTTCCTCAAGCTCTGCTTCAAGCTCCTTTATTTTCTCCTCGAGATTTACCGTAGACCTTGTCTTGGTATATAAACCAAGCTTCTTTCTTGATAAAGCTTCATCAATAAGATCAATCGCTTTATCCGGAAGAAATCTGTCATTTATATATCTTACCGAATATTCCGTTGCTGCTGATATAGCTTCTTCGGTAACAAGCACTCCGTGATGTTCCTCATATTTATGCTTTAAGCCTCTTAATATTTCCGTTGTTTCCTCCGCTGTAGGCTCTTCCACATAAACAGGCTGAAATCTTCTTTCAAG
Organism: Lachnospiraceae bacterium UBA3820; assembly: GCA_002369325.1. Lineage (GTDB taxonomy): Bacteria > Bacillota > Clostridia > Lachnospirales > Lachnospiraceae > Coprococcus_C. Next base: position 10,639 of record DFDU01000105.1, read on the forward strand.
CGCTGCATCCTTTTCAACATATTTTCTATATTCGGTTCTGGTGGTTGCACCGATAAGCTGCACCTCTCCTCTTGAAAGAGCCGGCTTTAAAATATTTGAAGCGTCAAGTGCTCCCTCTGCTCCGCCTGCACCGATTATTGTATGAAGCTCATCAACAAAAAGAATAACATCCCCTGCTGCCTTAACTTCATTTATAACCTTCTTAATTCTTTCCTCAAACTCACCGCGGTACTTTGAGCCCGCTACCATACTTGATAAATCAAGATTTAAAATCTTCTTTTCGGCAAGAATCTCCGGAACATTTTCCTCAGCTATAAGCTGGGCAAGTCCTTCGACTATCGCAGTCTTACCTACTCCCGGTTCTCCGACAAGACAAGGGTTATTCTTCATTCTTCTGCAAAGAATCTGCATAACTCTTTCTATTTCGGCATTTCTGCCTATAACAGGATCAACATTTTTTTCCCTTGCCTCCTTTGTTAAATCCTTACTGTACTGGTCAAGTGTAGGTGTTGCCGAAGTCTGTTTCTTTTTTGAGGAAGGATTTTTTATAGCTGCATATTCTTTTTTTGCCGCAGAAGCATCCTTACCCATAGAAATCATTATATCAATATATATTTTTTGAACATTAACCGACATGGATTCCAAAAGCTTTACAGCTATAGAATCGGAAGTTTTAATAAGTGCGATAAGAAGCTGCTCCGTTCCTATCTCCGTACACTTTGCTCTTAAAGCCTCGGATTCCGCTGTATCAAGTAATTGCTTTAATTTACCGGAATAAAGTGTGTCTTTTGCTTTTCCCTGTCCGAAATCTTTTATCTTATTAAGATACTCCTTAACGATTTTTGCATCCGCTCCGTTTTCGGAAAGTACCTTATAAGCGGTACCCGACGGATAAGTAATAAGAGCATATAAAATATGTTCCGTTCCTATGAATTTATGCTTCATTGTACCTGCCGTTTCAGCTGCCACATCAAGTACTTCCTGAGCCTGCAATGTATATCCTAACTTCATTGTCTACCTCCGTTGTCATGAAAATTTCCAAACTCTTCAAACATATCAGATATTATCCTATGCATCTCTTCTGCGCTGATTTTTTTACATACTGCCTCCGCCACCATCATACGCATATTACAATTCATCGTCTCAAGATGTCTTGTTTTGGTATCAAGTGAAATACATACAACTGCACCTTTTCTTCTGTCAAGCTTAAGATAACCATCTTCCCGTAAAAGAGCATATGCTTTGTTGACGGTATGCATATTAACGCCTAATTCGTCAGCAAGCTGTCTTACGGAAGGCAGAGACTCACCATCCTTAATCTTTTCCTGTGCAATTCCTATTATTATTTGATTTCTGAGCTGCATATAAATAGCTTCATCGCTGTTAAAATCAATTTTAATTATCATGCTTTGTCTCCGTTTTACTGCTCGTCTATTGCCTTACCTATATCATTTCTCATATACTTATTTTCGAAGCTTATCCACTTGGTAGCTTCATATGCATTGGCTCTTGCCTTATGCAAATCCTCGCCCTTTGCGGTTACTCCAAGTACACGTCCTCCGTTGGTAACTATACCTTTGTCCGTTGCCTTGGTACCTGCATGGAATACATAATATCCATCCTTATCATCAAAGTTCTCAAGACCGTTTATAATATATCCCTTTTCGTAATGCTCAGGATATCCGTCCGATGCAAGTATAACACAAACAGCCGCATTATCCTCGAACTGCAGATCTATCTTATCAAGCTTTCCGTCTATACAGGCTTCCATAACCTCGATAATATCATTCTTCATACGAGGAAGAACAACCTGAGCTTCCGGATCTCCGAATCTTGCATTGTATT
>DFDU01000018.1 GCA_002369325.1 Lachnospiraceae bacterium UBA3820
CGGACTAATACCTTTGCAGCACTGCTCTACGTATCTCATCAATCCATGCCCCGGCATTTAACACATTCAATCTGCAAAGTGGGCATGTCATACTGCCGTTTTCATCTTTAACTTTAACGCTCAAAAAAACAGCCGTTGCAACCATACGGTAATGACCTGTTACCCTTACTATATCGATAATGCTGTCACGCCTGAGCACAGCTCCCTTTTTAATAAACAAATAATATCTGCCAAGCCTGAACTGGTCATTCACAAAAGGCTGAGCAGCGGCAAAGTCGCTAATCATCATCCGGCCGCCGTCTTCAGCAAGGAAAGAGTTTAACCTTTTTGAGGCTCCAACGCGATATCTGTAGGCGAGCCAGCAAAGAAACGCAAACACAGCAGCTACTATGGCGCCTGAGACCACAGCTGTCAAGATACTTACTCCGAGAGCCGCAGTGAGAAGAGTTATTCCCACGCCCTCAAGAATAGTGATCACAGCAGGAACCGGTCCCAGCTTCGGCAAACGCATTACTTTGCAGTAACTATATAAAGCTTGACTTATCTGATTAAACTGTTGCTCGTTCATTATTCCGTTAGCATAGTAATTGGGGTTCAATTGTGACATCAGTTTTGACACCTCCTGAATACTACATAATCTTTATTTATTTTAACATAATATTCAGCATGGATAAACCTTTTTTATTCATCTAAACAGCCTGTAACGAAACCATATGAGCATAGATTCCTGTATCGTTCTCTCATTATCGGCATCTACACCAGCAGTCGCTTCATCAAGTATCACTATCGGAGAATCCTTATAAATATTGCTATGTTCCAAAAAAAGGCCACCCATTTTCAAATGTCAAAGCAGCATATGTATCACTCTTCATCATCCGGAATTCTGCCTTCTCTTTTCAGATAGTTAACAGTCTCTTCAAGCCATTCATGATAATAATCATAAATTTCCTCAGTCCACCAGTCTAAAAGATTATTCAACTTCTCCCGATCCTCTTCTATACTTGTGCATCCATATTGTTCGGGAAGGCGATTCACCGTAACCTTGTGTTCATCACCACCCGGTGTAAGTTCAACCATATATATCAAAATTCCGGTCCAGCTTCTATGTGCATACAGTCTGTTTCTTTTCATATAGAAAAACCATTTATCTTCCATCTCTTTTGGGACATTACCTCTTCGAAGATTTTTGAGTTCTTCCTCTGTAAAATGTCTCTTAAGTATAAATGTCTCCTTATGATCAGGCATCGGTTCTGTCTGCCAATCAGCTTTTACGGCAACGACCCCCTGCCTTGCGCTTACAAATTCTCCAAGGACCTCCAACATACTTTTTTCAATTCTGTCCTCGCATTCCTTCATAAGCTCTTTCGGGCATCCATAATATGCTTCACCCATAGCTGCCGCTATATCGGTAAGAGTATCGCAATCTCCCCCGAGAGAAACCGCAGTTCTTATTACATCCGTAAAATGCTCTCCCTCAAGGAATGCAATTATTGCTTCGGGAACGGTTTCCTGACATGATTCCACGTGATGATAAGTAGGTCTTATTTCATCGCAGGTTCTTGATAAATCGTAGCCAAAATTATCTTTAACATACTTTTTTATATAAGCCTTATCAAATCCGCTCCTGGCAAGATATATAACCGCCGCAACTGACTCAGCCCCCTTCACTCCTTCCGGATGATTATGAGTTACCTCAGCTGTCCACCTTGCAACCTCTCTTGTCCTCTCAAGCGAATCATATAACCACCCAACCGGAGAAACTCTCATGGCAGAACCATTTCCGAAGCTTCCATAAGGTTCGGTCATATCTCCAAACAACCATCTTCGGAACATCCCTCCATATCCGGCATTTGGCAATCTGTGTCCCCATTTTTTCAATGATGAAATAAGATTAGCCTTAACAGTTTTTTCATCAGCATATTTTCCCGAAATAAGCAAAGCCTCCGCAACCGCGACGGTCATAACAGAATCATCCGTATATACACTGTTATCCGTAAACAGCTTAAAATCCTTACTCTTTCCTCCTCTGTCAAACTCAAATCTGCTGCCTATAATATCTCCTAACATTGCTCCGTACATAAATATCCTCCTTCCAACTATTGAACCCTTCGTCCAAAGGTTTCTTTTGATGATGTAAATGTATCACAAATGAAAAAAGAAGTGGTCGAATGCAAAGCGACATCTTCCACTTCTGATTTATATATCCATATCAAAATACAATCCTCATCTGATTCCATGCAACACCACCATGCTCTGACTTTTCTGTAATCCCTTCATTCACAAAGCCAAATTTTGAATAGTAGTCAACCAATTTATCTTTGCAGGTCAGCACTACTCCGGTACGTCCCTGCGTTCTTGCATCATCAATTATTTTACAGATTAGCTGTGCAGCATAACCTTGTTTACGATACGTCGGAATCGTATTGACTCCAAATATCATCTGCCATTTTCCTGCTTCATTGTGAAGATCGGCATTAGCATACATTTCATCCGTAAGGTCTGAATCATCTGTGACAAATCCATCTATAAAAGCAATCAATTTATCCTCATCAAACATAAGCCAAAAGTGGTTGGCATAATGATTTAATCTATCTCTGAATTCGTCCTTTGTAGCAGCTTCCGCAGCAGGAAAGCATTCTGCTTCCACTGCGGTAATTTCATCCAAATCTTCTATAGTCGCGGTTCTTATAAGCATATTTTTTTCCTTCCATACCTTATTTTTTAAGTTCCCATCAACATTTTATAATTTTTGACGCAACCCGGGTATGGCAAGCATCAAACAAATTAGGTGCTTCACATTCCATCAACCGTGTCGGATTTGTCCGGAATCAGCAAAACATCATCCGGAATAAATATTAGCGTTGCCCCGGTATCATTTACATTTTTAGCCCGTATGCCAACACAGGAACAATAATCATATCTATAGTTTCTGCCGTCCTGATTTATTTTTATGGTATATCCGTCAACTCTATTCACAATCGCATGATAAGCTATATATTCACGACGTCGCACTGTCCTCAATTTGTAAACCGCATTGGTTATATAGTATGCAATAATCGGGATTGCAAATGTAGCTATAAATATCATCCCGAAAAACAAATAGCCCTCTGCTCTTCTCACCTTCACATAAGCAACTGCAGTTACTAATTGCCCGCGAGGTACGGAATCAGGGGTATGAATTACCCAAATATATCCGAAAACAATCAGTATCATAATAAATATCACTACGCCAACATTTAAAAACTGATCCCTCAATACCGCAAAATATATTTTTTTCCTATAAGGAAGCGGCGACTTTATTTTATAAAAATCCTTCGAGTCCTTAAATTTGTGAAGATTTCCGCCTTTATAAAATATCTTTCGCCAATGTTCCATATCCTTCAATGCATAGCGGATTGCATTTGGCGTAGCAATAATACCCATAAGAGGAAACATAGCCAATCCGATTATAATATACAATATCACTGTGTCATCATATCTGGTTGTAATCAATACCAATGCACTTGTGATTCCCACTACAAACATCGGAATCAATTGCTTATCGAAATACCACTTCGGAGTTTTCTTTTTTGGTTCAATCTTATCGTACCCCTTTAACAAACCATACATCATTAAAAGCTCAAAAACGCCCAGAATCAAAGTAGGAATTCCATAAAAAGCGAGCTTACTGCCGGTGTCACCCGATACTGTTTTTTCAATACCTGCTCTTTCAAAAATAAATTGTAAAAAAGCATCAAGAAAGAATCCGTTAAATATAGCAAAACCAATTAAAACAAAAGGAAACAATATTATCAATATTGCTTTTTTTGCATTAGAACCGGATTTATTCTTTTTCGAATACTTATTATTCTTATCTTTCTTCGTATCCTTCATAATCTCAGATTATTTCTCCTTAATATTATGCATTTTCCGGCAATTCAATACCGGGACATCTATCCTTTATAATCTGTACAAGGCGATTTGTATCATCTATGTAGGCTACTTCGGTTAATAATAGTTTTCTATGTTTTTTAGTCTTTATTTTAAAATAATAAGTCTCCCACTCATCATAATGATCCGTTAAAGCATAATATGCAGCCCTTCCGGCACTCATCCTGCCGCGATTGGCACCGTTTGTGGTTTTTTTCATATGATGCTTTCCTTTAAAACAAAAACCTGCTATATCATCATAATCCACAACTGTAATTCCTATCTGTCACAATGGGATATTTTTCTTTATCCGCTTCCGTAATTTTGCGAATCACACGGCACGGATTACCTACAGCTATCACACCGGCCGGAATATCCCTGTTTACAACACTGCCCGCTCCAATTACCGTATTGTCTCCAATTGTTACACCCGGAAGTATTGTTACATTTGCTCCAATCCATACATTGTTTCCTATCGTAATAGGCCAAGCTATCTCAAGTCCCTTGTTTCTCTGTTCCACGTCCAAAGCATGTCCGGCTGTGGAAATCACGCAGTTCGGAGCGATAAAAACATAATCTCCGATGGTAACTTTTGCACCGTCAAGTATAGTCAGATTGTGGTTTGAATAAAATTTATCCCCAAGAATAATGTTTGTACCGTAATCACAATAAAAAGGCTGCGTGATAAAGTAATCTCCTTTTATTTCACCGAATACGGTGTCCAATATTTTTTTCTGTCCTTCATAATCGGAAGGTCTTGTATTATTAAAATCAAAGCATTTTTCCGCACACTCTGCCCTCTTTGCCGCAAGTTTCTCATCATAATTTGCGTCATACAAATATCCGGCTTGAGCTTTTTCATATTCTGTCATCTATATCCTCCTTTAAATATTTCTTCCCAGGCGATTAAACATCTCCATATCGCTCTTAATCGTTGAACCCGATGTTGTCAGCATATTTCCGGTTATTGTTGCACTTGCTCCTCCGAGAAATGCTCTCTCTCCGTCATTTTTAATAAGACTTCTTCCCGCAGCAAGGCGAATATCCGCCTCAGGATTAATAAATCTGAAAATTGCCACGGTTCTAAGTATCTCATCTTCCGTAAGCTGTGATAAATTTTCAAGAGAGGTTCCTTTAATCGGAATCAGCGCATTAATAGGTATTGACTTAATCTCAAGCTCCATCAGGTCAAATGCCATGTCTATACGGTCATCCAAAATTTCACCCATTCCGATAATTCCACCGGAGCATACCTCCAGCCCGGCTTTTTTTGCTCTTTTAATATTTGCAATCTTATCATCAAATGAATGTGTTGTACAAATCTTTGGGAAATATCCTCTGGATGTTTCTATATTATTATGATATCTTCTTACACCGGCTTTATATAACCTGTCAAACTGCTCCTGTGTCAAAAATCCGAGGGAAGCACAAAGTGAAATTTTAAGTTCCCGTCCAAGTCTCTCATATATCTTTATAAGCTCCTCAAACTCGCTATCAGTCGGACCCTTTCCGGAATTTACGATAGCAAATCTCCTGACTCCCTCTGCCTCATTTGAATAAGCCTCATTGTAAATAGTTTCATAATCCAGCAGCTTATATACTTCACACTGTGTATGATTAAATGCCGACTGCGCACAGAACTTGCAATTTTCACCGCAATTTCCGCTTTTTCCGGCTATTATGGTACATAAATCCACATAATCTCCTTTAAAATGCTTTCTTAACATGTCCGCAGCCATAAGAAGCCTATCCGGGTCATCTGTCTTTAACAACTCGATTATATCCTTGTCATTTCTGTTTATTCTATATCCGTCTCTAATCCTCTCGGCAATTTCCATTACGTCCACTTTTATATCTCCTTTTGTAATAATTAATAGTCAATCGAAAGCTTTATATATTTAATATCCGGATTCCGAAAATATTTTATCTTACAATTACGACAGAAAAATATCCGGATTCATCCGGAATAGCTTGTATATCATGATAAATCTTTTCATCAATCATACCACAATTTTCAACCATATATGCATTTTTTCCATATTCCAGTACTTTACTTTTTATTTCTTTTAACTTTTTTCCCGCCTTTAAAATAATAAGTGTCCCGTCAAAATGCTTGCATTCTCCGCAGGTTATCATTAAAGGTTCATTGCCTAAAGCAAGAGGAAGCTGCAGGCTCGAACCTACAGCACAAAATGATGTAATTCCATTTATTATTTCTATATCAAACCCTTGCTCTTTTATTATGTCGACAATGTAATAAAATGTTGAATAAAACTCCGGATCCCCGAGTGTAAGAAAAGCCACATTTTTTCCCGATTTTAATTTATCGATAATTTGATATGCGGCTTCCTGATGCGACCTGCTTAATCCTTCTGTCTTCATCGGAAAATCCATTATCATTATTTCCTTCTTCGGGATGTCCGGACAAGCCTTAATTGCTATCCGGTACGCAACACCCGGTCCATGGTCCTTTGCAGGACATGCGATAATATCTGCCATATTAATCGTTTTTAAAGCTTTAATTGTAAGCATATCCGGATCTCCCGGACCAACGCCTACAGCATAAAGAATTCCCTTTGTCATTTTTAATCTTCCCGCTTTATAAATTTATTCGTTAAATCCTTGATTACTTCTCCTGCTATAATAAGCCCCGCAACCGATGGTACAAAGGAAGTACTTCCCGGGGTTGCTCTTCGCCCGGTGCGGTGTTTTTCTGTTTCGGAAAGAATTGTATGTTCCGTTTGAGATACTTCCGTTTGAGATTCTTCTACCACACTCTCAAGAGGCTTAATAGCTTTCTCTTCCGAATAAACAACCTTTAGTTTTTTGATGCCTCTTTTTTTAAGCTCCCGTCTCATCACCTTTGCCAGAGGATCCATATTGGTCTTGTAAATATCCGCAACACGAAACTGCGTAGGATCAAGCTTATTTCCGGCACCCATGGAACTGATAATCGGAACGCCTGCCTTTTGGCACTGCATCACAAGCTCAATTTTTGCCGTAACCGTATCAATGGCATCTATAACATAATCATATTTATAGAACGGAAAATCCGAAGCATTTTCCGGAAGAAAGAAGCATTTATATGTATTTATTTCCGCATCCGGATTTATATCCAAAATCCGCTCTTTCATAACATCCGTTTTATATCTGTCGATAGTTTTCATAGTCGCAATGATCTGCCGATTAAGATTTGACAAGCATACCTTGTCATCGTCAATCAAATCAAAAGCACCAACCCCGCTACGAGCCAATGCTTCACATACATATCCGCCGACACCACCGATACCAAATACCGCCACACGACATTTTGAAAGATGCTCCATCGCAGATTTTCCCAACAATAATTCAGTTCTTGAAAATTGGTTTGACATTTTTTTCTCCTGATAAGTAGTTATTTATCTAATGCATTTATATTTATTGTAATCATTATAACAATTCTTTATATTTACTCGGATATCAATATGCATTATATCAAAAATATTTATTCCGAATAATACTCCTCGCCTGTATCAAGGCAGATTGCTGCCAATCGTCCATCATTAAAACATGCTCCGCAATCAATAGCTATATGATTATTTTTCTTAAATATATACCCCGGATTATCATTATCCTTTATAAGCTGAGTAGGTGTGTGTCCGGTAACAAGTATGATGTCATCAAAGTATTTTTTATTGTAATCCGGTCTTGACCAGACCAGCTCATGAATCGAATAATCATCGATATCCTTTTCGGGAGAAAAGCTTCCCAGTCCGGCATGTACCAAAAGATATTCTTTATCTCCTATCGATAACTCCTTATACAATAAAAAATCTTTGATAAATTCGATTACATCAAGCTTCTCATCATGACTAAGAAGTTTAAACTCATCTATGGTGGTCTTGCTTCCATTGTATTGCCATGTAGCCAGATTATCAAGCACTTCCATATCCAGTTCCTCTATGGATATCTCGCTAATCTCTTTCATAAGAAATTCAAGGCACTCAACAGCCATAAACTCATGATTACCAACTATGCATACTGCATTTGGCATCGTCATAAGCTTCTTTATTATTTTAATAGGATGAGGACCTCTATCAAGCACATCTCCGAGAATATAAAGAGTATCCTCTTCCTGTAAGTCAATCTTTTCAAGAAGATTAATAAACTGATCATACTCACCATGAATATCCGAAATTACATAAGTTGCCAAATCCATTCCTCCTTACTTGCTATATAATAAACGAAGAAACAGAAGTTTTTGAAAATGCCTTCAAAAAAATCAAAAAGGATAATCTTCTCCTTCATTGGTTATAAACCTGTGTCCATCAAAATCCTCGCGTCTTTCCTCAAACAGATTTTTCAATATACCGGCTGCTTCATATGAAGAAAGGGGTGCAGGATTATCGTCCTTTCCGTCTGTCCTGATCCATCCCGGATGCACGGCAAAAATATTTACCTTTCCTTCATCCTTAAATGTGTTATAAAGATTCATAATAACAACTATAAGTCTGTTCCCGTATTTTTTCTTTAGCTCATCTATATCGGAAGAAGGTTTTCTTACCGAAGCAATAACCACATCTCCCGCCTCAAGATATCTGAGTGCAAGATTATAACCGAGTGCATATGATCTTCCGGTTCCTGTTATCATTACAATATCAGACATACTCTTCATCCTCCTTTTTAATTGTCTACTGTATCAAACAAGCAGACCACTCGTCATAAACCTCAATCATCCATAAACACTTCCATCATCATTAGCATATCCCATTCTTTATCCGACTTGGCCTGACGACATCGTTTTTCAAATTCTCTTTTTTGCCTGCTGTTCATATTTTTTGTTATTTCTTTCATTTCTTTTTCCGTAAGAGGTATGCTATATTTTTTCTTATTTCCGAACATATTTATTTCCCCCCTTTTCACCCCATTAAAAACATAAATTAATGAACTTTTAACAAATCTATTTAATCTCCCCTTTTCTTTATTTTTTCACTCCCATCAAAAACCTCAAAACAGGTATTCTCATACATATCTCCGAGCATATAAATGTTGCAAAATACGCTGCCGCAACCGGTACAAAATACAACAGAAGCTTGTTGTTTCCAAGCAAATCAAAAAACCAATATTGAAACAATACAACCCATACAAAATGAATACTGAAAAAGAGAAACGATCTTGATGATAAATATCCGGATATCTTCCCATGAAATTCGAATCTCTTTTTTCCGATACCGATAAGTGCAAGAATCATAAACCATTCTGTAAAGGCTTTTGCTATCGTATTAATCGCACCGTAGTCTTTTTCGGACCAGATAAACATATATACATCCAGTATTCCGGCGATAAGGCCTATCAAAAATGTAAGCCTTCTGTACTTTTCCGCCTTTTCAATCATGCTGTCATTTGAAAAAATATAATAGCCCAGAAGAAATACATACAGATACTCTGCGAAACTCTTTCCGCCCACCGAAAGCAGGTCATATAAAAACGGAAAGGGAATTACCAAAAGACATATTACAAAAAACGGTATTTCTCCTTTTGCTTTCTTATCTTTAATCACCCGATTTATCAAAACCGTTATTCCGACACCGACAAGAGAAATAATAAAAAGAAAATATAAAAACCAAAACTGACCTACGCCAAATCCTCCGTCAAAGCCTGACAAATCAGTCCATTTCGTAAAAAATATTTTGTAATGCCCGAAGAATTCTCCGTCATAACCCATATTTGTCTTGTCTCCTATATATGCCATGACAGGACAAAAGAAAAGGGTACCGAAAACAAACGGAATCAAAAGTCTTTTTATTCTCTCCAAAACGAACTGACCGTATGAACGTTTCACAAGTGAATATCTTGCACTCATTCCCGCAAGCAAAAACATAATCGGCATATAAAACGGACTGAGAAAAACTATTATACTGCTTAGAATCCTGTCAGGCTCAAATACAATATAATTCAATTCTCCCCATGTATTAAACGCCTGTGCTGCATGATACGGAACAAGAAAGAGAATGATCATCCATCTTATATTATTAATAAAAAATTTTCTCAATTAATACTCTCTCCCGTTTTTTATATTTAAAAACAATGTAATAAAATTCTTTATATCATCGATATCCGACTGAACCTTATTTATCTCAGCATCATAATCCAGTTTCCCGATTGATATTTTTTGATCAAATGCATTATTGCCCGGCTCATTAAAAGCAAGAATAACTCTGTTTCCGACAACATTCATGGCAATACTCTCATATTTACCGGCTAAGCTTTGAAGTCTCTCCATAAGATGCGGTGTAAATAAATAAAATACATCATGAGGAACCTGAGAATATACATCAAAGTCTTTGTTGAACTGCGTTGCCTCAAGCTCAACCCTATCATTTTTTATATCCTTTTGTTTTACTGCTCTGTGTTTAAACTTGTGACTGTAAACCAATATGGACGAAACCAGTTTGTCCGGGAAATCAAAAGTCATTATTCTGCCGTCAAAATAGGTTTCCGAACCATGTCCATCGTCCGAATTATCTACATACATCACTTTTATCTGAGCAACTTCAAAATCAACTCCCGCATAGACCGCACGAATATAATCCTCCGAAGAATACCTGTTTCCCATTTTAAATAATGAAGCATTTTTTACGGTTTGATAAGGCAATCCTCCTTCAGGTTCATAAATAACATTTTCAAAATTATTTAATAACGGCTCCTTGACAAATGCATCCTTATAAAGCTCTTCCATACCTCTTTGTGCCTTGACAAGTTTAAAATATCCTATAAAAATCAAACCTAATCCTATAGGCGGTATGATAAGAAAAAAAGCTCCGATAATCGGCCAGCGCATGGCTTTTGCAACCTCATTGCGTTTTTCCTGCAACCTTAATGCCGCTTCGTTATGAACCAGATTTCCGGTATTATTTAAATTCATATTTGTTCTATCCATAATAAACTCCTGTTTTAATTAGTTTATATGTTATACACATTAAAACTCTGTTTAATCAAGTATTATTATCCCATACAGCTACTCCATATGAGAAAATAAAAAAATTGTTAACAAATATATATTTTCAAAATATCTCCCTCTTATTATATATAATTAATCATATTTTGAAAAGATGTGCAAATTGCACAATTAAAATTGTGAACTTTTCAGTAAAATAACACAAAAAAATCTCTTGAAAAAAAAAATAAAGCAATATATAATGTGAATAAATTATGAACATTATAAGAACAGAATTAAAATTTTTTGTTAATCATTTTTGCAGAGAATTAATAAAATGTGGTAAAGAGATCAAAATAAAAATTTAATTTATGGAGGGATAAAAATGAAAGAATCCACACAAAAAAATAATAACAAAGGTTTCACTCTTGTAGAATTAATAATAGTTATTGCCATATTATCAATTCTAGCCACTATGATCGGAGTAAGCGTAATCAGATACATCGACAAAGCAAGACAATCAATGGATATTAATAATGCAAAATTGATTAAAGATGCTGTTACCGCACATGCATATCCAAGTAATTTCCAAGGACAAAACATTTCATTTACCGATCCCGAAACACATGAGACAGAATCCTACAAAAGAGGATGGGTATATGTAGATACAACAGAAATAAGATGTTCTGATCCAAGTACCGCTGCTGCTATGATAGAGGCAGGTCTTGTAGATGTAAGCGATGATACATATTTAGGCATAATTGAAGCTGAAGAAAACGGAACCCTCTGGTTCCCTGACGGTCCTGACGGGGATTATAAATTTAGAAGTGGTATAAATGAATATGTATTCAAAAACAAATTAACAGTAAAAGCAAAAACCACATGGAATACATATCAGATAGATGTTTATATAGATGATATAGGTGAGCTTCACCTCGGCGCAAGTGCATCAAATACCATAAGAACCAACGGACATGAAAAGGATGAAAAGACAGCTAAGATGTTTGCCGAAAGAATCGGTTTGGATGGTTCAAAGGTTACACCACTCGGCGAACAGAGACACTAAATATACATTGTTACAGTAAATAAATATCAGCAAATAAAAACCACTTCGGATTATTTGAAATGTACCCGGAATACCGGACAGAAATCAATTTTCCGAAGTGGTTTTTATTTAGTTATGATAACCTTATCCAATCAGCTTATATCGTAATAACCAAAATATGCCACAAACCTTTCCGGAGTCATATAAAACGGACCCATTTTGCTTTCATCTTTCCATCTTGTTACAAGTAAATCCGTTCCTTCCTGTGCTTCATAATGCATAGAACCAAATCCCCATGGATTTCTTATCTTTATCATTTTTTCCTTACAGAGCCAACATCTTTCAACATCTTATATACCTTTACCGAAAGCCTTACAACGTCTTCATCTGCCGCATCTCCTCGAAATCGCACACGCCTGTAGCTATCAATAAGAGCTTCTAAATCCTTTTTCAGCTTTGGCTCGAGTTTTTCTTTATCTGTATTCTCCAATATCTTAAATACTCTTTTCATATTTTCCGTAAGCTTTTGTTCACTCGTCATATGCATGTAACGATTATATCTTATTAAATAAAACAAAATAGTAACACAGATCAAAGCACCGATAATCAAGGCTGCGTAAGCTGCTGATTTTTTTATGAAAGAGCCATCGATTATTTTATCTTCCTTATCTTTTTTTGATATGTCCGGTTTGGGTATTTCCACTAACTCATCGTCAGGCTTATGGTAGTTTTCATCCCCGTTACCTTCTTTTATATCATCCGCTTTTTCACCTGATTTTTCATCTGATTCATCAGTCTTTTTCACATAATTTAAACCGAGTTTCCATGTGTAATCCTCTGCTGTTTTATATGCTCCCGTCGGCTCAAAAGGAACCCATCCCAGACCTTCGATATATGCTTCCGGCCATGCATGGGCATCGGAACCAAGCACCTTCGAAGTATCCTTGTTATCATGAACATATCCCACAGAATACCTTGAAGGTATTCCGGCAATTCTTAGCATGAGCACCATAGCCGAAGCATAATGTACACAATATCCCTTTTGTGTAACAAAGAGGAAATCCTCAACATAATTATCTTTTCCCGACAAGTCAACCGAATCATCATATTCATATTGCCTTAAATATGCTTCAATCATACGTGCTTTCTCATAATCGGAATCCGCATCCTTTATAATTTCATCGGTCAATGCAGTTATACGGTCGGTTGCCATTCCCGTATCCAGATATATGCTCATATCCTTTTTTGATATTGCAGCCTCGTATTCTTCTTTTGTCATAATATCATCTAAATTTATACTATATATATCCCTAGTATATTCGACTATGGTTTCATAGCTTTCATAAGGCATTTGACTTCCGTCGGCAAGTCTCTTGAAATAAGGGCTTCCGTAATCTATAACAAAATATTTTACGGTATACTTATATCCCTTTTTCTTCTTTTTACCGTTATCATCCGTTCCGGAAACATCAAATGTCGTAAGCGGCACTATGGTATCATAGGTTCTTAAATATCTGTATTCCACATCGGATACAACTATATTTGATAAAAAGGAAGCTTCATTTTTATCGAAACCGGCATGATAAAGCGCATTCATAAAAAGAGCAAACCATTCCTTTTTTGTAGGTTCGGAAATATCTTTTTCGGACATTCCGTTTTTATCCATACTTACGAAGCTTCTTCCTTTAAGATATATCATTGTTTTTCTTGAATTATAACGGTCTTCGAATAAAAGCTCTTCTCTGTCATTGCCGATTATTCCACCCGAAAGCTTACCGGATTCCGAGTATCCCGAATAATTACCTCCCGAAAATCCAAGTCCTTCAAATAAATACACACCCTCGTCTATAATTTTTCCAAGAAAGCTTCCTGCTGAATTTAACATCTTTTTTACATATGTCCATTGACACGGCTTTTCATAAACAGGAATAAATATGGTTATTATTGCGATTATTACGGGAACAGCCAAATAATATACAATGTCTTTTTTTATCAGAATTGTAATTGAATAAAAAATAAGCATAACAAGACTGATACCTGCATATCTCGGAATATTTGAGCTGTTTAAAATCCATGAAGCAGAAAGCAAAAGCATGGCAAGTGCCCAGCTCCAACGTCGTATCTTTTTTATATTCAGGATACAGATTATTAGTATTACAAGAAATGCCGCAAGCATGTTTACAAACAAAAGCTTATCCCGAAACACAAGCGCCAATACCAAAGTTATTGCCGCTGATGCAACGATATTCCATCGCTCAAAATCAAGCAATTTACAAATTATCATAAGCATCAGATCAACTACCGTATAGCACAAAAAGAAGCCTATATCTATGTCATCTATTCCCGCGGCCTTTATAACTCCCGCAAAAGCCACGGCAAGCAATACATATACAGGAAATGTCATATAATATTTAATTGTACTTATTTTGTTTTCTGCCATAGCTTAAGCTCCCGTAAGTCTTCCGTCTTCCTCATAGAAAAATGCAACAGCTCCGCCTGCTTTGCGTGCAGTTTCCTCAAGCTTATCATATGCACCTTCCGAAATCTCTTTTCCCGAGGTACCCAGGACTCTCATTTTATCCATATAAAAGCTTCTGAAGCTGTCATGATTTTCAATTAAAACCTCTTGAATTCCCGCACAATAATATATGACTTTTATCGGTTTACTCTGTTTTACAAAATAATTGACTGCAGATACGATAAATTCCAGCATATAATCGCGTGTTACGATATCCGATTTTTTATAAGGCATCATAACTACCGTAAGCATTTCCGTATCCTGTTTATCAGGCAGTCTTACGTACAATTCACGACTTCTTGCATAATTCTTCCAATGTACCGAATTAATTGAATCCCCCGGCATATATTTTCTTGTATCATTTCCGAGCGATATATCATCCCTTTCGGACCTGAACCGGTTTCTCTTATCTGCCATCTCTTCAAATACTCTGTTTATATCGGTATATGCTACATCGGTTATGGACGGTAAAACATACACTCTTAAAGGTGCCGGAATATCATATGTAATATCCATGATACCGAATATATCGCTTATTTGTATTTTTTCGATTCCTTCAACATAGCTTCCGGCATATTTGCATGACATTTTTGTTTCTATTATTTTATTTTCAAACGGGAGAAAATTATATATCTCCCCGGTAAAGTCATCTTCAAAATCGGTAACCTCTTTTGCCTTTATAAGCCTGACATTTCCAAGAGGAATAATCCATGCATTTGAAACAGTTATCTGATAAGGAACTGCCGAATTTTTATACAATATACGGTCTCCAACATCCTGATATATCCTAAGTGCTACCCTTGTCATAACAATTTGCAAAAATGCCACAGGTATATATAAAAGAATACTAAAAAACAAGACATACGAGAGTCCTCCGCCCTGATTACTTACATAGATTGCCGATGAAATAAGCGCAATCAAATAAACAATACGAGGAATCAATCTGCCATGTCTTGTCTTTTTATTTCGTCTGATATTATTTTTTTCTTTGGTTATTCTTTTTCCTGAAATTAATTTTGGAGTTTTATCTTTTATATCGACACTTTTTTTATTCACGAAAAACCTCCAATTAGTGTTCTTAACCTTTTAAGCCTTTATACGGGTCTCTTTATCCTATCTACTATGCGGATAATAAGCTGCTCTCCCGTATACTTATCCATACGTGCCTTTGATGTAAGAACAAGTCGATGCGGCAATACCACCTTGGACATCTCTATAACATCCTCGGGAATAACAAAATCGCGGCCGTTTATATATGCCTTTGACTTTGAAGCCATCAATAAATCAAGCCCCGCTCTGGGACTCAATCCATATACCAGCTCACTCATATCTCTGGTTGAATCAACTATGGAAAGAGCATATTCTATAACTTCATCCTTGATAATTACATCTTTAACCTCTTTTTTCATACGAACAACATCAAAAGCCTTGAGTACCGGAGATATATCTTCGTCCATCCTTCCTTCCAGATAATTCTTTGCAAGAGTCATTTGCATTTTTTTATCAGGATATCCGAGACTCATTTTAATCATAAATCGATCCAGCTCTGCCTCCGGAAGTGGATATGTTCCAAGCTGCTCTGACGGATTTTGAGTTGCGATAACCATAAAAAGCTCCGGTAAATCAAAGGTTGTATTATCAATGGTTACCTGACCTTCCTCCATCGCTTCAAGAAGAGCCGACTGAGTTCTCGGCGGAGTTCTGTTAATCTCATCTGCCAGGATTATCTGATTATGTATAGGACCCTTTACTATTTGGAATTCAGAGGTATTAGCATTAAAAACCGAGGTTCCGACCACATCCGTAGGAAGTGTATCCGGAGTAAACTGAATTCGTCCGAAATCCGCCTCTATCGACTTTGCCATAGCTTTGGCAAGAGTTGTTTTTCCCACTCCGGGCACGTCTTCTATAAGCACATGTCCGCCCGCAAGAAGAACGGTAATAAGATTATCTATTACCTTATCCTTTCCGATGAAATACTTCGAAATATTTTCCCTGAGTCTTTTAATCAATTCCTGCATAATCAATTTCTCCTATCCAATGCCGGTCAAATAACATACTACTGATATGAAAATCGCATAAACAAATAATATGATAATATTTGTAATATGTCTCTTCTTTTCTGCCGAAAGATTTGCTATAAATTCACGGATTAAAGCATTTATATAAAAATACCATTTTGTTTTGCTTCCTACACCGGATGCCTTAAATCCCATCTTTCTTGCGATGTTTCCGCTTCTGAAAACATGATATCCGGTCGTTGAAAAAGCAACCTTTGCATCCTTTTTTCTTTCTTCTATAAGTCTTCTTGAAAATTCCATATTTTCCTGAGTATTTGTGGATTTATCCTCAAGAAGTATATGCTCCTCGTCAACTCCTTTTGATAAAAGGTAATTCTTAACCGCCTGCGCCTCCGATATTATCTCATCACTTCCCTGACCGCCGGACGGAACAAAAATTATATCCTTTCCGGATTTATCCTTTTGATATTTTGCAAACCAAAGTGCCCTGTCCGCTCTTCCCTTTAATAAAGGCGTAAGTGAACCGTCCTTCATTATGGAACAGCCAAGTATGATTATAAAATCCTTATCAGGCTTCGGAACATGCTTTTGTGCTCTTACAGTACATACCAATGTACTTACCAATAAGCATTCCAAATACACAGGCAGCGAATAGAAAAATGCATCTATAAAAAAGGAAACATAATAATTAAAATGCACATTTTTTGTCGGATTATTAAATATAAACGAATAAACAAAATTCCCCAAAAACGTAAGCATAAACAGACCAAAGCCCAACAATATTCCAAGGATATTCGTTAATTTCTTTCCTTCATGCTTTATCAGAACAATATTACTTACCAGAAGAAAAAGCGATACTATAATTAATATCGGTAAGGCCAAAAAAGAAAAAATCAAAAATACTTTAGCCATTACGTCCAGTAAAATATAAATTCTGTAAAACAATCTTCCCTGTCGTATGGAAATGAGTGTGAAAAGAACAAGGCTTAAAAGTAAAAACAAAGCCACACCCATATTTCCCGTAAGGGAATATGAATACATATTATCGCGTGCTATTTTAATACACATTATAACCCGATGTATAAAAAGGATAAGCAAAAACAAAACAAATTCAATTCCTATGATATAGAAATTATTTGTCGTTCCGATATATGAATTCTCGGTAATAAGACCGGATTTATGTACATAAAAGACTGTCGCATAGCCCTGATATGTATTATTTTCTCCCTGAATATAATACTCAACCTGCGTATTTCCGGGTTTTTTTCCTTTCAGTACAATGGTTAAAGCATTATTTTCATATGTCATGGATTTTACTTCAAGTATACTTTCATCATCAATTCTTACTTCATGTGATACGTATGTATCAAGCCTGTTATTAAGCTTTATCTTAAAAGTATTACCCATAATTAAACGGTTTACTATAATTAGTCCTGTTATAAAAAATAAAATTATAATAGTTTTAATTACGACCGTTTTTTTAGAACTTTTCATCAAAAAATCTCCCTTTTAAACTACCGGCTTTTTGACATAGTTATAATTCCGTTAGTAAAATCGGTAAGTCCCTTTTCAAATTCTATATCCATTACCGGATAGCCTGATGGATCATAATACATAGTTCCGACTGCGATCTGATTATTCCCCGCATCTCCAAGTTCGCTGAGTAATTTGATATTTATTTTTCCATCAGCTTCCTCTGACTCACAATTTCCTCCATAGATCCAATTTCCTTCATCATCACTGAGTGTCCAGCCTGTATCTTTTGATATGGAAACACTTGCACCGTTTGGAAATAACCATATTCCGTAAAGATCGCTGTTTTCTTCATTTTCAACGGGTATTTCCCCAACATCACTTCCGATTGCTATCCAATCAATTAATTCAAGACTGTAATCATCCATATGTCCCCAGAACTCCTCCTCTGAGACATCAAGCTTTTCGGAAGATGCATCATCAATTAAGCCTGAGTTATTATGATAAAAGCTTATCTCTCCACTTTCTGATGCAGTATTATAATAATAATCATCCCACACAAGCTCGGTTTCTCCCGGGTTTAAATGGCATTGTCCGAACATACTGCTCATAGCACCGCCGGATCCAAAGTACAGGAAATTTCCGTTACCCATCCACTTAAAGCTGTTTCTTGCCCATCCGTCAATGAAATTTACGATTTTTCCATCTTTATACGTATAGGCACAATATATTTGGCTTTCATCCTCCGGACCTTCATAAATACTTGCCATGTTTTCACCAATCATAAGCTCAGGAACAAGGTCACCGTTGATATCCATGATAACGTAACCTATGTTATTAAGTAAATCCGACTTTTCACGGTTCATAACATTTTCCGTAATTCCGGTTGAAGGATATTCATAATATTTACTTTCATCATAACCGTTTATTATCAAATCGCGATTTTCATCGAGCACAGGCTTATAAATAGTTTCATAATCCAGGCTGTTTTGAGTATCAGTATTTGAATTATCAACTGATTCTGTTGTGGCTTCCGATATATCTTCCGTAACAGAAGTAGTATTTTTACTACTATCATTACCCTTATTATCACCTTTTTTGCCGCATCCGCTAATTGACGCAGCCATAATCATAGTCGTTATAAGTATTACTCCCCTTTTGATAAAGCTATTTTTTTTCATATCTTCCTCCATTTATTTTAATTATTTTTTTATTATCTGAATAAGTATATCATAAAATATTTTTTCTTTTAAATTAAAATCCCATTTTAATATTATTTCTTCCTGCGTATAGTTTTTTCTGATATCATCTATGCATTCCCCGGCACCTTCCACTTTAAGGTTATCCGAAAACTCATTTCCGAAAAATATCATTTTTTTCGCTGTGTCAATCAACACCTTATTTATAGCAGGAATTGACCCGGCATTTATTTTTGAGAGCTTTATTTCGATCGTTTTATCGATATCAGATACATCAACCTTAAGCTCGTCACTCACGCTTTTTGAGACAGAACGGATAAAAAAAGAATACATTGACAATAATTGGCTGTATACGCCATTACATACCATGACATCATAGCTTTTGTTTGAAAATCTTTCCGGAAGAAAATCAAGTCCGGTAACTATTTTTTTATTAAGATCATCAAGCATTTCGTCAAGAAATTCCTCATACAGCTTTTTGTTTAATTTCCGCCCTGCTTTCCTTACGTAGCTTAAGAGCTCATCACAAAAGGCTTCAATATCATTTTCATACAGACCGTTAATCGATAGTATTTCTTTTTTTATCTTTTCCTTTACATTCTTTTCCTGCAAAGAAATGCATTCTTCCAATGCAGCGGTATCGATATCAATCAATGTAATTTCATCAAATATGTCCGCAAGCCTTGCAAGATCTATATCATTGCATCTTCCTGCTCCGATAATTGCTATGCTTTTTGTTTCATTTAAATCACGGCTTTTATTAAAAGATAAATCCATATCGGAATTAGTTAATATCAAATCCGTCAAAGCCTTACGATAGTTTTCCCAATCCTTATAGGCATCCTTCATTATGAATTTATCTTTTAATTGATTATATATACCCATTATTCTTTTACTTCTTTACCGTCTTTAATGTCTTCTTTTGCCTCTTCGTCAGCACCCTCTTTAGGACTCTTATTCGGTGCCGGAGCTTCACCGGATTCAAACTTCTTATGTATATTATCTATACTCTCCAGGCTTCCGCCGCCGTTATCATCAGGATCTCTAAATTCTCCCTTGTCTACAAGTTTCAGGAACGCATCAACCACATCACTTTGAAGCTGTGTTCCGGAAACCTCCTTCATTATCGAAACAACCTTTTCAAAATTCATACGGTTTCTGTACGGACGATTTGAGTACATCGCATCAAATGTATCCGCAACAGCAATTATCTGTGCAACTCTCGGTATTTCATCGCCCTTTAATCCCTTCGGATATCCTTTTCCGTCAGGACGCTCATGATGGGCACCCGCACCGATTGCAAGTTCAGGCATGATACTTATATCCTTAAGTACATTGTATCCGAGTGCGGAATGAGATTTAATTATAGCAAATTCTTTGTCCGTAAGCTTACCCGGTTTATTCAAAACCTCCGGCGGAACTCCGATTTTTCCTATGTCATGCAACAAGGCTATGTTACGATATTTTTCTACCGTCTCCTCATCATAACCGAGCTCCTTGGCAAGAACCGCCGTATATTCGGCAACTCGTGTTGAATGGCCGTTTGTATACTTATCCTTCATATCTATGGTCTTTGCAAAGGCTTCAACCATTTCTCTGATAAGGAGTTTATTTTCTTCCTGTTTTTTCAAAAGCTTTTTGGTTCTTAGCTTAATTCCCGTAAGAACAATGCAAATCAGAATAAGTATAAACAAAACAATGCAGGCAGTTATAAACCATATTCTTTCATAAAATGCTTTTGTCTTTACTATAACGATTGATATTTCCTTGCTGTCACCACCTGTGGATTCGTCAAGCCTCATTACAAAATGATATTTTCCTCCGCGAAGATTTGTATAACTTACAGGTGCAAGCTCACTTCTTTTTAATGTTGTTTTTCCCTTATCAACTCCGTCAAGATAATAAGTAACCTGGGGATCTATAAGTGAATAAGTAAATACATAACCATATATTGTAAGCTTGTTTACATTTGAAGGTATGGTTATGGTTCCGTTTTCATCCGGATATATTGTCTCTCCGTCTGCAACAACATAAGGAACATCCATTTTTATATTATCGACATTTTCAAAACTATTTTCAATATTTACTTTTACGACGCCGGTTGTACATGCGATATATAAATCGCCGTTTTCATTTAATTCACTATATGAATTGGCTGTTGTTATACACGGAAGTCCGTTTTCCATTCCGAAAAACTCCGGCTCTATTTCTTCGTTATTTAAGAGTTCATCAACAGGTACGGAATATATACCGTTACTGCTCAATATCCACATCATTCCCTGACTGTTTTCATACATATCAAAGTTATTTGAATATGGGAAATTATGAATCGAGGTCACATTGTAATTCTCGTCCATATATGCAATCGAATTACTTGTAACTATCCAATATATATCTCTTGATATATCCTTTTTAATTCTCATGATTACATCGGATGTAAGACCTGACTCAGTACCTATGTGTGTTACTTTTTTATCCCTTATTACATATATTCCGTCACCGTCGGTACCGATAATCATATCGTTATTATCAGCCTCGGTTATGGTAAGTATTTCGGTATTGCTTATTCCGGATGACTCATCGAAAATCTCAGAAATTTTGTCATCTTTTATTATTGTCAATCCTCCGCTAACAGCGACCATTATGGCTCCGTCGTTTCTTTCGTAAATTGTTCTTACACGATCGGAAGGAAGTCCGTCTTCCTCGGTAAATACAGTTACCTTTCCATCGTCATATCTGACAAGCGCATTTTCTCCGAAATTCGAAATCCACAAACGGTTTTTACTGTCACGTATTATTGATCGTATTCTATATTCACTCAGCATGGAAATAAGATCATCTGCTTCAATTTCTTTACCCGATGCGGTTTTTGCTTCTTTAATCGGAATTTTATTAACAGGTCCGTTTTCATCCATAACTATAATTCCGTTATTTTTTTTACCGATAAAAAGCATATCATTATATTCACATGTGGAATTTATAACAGTCTCCGGAATATTATATAATTCAAATATATCGGCAAACCTGTTTGGTACAATCTTCATAACACCCTGCTTTGAGGATACAACCCATATATTTCCCTGATAGTCTCTCATCACAACCTCGGCAGAGCTGTTTATGGCAACGCTGTCAAGCTTTGTGAATTTTCCGTTTTCATATATTCCGATCCCGTTATCTGCACATATCCACAACTCGTCTTCATATTGTCTTACAGAGTTGATATATTCCAAAGGGGATGCATTGATTACTTCCTTGTTTTTAAGTCCGTCATTAAGTTCGCCGTAATATACATTTGAATGCTTATCACCTATGTAAATATATCCATGATTATTTTTATCCGGATAAATAGAATATACATCATCTATCCCAAGCTTTTTACCATCATAAAAGCCTGTAACCTTGCCGTCATACATAGTAAATATAGCACCGTTTTGAGTAAGTGCATATATTACTCCATCATCTCCGGTTATCATCATTCTTACATACTCATCATTAATCTGTGGCTCATCAACCTTATTAAGAACGAGATTTTCATCAATCATGGCAATTCCGTGTGTAGTTGCTATATATATATTTCCGTCATTTCCTTCCGTAATGGAACGGATGGAGGAAGAATTTAATCCGTCGCTTTTTTTGTACATCTTAAATTCGCCATCAACAAGAACAGCTACTCCGCTGTCATTTGTACCTACCCATAATCTGTCCTTGCTGTCAACATAAAGACTTACCACACTTGCTATACCTGTGGTAGAATCTATTCTTTCAAAATTATTTCCGTCATATCTTATAAGACCGCTGTAGCTTCCGATCCAGATGAAGCCTTCCCCGGTTTCCGCTATAACATTTGCCTCCGAGGTTGGAAGTCCGTTGGTATTATCATAAAGAACCGACGAATATCCTTCTTTACCGTCTACCAAATCTATGGCAAGATTTTCGGCTTCTTCCGATATATCCGACTCTTCATTTTCGATATCATTTTCACTTGCTTTTTCACTCTTTGCCATACTGTACAAGGTATTTCCTGTCAGCATGCATAATACGGCTATGATAAGACACAAATGAGTAAACATATTATGAAGCATATTTGTTGCGCCGGCAGACATACCGACTCCCACAAACTTCATTTGCTGCTGTCCGTTTACGGAATCCATATCCTTCTTTAAATGTGCAACTCTGCCTTCTGATTCTTTGCTTGCATCAATAGTTTCAAAGTCCATTCCTATCTTTATGCCTTCTTCAGAAAGCTGCCTGCATATAGCTTCCGCTATTTCCTGTTTCTTTTCAGTAAGCTTTTTAACAGGAAGAATTCCGCTGAATTTGACAATTTCGTAAACAAGTAATGTATTAACCCTTTGTTTTATATACTCCTCTTTATCAGCTTCTGTTTCCTCGTCAATCTTTATTGTGCCTCTTGCAAAAACCTCCACAGTGGCATTACTGTAATCAACGGCACAATAAAAAATCGGATTTGAGGTTTCAAAAATTATCTTTGACATAGTCGCACCCCTCTATAAAATATACAAAAAACAATATGCTTTGCCGCCCTGTATAAAAGAAAAATCACAGCCGGATAATCTAACCTTTATTATAATATATCAAATATCCGATTGCAATAAATCATATTTTATCTTATAATTTTTTGAGTAAAAAAAGGAGAGTGAAAATGACCGAAGCATATTCTGACTTTGCAGCTGTTTATGACAATTTAATGGACAACATACCTTATGATGACTGGTTTAAATATCTGCACGGACTTTTAACCGATTACGATATCAAATCCGGTATAGTAGCCGAGCTCGGATGTGGTACAGGTACCATAACAGAGCTTATGTCGGCTTCAGGCTATGATATGATTGGAATCGATAATTCCGAATCCATGCTTGATATAGCCAATTCAAAAAAAGAAAAAAACAATTCATCGTCTCTTTACTTATGTCAGGATATGAGGGAATTTGAATTATACGGAACCGTATCGGCATGTATCAGCATATGTGACAGCATAAATTATATAACGGATGAAAATGAGTTGCTTACTGTCTTTAAGCTTGTAAACAACTACCTTGATCCCAACGGATTATTCATATTTGATTTCAACACCAGACATTACTATAAAGATGTGGTCGCCGATGCTACTATCGCCGAAGACAGAGATGATATAAGCTTTATATGGGATAATTTTTATGATGAAGAAAATGATATAAACGAACTGTCCTTAAGTCTTTTCATCAAGGAACGAAAATCGGATTATTTTTCAAACGAAACGTTGCAGAGCGAAATAAAAGAAAATGACAATCTGTACAGAAAGTACGAAGAATTACATCTGCAAAGAGGCTACACTCTTTCGGAAATAAAATATCTCATTGAAAAATCAGGTCTTAAGTATATAAAAGCATACAATGCATTTACAAAAAATCCGGCAGATGAAAGCTGTGAAAGAATATATGTTATAGCACAGGAACACGGCAAGCCAAACGGTATTGTATGATTTATCCTTAATCACTTAAACTACATTTAAAATAACAAACAGAAACGGAGAATAAATTATGTCAGATTATATTATAAGAGGAATGGCTGCAAATAATCAGGTAAGATTTTTTGCATGTCTCGGAACAGAAACAGTAGAAAAAGCACGTATTACCCACCACACAAGTCCCGTTGCCACAAACGCACTCGGAAGACTTCTTATGGGCGGTGTAATGATGGGTGCCATGTGCAAAAATGACGATGATAAGCTTACCATAAGAATTCAATGTCAGGGAGAGATAAAAGGTCTTCTCGTAACCGCAAATTCAAAGGGCGAAGTAAAAGGCTATGTAAGTGAGCCTGAGGTTATGCTTCCTGCCAAAGATGTGGCAAAGGCTGTTGACCTCGGAGTAATGAGCGTTATAAAGGATATAGGTTTAAAGGAACCTTACATAGGACAGACACACCTTGTATCAAGTGAAATAGCCGAAGACTTAACCTACTACTTCGCTACCAGTGAACAAATTCCTTCTTCTGTTGCTCTCGGTGTAACCTTAAATGATGACACTTCCGTAAAGTCAGCCGGCGGTTTTATCATCCAGCTTATGCCATTTGCGGAAGAAAGAACCATATCAGACCTTGAAGAAAGGCTTAAAGATTTTTCTTTCACAAAGCTTCTTGAGGAAGGACTTACCGTGGAGGAAATAATAGGCAAAGTATTTGACGATTACGATATAGAAATAACCGACAAGCTTCCGTGCGCATACGTATGCGACTGCAGCAAGGAACGTGTCGAAGCAGCGGTCATAAGTCTCGGAAAAAAAGAGCTTGCCTCCATGATTGAAGAGGACAAGCCCATTGAAGTTGTATGTGATTTTTGTCATACCAAATATACTTTTTCATGCGAAGAATTGCTTAATTTTTTGAAAAGGAAGTAAGCTTTTTTTGAAGTTCAATATAAGCTTCTTCTGCATCCTCTAATTCCTTAACCGTCTTTTCCATAGGACATATATCTGTTCCGGCACGATTTATAATTTTGTCGGTAAGCTCATCATACGAACATGGTATACCGTGTCTATCCAGATAATCCTTACCTGCTTTTGACATAACTTTACCGAATACGTTTTTTATGCCGGCCTTAACAAAAAGCATTGCTGCCGCTTTACCCACAATAAGGTCGGCTACGGAATATCCCTTTAAATCTTTGTCTTCGGAAATAAACGCCATCATCGGAGATATTCCCCTTCTGTCGTCTGTTATAATTACTTCGCCCTTACAAAGGCATATGGAATGCCCCAAAAGACCTGCTTTGGCACATTCCATATCTCGTTCTAAATCATTTACCATATCATTCCTCTTCTTTAACCATAAAATGCCTTATAATAATTATTAATATAGGTACAACAACAGCCTGAATCAAAAGACCCGGAACACCCGTCTTTATCTGTTCCCAGATTATATTTACTTTAAACGGTGCAGCTTTACCGAATATTGCTACCATTCCAAGGAAAACCGCTCTTCCCGAAATCTGAGCAAGTATAACTGCAGGAAATGCCCATAATCCGTTTTCATATATTTTTTTTGAAAAGAGACTTGCAACAAAGGCAAATACAAAAAGCTCAACCATCATATAAGGCAGTCTATCAACTACGGGCATCGGCTTTCCGTTCATTGAAGTTATCAAATAACTTACCACCGGTGAAAAAATACCTACAGCAGCCGCAAAAACCGGACCTACAAGGCATCCGGCCAAAAGCACCGGAAGATACATAGGTAACCATTTGACACCGCCCGGCTGTCCGAGTGCAAGATGCACAAGCTGCGGAAGTATAACCGCAAATGCTATAAGTGCAACCGAAACAATTGATTTTATTGTTATTCTTTTTCCCAAAGTAACCTGCTTAAGTACCAAACTTCTTTCTATCATAAAATATCCTCCTGTTATACTATTCAAATTTATCTGCAACAAGCTTAAGATTTTCGATTATCGGAAGATGCTGCGGACAAACACCCTCACACTGTCCGCATCCGACACATGCACTCGCCTTACCGAATTCCTTGGTAAGATTATCATAATACTCATTTTGCGGTGTCCATCCCTTTGATTCTACCTCCTGCATCTCTGCATTATAAAGCGAGAAATATCTCGGTATATTTATATTCATCGGGCAGCCCGGAGCACAGTATGCACAACCCGTACACGGTATGGCTATTCCACCGTTAATAATATTTACGGCTTTTTTAATAATGCCGTATTCCTCTTCATTTAACGGTACAAAGTCCTTCATATATGAAGTATTATCATCAAGCTGCTCCATATTACTCATTCCACTGAGCACCATGCATACATTTTCAAGGCTCGCCGCATATCTTACTGCCCATGAAGGTATGGACGCATTTGGTGCATAGTCTTTAAAAAGCTTTTTTGCCGCCTCCGGCACATTTGCCAGAGTTCCGCCTTTAACAGGCTCCATGACTATAACAGGCTTTCCGTGTTTTGTTGCAACCTCATAGCATTCTCTTGATCTTACACCAAGACTGTCCCAGTCAAGATAATTTATCTGAAGCTGTACATATTCCGCCTCCGGATGATCCTGCAAAACCTTATCAAGAAGTTCCGGTCCGTCATGATACGAAAAACCTATATGACGCACGTCTCCGGCCTTCTTCTTATCCTCAAGCCATTTCCATACATCCAGTCTGTCATAAGTTTCTATCGAATGAGCATTGACATCATGAATCCAATAGTAGTCAAAATAATCAAGTCCTGTTTTTCTGCGCTGTTCGTTAAATATCTTATCCCTGTCCCCCATAGACGAGATAAATCCCGAATGCAGCTTTGTGGTAACCGTATATTTATCTCTCGGAATCCTTGTTGTAAGAATTTCCTTTACGGCTTCCTCACTCTTAAAATCACAATACATCCACGCCGTGTCAAAATAATCAAATCCCCTGTCTAAAAACATATCCACCATCTCACAGCACTGATTGATATCAATCTTTCCGGGATCCAACGGATCAAGCGACGGCAGCCTCATAAGACCAAACCCCAGTTTTTTCTTCATAGAATACCTCCTTTTTTACTTATAAAACAATTACAAAGTAACCATCCAATTTACACCTGTACATGTAAATAAAACCTTTTATAATTTTATCACATTTTACCCGAATGAACCAACGAATTTTTTACAATCTTCTACACTATATAACATTTATTTTATGCGAAGCATGTCGTTTGACGGGCGATACTGATATTTCTACGTGATATACTTATGCGAAGCATGTCGTTTAACGGCAGGATACAGGTCTATGTCATCGGGACGCTTCTCACCGAACCACCTTAAAACCTTTCATTATAAATAGATAAAATAAGGGTACATAACTGAATTTGCCCGATTTGCATCAAATCAGCAACGAGTGATTGATGACGATTTGCCCAGAAACCGAACTGTCTGAGCGTAGCGAGTTTTTCGGTTTCGTGCAAATCTCAAAATCACAAGTGTACTGATTTTGCAAATCGTTGGCACTCTGTTATGTACCCTTATTTTATCATTTTTAAATATAATCAAAAGTGTATCAACAAGAATCGTCCCGATGACATAGACCTGTATCAGTGGCGTTAAACGACCCCTTCCCTTAATTCGCAGCCTTTATCTTAGTCCAAAGCTCTGCAAAATAAGCCTTTGTCTCAGCATCCTGATATCTGAAAACTTCATCGTTGGCACGAGTCATATCAGGAATATAAGCATCAATCTCTGCATAATCATCTGTTGCAGCTTTTTCTCTTGCTTCGATAACAGGAGAAGTATAACCTACTTCGGCTGTATTAGCATAAGCATTATCAGGATCAAGCATAAAATTAATAAATTCATGAGCAAGTTTTGCATCACCGCAATCCTTGGTAATAATCATTGCATCATTCCATATATTGGTACCTTCCTCAGGTGCAAAATAAGCAAGGTTCTCATTCTCGGACATAATATAAGTTGCATCACCCGAATAAACAATAGCTATAGCCTTATTACCCGAAATCATATTATCGATTACATCATCACCGGCATAAACGGGATCCATAGTATCTCTTTGATTGGCAAGCCATTCATATGCCTCATCGATTTCATTTTTATCGGTCGTATTCATCGAATATCCAAGTGCCTTAAGCGCTATCATAAACGAATCTCTCTCGGAATCATACATATAAAGCATACCTTTATATTTCGGATTACGAAGAATCTCCCAACCATCCTTTAAATCAGCCTCATCTACTACTGTCTTATCATAAAGGATACCGACATTTCCATAGAAATAAGGTACCGAATACTCATTATTCGGATCACATGCAAGTCCAAGAACATCAGAATCAAGACCGTCTGCATTTGGAATAAGTGACCAATCGATTTTCTGAAGCTTATCCTCCTTGATAAGTCTCTCAATCATATAATCGGACGGAATGATTACATCATACTTTTCTCCGCTTTGAACCTTAGTATACATCGACTCGTTGGAATCGAAGGTTTCATAAACAACCTTACAGTTATATTCCTTTTCAAAATCGTGAATAAGCTCCGTGTCGATATACTCTCCCGCATTGTAGACCTTTAAGGTCTTGTTACTCTTACTTCCACAGCCTGTCAAAAGGCTCATTCCAAGAGTCATCACCATTATTGCTCCGGTGATTTTTTTCATGATAGACGTTTTTTTCAACTTATTATCTCCTCCTTCGTCTGCATAAAATAAAATTATTTCTTATCAACAGCTTTCTTTTTCCTTGCAATCGCAGGAATAACATTTACCAGAATAAGGGTAATTGCTATTACAAGAATAACTATTGTTGATAACGCATTAATAGTCGGGTTGGTTCTCTTTGTCATGTTATAAACAACAATCGAAATATTTGATACACCGTTACCCGTTACAAAATAAGAAATTACAAAGTCATCAAAGGACATTGTAAATGCTAGAAGAACTCCGGCAAAAATACCTTCCTTAAGCATCGGAAGAATAACCTTCGTGAGAGCCTGGAATGGTGTTGCACCCAAATCCATTGCGGCATTGGCAAGGTTCGGATCCATGGTTCTTACCTTTGGATATACGCTCGTTATAACATATGGCGTACAAAAAGCTATATGTGCCAGAAGCATGGTAAGATAACCCTTTTCAAGATGAAATGCCGAGAATAAAATCATGAGTCCTATAGCCGTAACAATATCCGGATTCATGATAGGAACATTATTTACATTTACAACCAATTCCTTTAATATTTTTCTGTTCTTAGACAAGCCTATAGATGTAAGCGTTCCGAGAACAGTCGAAATAAATGTGGCAAGTACAGCTATGGAAAGTGAAACCCAAACGGCATTCATTATGTCACTGCTTTCGAAAAGATTTTGATACCACCTTAACGAAAAGCTTTGGAATTTGGTAAGTGACTTCGATGAATTAAATGAATAAAACATCGTTACCACTATAGGCAGATATAAAAATATAAAACAAAGCGTGATATAAAGGACTGCGCCTATTTTTTTCTTCTTCATAAGCTAATCCTCCTCTATCTCATCTTTATCGATTTTCTTCATAAAGGTAATCGACATCAAAATAATAAATGCAAGTATTACCGATATCGCACTACCGAAGTTCCAATCACCGATAGATATAAACTGGTTCTCTATAAGGTTACCTATAAGCGTATATTGACCTCCTCCCAAAAGCTTCGGGATGACGAAGGTTGATATTGACAAAAGAAATGTCATAATAACTCCATTTAACACACCCGGAATCGAAAGCTTAAAGGTCACACGCCAAAAGGTTTTGAACTTATTTGCACCAAGGTCGTAGGACGCCTCAATAAGTGAGTGGTCCATCTTACTGAGTGAAGTATAAATAGGTATAACCATAAACGGAAGCAGATCACTTACCAGGCCGAGAATAACTGCAAAGTCCGTATACATCATGGATATCGGCTCAAAACCGAGTTTTACCAAAATGGTATTTATAAGTCCGTTATCCGATAAGAGCGAAATCCATGCATAGGTTCTTAATAATGTATTTATCCACATTGGAATCGTAACTATAAGTATAAGTACACTCTGCGTTTTCTCACTGAAAAAAGTAATAAGATAAGCCAGAGTATAAC
Source organism: Lachnospiraceae bacterium UBA3820 (assembly GCA_002369325.1). GTDB lineage: Bacteria > Bacillota > Clostridia > Lachnospirales > Lachnospiraceae > Coprococcus_C. The sequence continues at coordinate 30,678 of DFDU01000018.1, forward strand.
CTACCAAAAGACAAATCATTACGGAAATAAGTCCCAGCTTAAAGGATTTTACAAAAACATCCACATAAATCGGCTCTGTCATTCTTTTGAAATTGTCAAAGGTAAACTGAATATTGAGCAGCTCATTTCCACCTTTGGTTACCGAATAAAGTATAATCATAAGAAGCGGAAGAACTACTATCACAAATGCCCATATAATATATGGCCATATCATCTTTCGAAAATGCTTCATTAGTTTCCTCCGTTCTCCCAATCCATACGGTACATAACATGTATATCGTCAGGTCCGAATTTAAGTCCGACCTCAAGTCCCGGTTTGAAATAATCGGTTGTGTGTATAAGATAATCTCTGTGCTTTGTTTCAACAACTATCTCATGGTGCACACCCTTAAATATGATTGAAGTTACCTTGCCCTTTATCTTTGCATCCTTAGGCTTTACTATATCTATATCCTCCGGACGAATGACAACCTCGACCGCTTCATTATTTTTAAAGCCCTTATCCACGCATTCAAACTCATTATTATCAAATGAAACAAGGCAGTCCTTAATCATGGTCGCTTCAATTATATTTGACTCACCTATGAAGCTTGCAACAAATCTGTTTTCCGGCTCATTATATATATCCTCAGGAGTTCCTACCTGCTGAATAACGCCCTCGTGCATAACAACAACGGTATCGGACATGGAAAGAGCTTCTTCCTGATCATGTGTTACAAATATAAATGTAATGCCTACTTCCTTTTGAATCTTCTTAAGCTCTATCTGCATTTCTTTACGAAGCTTGGCATCAAGAGCTCCCAAAGGCTCATCCAAAAGAAGTACCTTAGGCTCATTTACAAGTGCTCTTGCTATGGCAACTCTCTGCTGCTGTCCACCTGAAAGCTTTGTAACGTCACGCTTATCAAAACCCTCAAGACCCACAAGCTTGAGCATTCTTTTAACCTTATGCTCGATAAGCTTTTTATCCATCTTCTTTATCTTAAGTCCGAAGGCCACATTGTCAAATACATTTAAGAATGGGAAAAGTGAATATTTTTGAAAAACGGTATTAACCTCTCTCTTGTAAGAAGGAATACGCGAAATGTCGACTCCATCAAAAATAACCTCACCGTTGCTTGGCTCCTCAAATCCGGCAATAATTCTCAAGGTAGTTGTTTTACCGCATCCGGACGGACCAAGAAGTGTAAGGAATTCGTTTTCATGTATATTTAAATCTATACCTTTTAATACCTGCTGCTCACCGAAGTTTTTACTCAAACCTCTTAATTCAATCAAAACCTCGCTCACTTTTTTCCTCCTTGTATACTCAGAATAATCTGATTTTTTACACAATGAAGTTATTATACAATGTAGGAAAGTCAATGTAAACAAGAAATTTTTTTATTTTATTCTTCGTCTGTTTCCTCAACATATAAGGGATTATTCTCACAGTTTTTATTATTACAATTATCACAGATTCCTTCACAAATCTGATTCGGATTTTCAGTAAGCAAGGCATAAAAAACAACACTTTTTGTCGGTTCCATTACTCCGTATTTATTGGCTGACACAATAAAATCATCCTTTACACATTCCTCACAATTCATATCCATAGAACCAATTTCCACATTATACGAAGCATTTCCCTTTATATCTTCAATTATATCCGGTATCTTTTCCGTTGTGATTTCTTCTCCTATAAAGACATATCTTTTTACATATCTTCTGTGAAACCTTGAATACATATTATTAAACTCAACATACATTTTCATTAATAGCTCATTTGCTATGCAGTCCATCATATATGCCTTATCCAGCTCTTTATTTTTTGTATATGTTTCCTTAAGTATATCCGGACCCTTTCCCATAGTCATACACACCACCGCTGCCTGGCAGTCATCGATTAATTTTATACCGGTTACCTTTTGATTTATTTTGTATGCCGCGAGAGGTTTTACACAGTCCATAAGATTATTGTATATTTTTTTTAATTCAGACTTATTATTTTTGTCAAAATGATATTTTTCAATCACCTCATCAATAAATTTGTCATAATTATTTATTTTTAAATTCATTCTAACTTTCATTATATCATTCTCCCATTATGGATATATTATAAACTAATTCAATTAAGATTAAACCGATAATTTCAAATAATTTCAAAAAAACAAATATTTATATAGCACAATTATAAAAAATTTGTTATAATTAAAAAAATATTTGTGCGAAATGAATAATTCAAAGCAGCTATGGAGGTAAATATGGAAGAGAAAAGAAAAAACAAACGACTTCCTATTAAGATAAAACTGGAAGTATCCAATCTTTTTAAACAAGACGGAATTAAAATCGACTCACTTGATACCGAGATTGAGGTTTTTGATATTTCAAAGGCAGGTATCGGTTTTATGTCTGTTACAAAATTACCGACTGATTATTACTTCAATGCTACAATTGAATTTGATAATTCCGATGATATAATTCTTTCGGTAGTTAAGATACTTTACAGAACGGAAATCGGAAGTTACGGATACAGATACGGTTGTGAATTTATAGGGCTTCCATCGATGTATGACCATATTTTTGATGAATACGGTGCAACGCTTTAGAATTAAAAATCTTTCTCATAAACGGAAGGGGAGTACACTTTAAACCAAGTGGCTCCCCTTCCCCTTTTGGGTAGAAATAAATCTTTCGAATTTCTGCCCTATATTTTTTATTATACTAATTTATCTCATCAAAATATTCTTTAAGAGCATCCTCCCACTCAGCAAACTTAAAATCCGTCGTGAGAGAAAGCATATAGTTATCAAGTACCGAAAATGCCGGTCTTTTAACCGGTGTAGGATACTCATCGGTTCTTAACCTGTTAACCCTGGCATCTATGCCCGCATACTCAAATATTCTTTCCGCGAAGTCAGCCCATGAACAATAACCTTCACAGGTTCCGTGAAAAACGCCGAAATTATTTGTCGGTTCCAAAACATGAATTAATCTTGCAAGCTCTTTGGCACTTGTAGGGGTACCCATTTGATCTGCTACAACATTAACCTCTCCGTTTTCTCTGCCAAGCTTCATCATGGAATTAACAAAATTTCTGCCTTCACCGTAGAGCCATGCGGTTCTTATAATAAAAAACTTATCCGCAAATTGTTTTACAAATCTTTCACCTTCCAGTTTTGTAAAACCGTAAACACCAGTAGGTGCCGTTGAATCAAATTCTTTATATGGTGTCATCGCAGTACCGTCAAAAACATAATCTGTAGAAATATGA
>DFDU01000019.1:0-8775 GCA_002369325.1 Lachnospiraceae bacterium UBA3820
TCCGAAAAATACGGTGTTGAGATGCCTATAGTAAGTATTGTAAATGAAATTCTTTTCGGAAATATAACCGCAAAGGATGCATTAAAAAGACTTTTAACGCGTATGAGAACATCCGAATCATTATTTCAGGATTGGAAATAAAGGGGAGAAATAGTCAAAGTGGCTAACAGATATACCAGAGAAAATTATAAAAAGAAAAGGCATAAGAGAAAAATGCAGCTTTTATTAATATACTTATTATGCTTTGTATTTGTTGTATCGTTATGTACTCTGTTATATTTAAAGGTATCAGATAAATATAAAGGAAAAAAAGCCGGTAAATTAAAATATACGGTAGCTGCTGAATTGGGACAGAATCCTATTGGTTATATCGATTATAATCTTATGATAACGCATGCGGTTGTACCTGACTATACGCCTACTACCGAGGATGAGCAAGATCAGACTCAAAGTGTTCCTGTTCCTGATACATCTTATACAGTGCCTGAGACATCTTTGGGACCGGTCGAGGAAGTTCAGGCTGCCAACTGGTATGATGAGAATAAGTATCAAAAGGTAGACGGACCGGTTGACTTATCATATTTTGATAATGTTTGTTTTATAGGTGACTCAAGAACCGAAGGGCTTGTGATTTATTCCGGATTGGCAAACATAAACGGTTTTTATTACAAGGGCTTAAGTGTAGATAAGCTTGAAACCGATAATGTTATTTCCATACCCGGTGTGGGAAACGGATATACTTGTTATGATGCTGTAAGAGTTACTGATTTTGATGCTTATTATCTTATGTTCGGAGTAAATGAGCTTGGTTGGGTTTATGTTGATGTATTTGTCGATAATATGAGTAAGTTTATTGATTTTATCAAATCCGAAAAGCCTGACGCCGTTATATATGTTCAAAGTATATTACCTGTTTCTCTTTCATCATCTCAAAAGAGTGATGTATATAATCAGGAAAGAGTAAATATGTTTAATGATGAGTTGTTAAAAATGTGTCAGCAAAGAGGAGATGTGATTTATCTTGATTCTGCTGCCTCCGTAATGGATGAAAACGGTTATTTGCCTGAAGATGCATCAACGGATGGTGTGCATTGCAGTGCCGATTATATAAGACGACTTGTTCAATTTTACAGATATAATACCTTTATAAAAAAATAAAATTATTATGAATACCCCGGATTTTAATGACATATATATTAAATAATGGAAATTAAAATCGGGGGTATTTTTATGGATATCTATAAAGATATTGAAAAAAGGACAAACGGTGAAATATACATTGGTGTTGTCGGTCCTGTAAGAACAGGTAAGTCAACCTTTATTAAAAGATTTATGGAAATGCTGGTTATACCTGCAATAGAAGAGGAAAATAACAGAATGCGTGCCAAGGATGAGCTTCCTCAATCCGCGGCCGGTAAAACGGTTATGACAACGGAACCAAAATTTATTCCGAAAGAAGCCGTTGATATAACAATTGGAGATGAAGTTAATCTTAAAGTAAGAATGATTGACTGTGTAGGTTATATGGTTGACGGGGCAAAAGGGCATGAAGAGGGCGGAAACGAGAGACTTGTCAGTACGCCTTGGTTCGATTATGATATTCCTTTTACCGAGGCGGCTGAGCTTGGTACAAAAAAGGTTATACGTGATCATTCTACTGTAGGAATAGTTATTACAAGTGACGGAAGTATAACGGATATTGACAGGGATGCGTACATAGAACCGGAACAAAAGACAATTGATGAACTAAATAAGCTTGGTAAACCATATGTGATATTGCTTAATTCAAGACAGCCGGCATCCGAACAGGCGGTTTTACTTGCCGGGGAATTATCAAAGCAATATAACAAAACAGTTATTCCTGTTAATTGCGATCGATTAAGTGATTATGATATAAATAATATATTTGAAAGTCTTCTTTTGGAATTTCCGGTAACGGCCGTAAATTATATAATTCCCAAGTGGGTAGAAGCACTTGATAATGAAAGTGAGATTAAATCCTATCTCATTGAACTTGCAAAAGATTCTTTTGGCAAAATCTATCATATGAGAGATATAGATAATCTTAAGCTTGATTCGGATGATTATATTGAACGGATTGATATGAGTAATATCAATCTTGCCGATGGAAATGTAAATATCGGAATCAAACTTTATGATAGATACTATTATGATATGGTTTCCGAAATGTTAGGTATAAGAATCCAAAATGAATATGAATTTATGAAAGAACTTAAAGAACTTGCAGATACAAAATCAAGCTGCAAAAAAGTAAGCTTTGCATTGGCACAATCATTAAAAACAGGTTATGGTTCAGTTACACCCGATAAAGAAGAAATATCACTTGATTCACCGGAGCTTATTCGTTCAGGTAATAAATACGGTGTTAAAATCAAGGCTCAGGCGCCGTCAATTCATTTAATCAAGGCAAATATAACAACAGAGATAGCTCCTATAGTAGGTTCTGAGGAACAGGCCAAAGATTTGATTAAATATATAAACAATGACGGAACCGAAGATAATGACATCTGGAGTGTTAACATATTCGGAAAGACCATTCGCCAGTTGGTTGAAGACGGTCTTGCATCGAAAATAAATAAGATAAATCAGGAAAGCCAGCAAAAGCTCCAGGATACGATGGAGAAAATAGTTAATGATTCAAACGGCGGAATGGTTTGCATTATTATATAAGATAGGTTATAATGTGCATTGTGTTTAATTTAGTTATTAAGGATAAGTTATGATTGAAAAACCGGAATATAAGATAAATGAATTTGAAGGTCCGCTTGACCTTTTGCTTCATTTAATTGAAAAGAATAAATTTAATATATTTGATATACCTATAGCTGATATAACCGAACAATATCTTGATTATGTTGCAAGAATGCAGGAAGAAAATCTTGATATTATGAGTGAATTTCTGGTTATGGCAGGTACACTTTTAAGCATAAAAGCAAAGATGCTTCTTCCTAAGCATGAGGAAGAGGAGGAAGAAGAGGATCCACGTTCAGAGCTTGTCAGAAGACTTTTGGAATATAAGATGTATAAATATGCTTCTTACGAGCTTAAGGATATGGAGCTTGATGCATATAAAAGTTATTATAAGTCCCCATCTATACCAGATGAGGTCAGGAATTTCAAAGAAGTGATCGATCCTGCCGATATAATCGGTGATACAACTCTGGCGCAGCTTAATGCGATTTTTAACGAGGTTATGAAGCGTACTGTTGACAGAGTCGATCCTATCAGAAGTAAGTTTGGTACTATTGAAAAGGAAGAAATCAATATCGAAGATAAGATGGATGAAATCAGATGCACCATCAGAGGATTAAAAGGTATTAATTTCAGAACACTTTTGGAAACAGGACGTTCAAAGCAAAGTATAATTGTAACATTTCTTGCGATTCTTGAGCTTATGAAGGTAGGACATATAGCGATAAAACAGGATGGACTTTTTGGCGATATAATTATAGATTCCCTTGAGGTCGATTAGGAGGATACAAATGGAAGAGAGCGTTACCCGGCTTGAAGGAGCCATAGAGGCAATTCTATTTTCAATGGGAGAAGCCGTTCCGATTAAAGAGCTTTCCAAAGCACTTGAAGTTGATGAGCCGACACTTGAAAAAATAATAAATAATTTGATTGATAAATATGATGCTGAAGACAGAGGTATTAAGCTTGTAAAGCTTGAGGATTCTTACCAGCTATGTACCAAAAATGAGTATTATGATGTATTATCAAAGCTTGTAAATATGCCTAAGAAGCATGTACTTACCGATACATTAATGGAAACTCTTTCAATAGTTGCATATAAGCAGCCGATTACCAGACAGGAGATAGAAGCCATACGTGGCGTATCCTGTGTTCATGCCATAAATAAGCTTGTTGAGTATAATCTTATAGCGGAAGTCGGAAGACTTGATGCCATAGGAAGACCTATTCTTTTTGGTACAACCGAGGATTTCCTAAGAAGCTTCGGCGTTCAAAGTATGGATGAACTTCCTGTTATTTCGCCTGATAAGATAGAAGATTTCAGACAACAGGCAATGGAAGAGGTAAATATAAAAGTTGAAACATGAAAAACGGACCGTAACAGGTCCGTTTTTATAATATGCTCTCTATTGAAATATCATTGGATTTTGATAAATCTATAAAATTATTATCAGAAGTTTTAACAAGGGGTTTTGAGAGATTGACCTTATTTATAAAAATAACATCACCTTCGGCACCATTACTTAATTTAACACGACAATTTACATAGCTGTTTACGACATGTTCAAGGAAAGTCAAAATATAAGTCGGCTCGTATTTCTTTAAACCGTCATCCTCAAACATATTTATAACCTTGAAAGGACTTAAAGGTCCGCGATATACTCGTTTGGCAGTCATGGCTTCGTATATATCGGCGATAGTTACAATTTTGGCACACCAGTCGATTTTATCACCTGTAATTCTCATAGGATATCCGGAACCGTCACATTTTTCATGATGCATAAGAGCAGCCATTTGAATATGAGGGTCGACATTTTTTGTTTTTAAAAGATCATAGCCTCGCTTTGGATGAGTTTTTATTATAGCAAATTCTTCATCGGTAAGTTTTCCAGGCTTTTTAATAATTTCCTGAGGTATAAGAAGCTTTCCTATGTCATGGAAAAGGCCGCAGGCGGTAACAAGTTCAATATTTTTTTCACTTAGATTAAGCCAATGTCCGAAAATATTACATATAAGAGAAACATTCAACGAATGATTAAAGGTTGAATCATCATAATTTTTCAAAGTCGAAAGCATTGTAAAAATACTAAGAGGAGAATTTGTGGATCTTACAATTTCCAGGGTATTTTCAAGCATATCATCGACATCAATCGGAGCATTTTTCGTAACTACATCATTAATCTTATCGCTGAGATTTTCGATATTGCTGTCATATGCTTTTTTGAACATTTGATATTGTTTGGTAGTAGTATCAACGGATTGGGAAATACTGACAAAGTTACCGGTAAGCATAAGCTTATTTTCTTCTTTAGGCTTTTCCGATATGATTTCTTCACCTGTTATTTCTACAGTCAAAATGTTATTGTTGATTATTCGGGTGATAAGGTTTTTAGTAAGAACAGTATTTTTAGGTACTACAAGATAGCCCTGATCAGAATAGGTATCAGCGCCTGTAACCATTCCTTCTTTTAAGTCTGATGTAAATAGTGTTTTCATATTCCCCGAACCTCACATTTTATATAAATTATTATACTAAAAAAGTACAATAATTTCAATTTAAAATTCTATTCCGGATTAACAATAAATATAATTAAATAAGTTTCATCAATGGAGATAATATGAAAAAAATATGTATCTGTTTAATATTAAATATTATATTGATAATTAATATTTTATATTATCATATTGATTCTTATGCCAATTCGGATAATTTATCACTTTATTCTTTATCAGCTGTTTTGATGGATGGAGACACCGGAAGAGTTTTATACGGCAAAAACGAAAATGACGAAAGAGCGATGGCAAGTACAACAAAAATAATGACATTGATTATAGCTCTTGAATACGGAAATCCAAATGATATAGTTACCGTAAGCTCGTATGCTTCAAAGATGCCGGATGTACAATTGGGAATAAATGAAGGAGAACAATACGCATTAAAGGATTTGATTTATTCGATGATGCTTGAAAGTCATAATGATTCCGCTGTTGCGATTGCCGAACATATAGGAGGAAGTGTCAAAGGCTTTTCGGATATGATGAATCAAAAAGCTTTTGAAATAGGTTTATCCGATACATATTTTATTACCCCGAACGGACTAGATTCTACCGATGAAAAAGGAAATCATCATACAACTGCCAAAGGGCTCGCCTTGATTATGAAATATTGTGTAATGGATTCACCAGTCAAAGAAGATTTTATAAATATATGTCAGACGCGATCGTATTCTTTTTCTGATTATAATAAAAAGAGAAACTTTACGGTTAATAATAAAAATGCTTTTTTGGATATGGCAGAAGGTGTAATAGCCGGTAAAACAGGATTTACAGGCGAAGCAGGTTATTGTTATGTATGTGCGGTTAAACATGATGACAGAACATTTATAATTGCATTACTTGGGTGCGGTTGGCCGAATAATAAAACCTACAAATGGAAAGATGCCAAAGTTCTATTGGACTATGGAATAAATAATTATAAAAGACGAACCGTTTTCGACAGGGATTTTCCTTTGTCACCTGTTAAAATAAATAAAGGAATAGAAAATGTTTTTGTAAAACTGTATGTTGATGATGAATTCAGTTTGATTTTAAGAGAAGATGAAAACGTAAGCTATGAGGTATATTTGCCGGAATCGATTGAAGCACCCGTACATATGGGGGATATAGCCGGAAATATTGTCATATTCATAAATGATATACCTTTTAAAAGCATAAATATATATTATAAAGAGGATATAAAAAAAGAAAACTATAAATACTTTTTAAAAAAGCTGATAAGCGAATTTGTATTGCTTTGAAGCTTCATATTATCACGTTTTTATTTTGGCGGAATATAATAAATTATCGTTAGGGAGGTATAAGGATTGGATATCAGTAATATTTGTGTTATCGGCGATGACAAAAGAATGGATTATACGGCAGAAGCTTTGTATTCGCTCGGTTTTGACGTATACCGGAACAAAAAATATATCAATAACAAATCCATGATTGTATTGGCACCTCCTGCAAATGAAAAAATGACCCGCTTGATTATTCCTTATCTTGAATATGGACAGTTTTTATATGCAGGTGCAATGTCAAACAGGCTGATACATCAATGTGAGCTAATGAAAATCAAATATGTGGATTATCTTAAGATAGAAGAGCTTACAAAAACAAATGCTGTATTGACTGCAAAAGGACTGATTAAGTACGCTTTATCGGATAATGTTAAATTAAATGAAGGTAAGTGTATGATTGCAGGTTACGGCTTCTGCGGGAAAGCAATCTCAAAAGTTCTTTCGGATTTTTATAAGGGTATAAGTATAGATATTTTGGTAAGAAGAAAAGAGTTGAAACCTGAAATTGAAAACGAAGGCTATGGATTTATTGATTTAAATTCTTATTCCGGTTTTGATTTCAAAAAATACAGATATATTTTTAATACAGTTCCGGCATTAATATTTAATAAGGATTTTATAGATTTGTTTTCTGACAATGTCATGATTTTTGATATTGCCTCGAAAGATGGCGGTGTCGATTTTTCATATTGCAAAGAAAAGAATATTTATGCGAAGCAATTTCCCGGTATACCGGGAAAAATTTATCCTGTAGAAGCCGGTAAAGCGATAGCGATGGCAATAATTAATGATATCAATCTAAGATAACCTTTCATACGCAACAAAGATATGAGGTTATTATTATGAAATTATCAGAGTGCAATGTAGGATTTGCAATTACGGGTTCGTTTTGTACTTTTGATAAAATTAAATCACAAATAAAGATTCTTAAGGATAAATGTGCGGATATAACACCTGTTTTTTCTTATAATACTTTAAATCTCGATACAAGATTTATAAAAGCAAGTGATTTTATCAATGAAATACGAAATATCTGCGGTAAGGAGGGAATGTCTACAATTCAGCAGGCAGAAGCAGTCGGTCCCAACAGGCTCTTTGACGCTCTTGTCATTGCACCGTGCACAGGAAATACAATGGCAAAGCTTGCTAACGGAATAACCGACACACCTGTTCTTATGGCGGCAAAGGCTCATCTTAGAAATAATCGTCCATTAATTATATCAATTTCCACAAATGATGCACTCGGAATCAACCTTCAAAATATAGGAAAGCTGATGATTATGAAAAATATCTTCTTTGTTCCTTTTGGACAGGATGATTTTATCAAAAAGCCCAACTCCATGATAGCAGACATAACGAAAATTCCCGAAACCATAGAAGCCGCCCTTAAATTTACACAGCTTCAACCCATACTCATATAACCATTTATCTCAGAATAAACGGTATCAGTTGTGTTCATATACGGGATAATATAGCAGACGGTTAGCAATACTAACATTATTTTCTAAATCAGGCATTCGAATTTTTTTATCTTCGCACGAAACCGAAAACTCGCTACGCTCAAACAGTTCGGTTTCTGAGCGAATCTATCAAAATTCTCATTGCTGATTTAACAAAAATAATGCAAATGTATTTGCTAACCGTCCGCATATTATTCCCGTTATATATGAACACAACCGATACCGATAGCTCAAAATGGCACATTTGTGCATTTTGAGCTATCGAAATAATGTTTTCTGCTGACATATAAATAAGTAAATAGACGTAAAATAAACACTGAGGGTAAGTTATAACATTGTCCGATTTGCGTTAAATCAGAAACGAAAATTTGCAGATATTTGCTTGAAATTGATATGTTTGAGCGAAAGCGAGTTTATCAATTTCGTGCAAATATCAAGAATTGAGTGCTCTGATTTAGCAAATTGATGACACGTTATAACTTACCCTCAGTGTTTGGTTACGTCGTTTGAAAATTCAGTTCGTCAGCAGAAAACATTATTTAGGGAATGGAAAAAAGTTCTTGTACTATCGGGAGTTTTTATATATAATGAAAATTGTGGTTAAACAAAGCTTACTTACAAGATGTTGTATAATTATTGAGATTTGGAGGACTTTTTCATGGGCAAGCTTTCGCCGATGATGGAACAATATGTGGCTACAAAGGAGCAATATAAGGACTGTATTTTATTTTACAGGCTCGGAGATTTTTATGAAATGTTTTTTG
>DFDU01000019.1:8824-9804 GCA_002369325.1 Lachnospiraceae bacterium UBA3820
TGAAATGTTTTTTGATGATGCAATTACTGCATCCAAGGAGCTTGAGCTTACACTTACGGGAAAAGACTGCGGTCTGGAAGAAAGAGCACCTATGTGCGGAGTTCCTCATCATGCAGCGGATTTGTATATAAATCGTCTTATTGAAAAAGGATATAAAGTTGCTATAGGGGAGCAGGTTGAAGATCCTAAATTTGCTAAGGGACTTGTTAAACGTGAGGTTATAAGGATTGTCACTCCCGGAACTAATATGTCTGCCGAAGTACTTGATGAAGCTAAAAACAATTATCTTATGTGCATCTCATATTATAATTTTAAGTATGGTATATCGGTTGCCGATATTTCAACAGGTGTATTTAAGGTATGTACAATTACCACAGCCGAAAAGGTTATTGATGAAATAAACAAATATCAGCCTTCTGAAATAATATATCAGGATACATTTCTTAATTCCGGAATTGATATTGATTTCACAGTTGATAAACTGAATATTACAATATCCGAAGCACCGGAGCATTATTTTGATTATATATCTGATGAAGATTTACTTAAGAGACATTTTAATATATCTTCAATCAGCGGACTTGGTTTGGATGATTTTCCGGAGCTTGTTGTTTCTTCGGGAGCGATGCTTTCGTATCTTTATGATACGCAAAAGAATACCCTTAAGCATATTAATCATATTGAGCTTTATTCAGTGGATTCATATATGATTATTGATTCTTCAACCAGAAGAAATCTCGAGCTGACAGAGACACTTCGGGATAAGCAAAAAAAGGGGTCGCTTCTTTGGGTGCTTGATAAAACAAAGACTGCTATGGGCGCAAGAAAACTACGTGAATTTATTGAACAGCCTCTTGTTGATATTAATTTAATTGAAAAAAGATTTGATGCAATAGAATCTCTTAATAATAATATAATAACCAGAGAAGAGTTAAGAGAATATCTTAATTCCATTTATGATCTGGAACGTCTTATGACAA
>DFDU01000121.1 GCA_002369325.1 Lachnospiraceae bacterium UBA3820
GATTATCATTTCAGGGAATATGGGCACATAAGATGCGTTCCTTTCTTACCATGCTTGGTATAATAATAGGAATTGCTTCGATAATTGCAATAGTTTCAACCATAAAAGGAACGAGTGAGCAGATTAAAGAAAACCTTGTGGGCTCGGGAACAAATGTTGTTAAGGTAGAGCTATATCAAGGTGAATGGGCTTACCGTTCGGGAAATGGCAGCGGTGGAAATAAGCTTACGCCTTTTGATATGAAATTAAAGAAGGATATTGTTGAGCTTAAAGAAGTAACAGCGGTAACGGCTTTCAGGGTAGGTTCACTTTACAGCGGAATAACCTATAATGACAATACCATCAATGATGCTACCATAGTTGGTGTGGATGAGGATTATTTTAGTGTTATGGGATATAGCGTAAAGTACGGAAGACTTTTTACCGAAAGTGACAGAAAAAAACATAATAAATTTGTTATTCTTGATGCTGTATCCGCAGATACGCTTTTTGCCGGAGAAAAGGATATAATAGATAAAACGGTTATAATAAATAATGATGCATATGTTGTAATAGGTGTTGTTATGCAGCAGGACTCCTTCAGCCCTAAGGTTGAATCCATAGCTGACTGGTATACATATTACGGAAATGATATATCGGGAAAGATTTTCGTGATTGATACCATCTGGCCTATGCTTTTTGGATATGATGAGCCGTATAATGTAGCAGTTGTTCCAAGAAAGACCGAGGATATGACAAGAGCCGGTAAGAAGACGGCTGACATATTAAATGAATATATTGGCGCAAATAAATCAGGTATTAACAATATGGGTGAAGAGTCGGGAGAAGACGATATGTCATCCACTTTGAAATACAGAAGCGAGGACTTGCTCGAGAAGGCAAAGGCACTCCAGGAGGTCAGTGCATCCACCAGCCAGCAGCTTATCTGGATTGCAAGTATTTCTCTTATTGTCGGAGGTATAGGTGTTATGAATATAATGCTTGTATCGGTTACCGAAAGAACCAGAGAGATAGGACTTAAGAAGGCATTGGGCGCAAGAAAGAGTGTAATTCTCGGTCAGTTTCTGACGGAGGCAGCGGTGCTTACAAGTCTTGGCGGTCTTATAGGTGTAGGTGCCGGTATAGGCCTTGCATATATTATTGCCGATGTGGCAAAGACACCTGTTGCCATAAGCGGAGCGGCTATTGCGGTTTCGGTTATATTTTCTATGGTTATCGGTATAGTATTTGGTCTTATTCCTTCGATTAAGGCAGCAAATCTTAATCCTATAGATGCGTTAAGATATGAGTAAGGTCAGTAAATGAAAGAAAAGGTAATGTTATGGCAGAAGAAAAAGAGATAATAAAAGACTTAAGACAGGAAAATATCGAATATCTGTCTATGCTTTCCAAAAAGAAGCTTTCAAGGATAATTGCCTGGGTATGTATTATAATTATAGTAGCACTTATAATTGCGACATTTGTAACGGGAATTATGGGAAGCAAATTATTTATGCCTTTTTTGGCACTCACAATAGCGGTACCGGCGCTTATGTATGTTGCATTATGGTTTGGTAAAATACTAAACGGCGTGGGAAATAAAGGTCAAAGTGAAGAAAAATAAAAATATTGAAATAAAAACATATTTTTGATATACTATGCTTTGGCTACATGATAAAGCACGTGAGCAATTTTAGACAATAGAGGAGATAAAAATGAGTTTATTAAAGGAATGGCGTGATCACGCATACGGACTTGATGACAATACACCGGAAGGAAAAAAATTCTGGCTTGATTATTTCCAGAGAGAAAAGGCTATATATGAGCAGCTTCTTGCAGAACCTAAGAAAGAGGTAAAAGGAACAGTAAAGGAACTTGCCGAAAAATATGATATGCCGCTTGAACTTATGGTTGGATTCCTTGACGGAATAGATGAGAGTTTGATTAAGTCAAACGATGTTGATAATATAACAGAGGACAGTGAGGTATCTCTTTTATTTGATCCTGAGAAGCTTTACATGAATATGGTAGGATGTAATGCAGAGTGGCTTTATACACTTGAACAGTGGGATAAAATCTTCACTGAGGATAAGCGTAAAGAGTTATATAAGATTCAGAAGTCTTCAAAAACAGTAGTTAAGCCTCCGAAGGTTGGACGTAACGATCCTTGTCCATGCGGAAGCGGTAAGAAGTTTAAGAAGTGCTGCGGAGCAAATGCGTAAAATATATTTATACCCAATTATGTCCTTGTTTTGGAAATAATTGGGTATTTTTATTAGGAGAAAAAATATGAATTACAGTAAGGAACAGGAGCGTGCCATAAGACATGTTGACGGACCGTGCATGGTTATAGCGGGACCGGGTTCCGGAAAGACAGCAGTTATTACAGGAAGAATAAAATATTTGATAGAATCCACGGGTGTTTCACCTTCGGATATCCTTGTCATAACATTTACAAGAGCTGCGGCAAATGAAATGGAGCAGCGGTTTAAGGCTATGACGAAGGGGCATAATTATCATGTAAGATTCGGTACATTTCATTCTATTTATTTCTGGATTGTCAAAACAGCATATAAGCTTGATAATTCCAACATAATCTCAAATGAAGAAAAAAGAAAAATGATTGACGGCATACTTTCAAAAATGTCGCTTGATTATGAAAATAAGGATGATATTATTTCGACCATAATATCACAGATAAGTCTGGTAAAATGTGATATGATAGATATCGACAACTTCTACAGCCGCGAAATGCCTGAAGAAGAGTTCAGGGAGATATACAGAAGATTTACCAAAGAAATGAAACGTTTCGGCAAAATTGACTTCGATGATATGATGGTTATGTGTTATGAGCTTTTGACAAACAGATCGGATATACTTAAAAGCTGCAGAAAAATCTTCCGTTATATAATGATTGATGAATTTCAGGACAGTAATAAAATTCAATATGAGATATTTAAGCTTTTGGCTAAACCGGCAGAAAATGTATTTGTTGTCGGTGATGATGACCAGTCTGTATATGGTTTCAGGGGTGCAAGACCCGAGATAATGTTTTTGTTTGAAAAGGAATTTAAAGGAACAAAAAAGTATTATCTTGAGGAAAATTACAGATGTGACCGAGTGATTACAGAAGTATCCTCGAAGCTTATATCAAATAATAATAAGAGGTTTGCCAAGAAGCTTTCTTCGAAAAGCAAAGAGGAGGGCACTTTTCGGCTTATCGAAACAAAAGATATAAATGCCGAAAATGACGCAATTATAGAAAATATAAGAAAACATTATGATGCAGGTATACCTTATGAAAAACAGGCGGTATTATATCGTACCAATATCGAACCAAGACGCCTTGTATATAAGCTTAATCAATATAATATACCATATACTATAAGTGATAGTCTTCCAAATTTATTTGAGCATTTTGTAGTAAAAAATGTACTTGATTATATGCGAATGGCAATGGGGGATATGAGCAGAGCGACATTTCTTCGGATAATGAATAAACCGAGCAGGTATATAAGCAGAAATTTATTGGTAGAAGAGGAAATAGACTTTGACATGCTTATGTACCGTGCCAGAGATAAGGAATATGTCGTGGAAAGAATTGATAAGCTTGCACATGATCTTAAGCTTATAAGAAAGATGAGACCTTATCCCGCACTAAATTTCATACGAAATGCCATAGGCTATGATGATTACTTAAAAAATTATGCGGAATACAGACAGCTTGATGAAGATGAGTTGTTTGAAATACTTGACGAATTTGCAGGAATGGTATCTGATTTTTCGAGCTTTGGGGAAATGTTTGAATTCATCGCTGAGTATACGGAACTTTTGAAAAAACAACAGGTTGAGGAAAAAGATAAAAAAGGCTTGCGGCTTCTTACCATGCACAGCTCGAAGGGACTTGAATTTGACGTTGTATATATCATGAATGCGGTTGAGGGTATAATTCCGTATAAAAAAGCCAAGACTTCTGCAGAACTTGAAGAAGAGAGACGCATGTTATATGTAGCCATGACCCGTGCCCGCCACGAAATGTATATCTATGCACCTAAAGAAATATCGGGGAAGAATAAAAAGATCAGTTCATTTTTGAATGATTAATACTGCCAAAACAGCGAAAAAATAATAAATATTCAAGGCTGTTTATAAATTCAGCTTGTGCTAAAATAATAATAAATCAAATTTGATTTTTGGTGTATGTTGTGATATATTAACTAATGTTTTGATTAATGAATGTAGGAATGGATACATTTCAGAGAAGGGGGTTGACAAGGTATGCCGCAGTACGCTACGCTTAAGCAAGCAAGCAAGCAAGCAAGCAAGCAAGCAAGCAAGCAAGCAAGCAAGCAAGCATTAGTTAACTGCGCCCTTTTTTCGATATCTGAAATTAAATATAATAGAGATGGATAACCGTCGGATATAGGGATATTAGACCCTTTATCCGGCGGTTTTTGTGCGTTAGCAATGAGAAGCACCAAGTACGGACTCGACGGTAACTGCCGCAAGCTAGCTTGTAGGCAATTACCGGAGGGGGCGGACGATGATGCGGCGAATGTCTCATCATTGAGTGAGCGAAGCTCACGAGATGGGTGCTTCGGAGAAAACAAACTGTCTTGATGTGAAAAAAAGAAATAAAAATGATTGGAGAAAAATATTATGAAACGAATAAGTAAGAATATAATAAAACGCATAATGACCTTCGTTCTGACAGTTTCGATGGTACTTGGGTTAGTTCCAATTGATGGGCTTATGAAGGTGGCTTATGCATCTGAAACGACTTACTCCATTACGATTGCGGATGGAATCATTAATGGAACGGTAACGGCAGATAAAACAAAAGCAGTCAAGGGGGAGACTGTTACTTTGACAATCAGCCCGGATGATCTATATGAATTATATGACCTTTCCGTGAAATGTGGCGAAAATGCGGTTCCTTTCTATTGGGCGACAACATCTTTTGTTATGCCTGATGGAGATGTGACGGTGAATGTCAGCTTTAAGAAGAAGACTACATATACTACTTTTTTCAAGTATTCCGGTAAGACATTCAGCAAGACAACACCCAACGGAGAGAGCAGCACTTTTGAATTGACAGATGTATTGGATGCTCTTTTGGAGACCACGACAGATGAAATCAACAATGTAGAAGTCAATGGAAGCTGCATCTCTGCATCGCAGCAGGATAATAAATGGATGTTGACTACATACTATGGTGGGGATAGTTTTGAATCAAATGCCGTGTTGAAAGTTACGGTTGGTGATAGTGAATATTCTATCGATATAAGTGCATCACAGGATAGCATACCTGTTATTATACAGGGATCTGTCAGGTTTGATGCAAACGGTGGATCAGGGACTATGGAGGCTATGAGTGGCAGAACAGATAAGTTCTTTGTTTTGCCCGAATGTTCATTCACGCCACCTGACGGAATGGAGTTTGACACCTGGAAAATAGGATCAGATTATTATCCGGAAGGAACAACCTATCGATGGAAAGAATCCGTAATTGCATATGCGCAGTGGAAAGACATCGAGGGTGTCAACAGTACGATTGTTTCTAATTCTGAACCATCAAAGGGATCTCTGGTTGTATCCCCGACCAAAGCTTTGCCTAATACCAATATTGTACTAACTCCTCAGCCTGCAAATGGATATGTGGTAGATTCAATTAGCTATTCTTATGAAGGAAGCGGTACTCTTCAGCCTACAGCTAATCAGGATGGTACATATTCTTTCAGCATGCCCGATAAAAATGTTACCGTCACAATAACATTTAAGGAAGATACTGCTGTAAGTATTCCGTATTTAGATGCGAATGGAAACAATGCAAACTGTACAAGTAATTCTTATGTCAGTGAAAGCGATACCACTTGGAATACCGGTTGGTATGTGGTTAATCGTACTTTAACGATTAACAATCGAATCGTTGTAGATGGAAATGTAAATCTTATTCTTGCTGATGGCGCAACACTGAATGCTCAAAGCGGAATAACTGTTTATGGCAATAATTCACTAAACATCTTCGCACAATCTACTGGAGAGAATAAAGGAAAACTATGTGCTGATGCAACTCAAAAGCCGAATTATGCAGCTATAGGTGGAGCTAATAGCGAAGAAACCATGAATTGTGGTTCAGTCAATATATATGGAGGGTATATCGAGGCGCATGGAGGCCAGAATTCCGCAGGTATTGGTGGCGGAGATGTATCTGCATATAAAGGTGGTAGTGGAGGGACAATTACCATCAATGCTGGAACTATAAAATCTTATGGCGGTAACTGGTATGGAGCTGGTATTGGCGGAGGTCGGCACGGAAACGGAGGAATAATCCGTATCAATGGCGGATATGTAGAGACATATGGTAACTATGGTGCTGCCGGAATCGGCGGTGGATTAGACGGAGAAAGCGGTATCATCACAATAACAGGTGGAACAGTTTTAGCAAAAGGAAGTATATGTGAGGGATATAAACCTGAATGGGGTGCCGGTATTGGTTCAGGAAGGGATGCTGAAGCAAACAGGATCGAAATAACCGGTGGAAATATAACCGCATATGGTGCCTCTGATTCGGCAGCAATCGGTAGTGGACGTAATAGAAAATGCAATGAAATCATAATCTCTGGCGGTGTTGTCAACGCGATTGCATACAGTACAAATGATGTTGGTATTGGCAGTTCGAGAAGCAGCACCAGTACAGGAACGATTTCTCTTAGTTGGACAAATGGTTCCGTTGACGAGATTAATTCATCTTCTTACAAAGGTACGGTGACTCTGGAAAAAGCATTTGTGGACAAGTTAGATTCAACGGTAAGCTTTGAAGCAGGCGATTTGTCGGACAATTCCGCCATTGGCGGTAAAACGATTGTTCCGCATGATTCTTCGGCACATTATCATAGGTTTACATATGTTGTATCCCAAGATGGTAAGACCATAACAGCAACATGTGGCAATAGTGGATGCTCTCTTACGAACAACGCGGCAACACTGACTATCGCAGCTCCAACAGGTAGTCTTGTATATAATGGATCGGCAAAGGCGGCTACCATCACCGGAGACACTTCTGTTCTTGGAACGCCAACAATAACTTACAAGAAGGGAAATACATCTCTTGGTTCAACCGCACCTAAAAATGCCGGAACATATACAGCAAGTATAACTCTGGGAAGCGGAAGCGGTGCAGCTACTGCCAGTGTTGGATTTACGATTACGGCGCAACCCATTACCATTCCTACGGCAACTGCCGGTCTTAAATGGACGGGGAATGAACAGACTGGTGTTGCAGATGCTTCGGGTTATACCGTAACGGATGGTAAGGCAACGGCTGTCGGCAGCTATACTGCGACAGTTACCTTGAAAGATAAGACCAACACAAAATGGAGTGACGGCACGACGGATGATCAGAGCATTGAGTGGAGTATTGCAAAGGCAGACGGTCCCGCCGCTCCGACAGGACTTGTGGGAGCCGCTCCAACAACGAACGGAGATAGCGACGGCAAGATTACCGGTGTTGACGGCAAGATGGAGTATTCCGGTAATTCAAGCTTTACTTCCAAGACCGATTGCGCTGGTACGGAGATTACCGGTTTGTCGGCAGGAACATACTATGTGCGTGTGAAGGAAACAGAAACGCACGAAGCGGGCGATTATGTTACGGTTAAAGTTCCGGCATATGTTGCGCCGACCTACGAAGTGACCTACAAAGTAGTCAACGGAACATGGTCGGATGACAGCACGACAAACAAGACGGAGACCGTACAGAGCGGATCGAAGCCTGCCAGTGTACCTACGGGTATGAAGGCCGGTTCAGGTTATATGGGCGGAGCATGGGACACAGATCCGGCAGATGCAACCATCACGGGAGCAACGACGTTCACATATACCTTCTCGGCGATTCCAACTTATACTGTCACCTACAAGGTAGTGGGCGGAACATGGTCGGATGACAGCACGACAAACAAGACGGAGACCGTACAGAGCGGATCGAAGCCTGTGAGTGTGCCTACGGGCATGAAGGCCGGTTCAGGTTATATGGGCGGAGCATGGGACACAGACCCGGCAGATGCAACCATCACGGGAGCAACGACGTTCACATATACCTTCTCGGCGATTCCGACTTATACCGTCACCTACAAGGTAGTGGGCGGAACATGGTCGGATGACAGCACGACAAACAAGACGGAGATCGTACAGAGCGGATCGAAGCCTGCCAGTGTACCTACGGGTATGAAGGCCGGTTCAGGTTATATGGGCGGAGCATGGGACACAGATCCGGCAGAAGCCACCATTACGGGAGCAACAACGTTCACATATTCCTTCACGGCGAAGCAGGCAGCAATCGTTAAAAAAGCTCCGACAGCCAAGACACTGACCTATACCGGTTCCGCGCAGAAACTTGTCACCGCTGGCGAAGCGACAGGCGGTACGATGTACTACGCCGCGAACACCGAGAACACAGCGCCTGCTGATAACCTTTATACCACATCCATCCCTGCAAAAACCGAAGTCGGAACCTATTATGTCTGGTATAAGGTTGTGGGAGATGAGAATCATAATGATGTTGAACCGGAATGTTTGGCTGTAAGCATAAAAGAGAAGGAAGAACAAAAGCCTTCAGACGGAACTATTACTACAGACGGAATATATTGTGCAAGCAACCATCCGTCTATACAGGCAGGTATGGTTATTCATAAGAGTAATGAAGCAGATACAGTTGAATACAGATGGGTTGCCTGTGATAGTAACAAGCCGGGTGAATGGTTTGAAGTAAGTCCTTGGACAAAGAATAATAACTGCATCGATTGGACACCTGAAAAATCAGGAAGCTATGTAATTGTATGTTACGCAAGAGTCGTAGGAAATGAAAAAAAATCAGAGATACAGTATGCTTTCGGAACTGAATACCATAAGGAAATTAAAGGTATCTGCCAGATGCCGTATTCCGGAGAAGGCGGAGGATATCTTATCGGTATAGAAAGCTACAATAACCCTAATAATTCATATCAGTATGAAATACTGATACTTGATTGTTCATTACTTGCACAGGGCAAGGATGCCTGGATATATACAACCGGCAGATGCGGAGCAAATGGAAACAGTCTTTGGACAGTATGGCAGCCAAAGTATGGATACTACTGGACTCTGTTTAGAATCTATGATTCAAACGGCAACCTTCTGGATGAAGTATGCTACGGATTTGAAAATGTAAATTAAATGATTTAGATTTTCACTTGGTGGTGGACAAAGCCATCAAATATGAATTCTATCTAAGATGACCGTCTTTGCCACATATCTGTGCCATAGACGGTCATACCTTTTATGAAAAAAACAATAATAAATATTGAATATAAAAATAAAATCTCCTTGAAATAAACAAACAAAGATATTATTATAAATAAGTTAAATTTATTTGAAACGCAGGGAGCTGGCTTATGTTATTTTCAAGTATTACATTTTTATTTGCATTTTTACCGGCAGTGATGTTGGTATATTATATAAGTCCAAGAGCGGTTAAAAACTTCGTACTTATGATCTTTTCATTTTTGTTTTATGCCTGGGGCGAGCCTAAGTATGTTTTTGTTATGCTCGTATCCATAATAGTCGGCTATATTATGGGACTTTTGACCGATTATTTTATGAATAGGGAAAAAATAAGGTCGGCAAGACTTATGGTTGCTTTGGCTGTTATCATAAATCTCGGGATTTTGTTTTTCTTTAAATATATGGGATTTTTTACGGAAAATATAAATAAAATTCCGCATATTCATATAAAGGCGATAAATTTGTCATTGCCGCTCGGTATATCATTTTATACATTCCAGATTCTTACCTATTCAGTTGATGTATACAGAAGAACGGCAAAGCCGCAAAAAAATATAATAAATCTTGCAACATATATAACGCTTTTCCCTCAGCTTATAGCAGGACCTATAGTAAGATATGAGACCGTTGCCGGGCAGCTTGAAAGCCGTAAGGAAAGTATAGACGGTTTTGGTGAAGGTGTAAGAAGATTTGTAACAGGACTCGGAAAAAAAGTTCTTATTGCAAACATGGCTGGAGAGATATTTGATTTGTTATCCAAACTGCCTTCGGACAGAAACACGGTTTTACTTTCATGGATTTGTTCGATAGCATTTACACTTCAGATATATTTCGATTTTTCGGGTTATTCGGATATGGCTATAGGTCTTGGTCATATGTTTGGATTTAAGTTTCTTGAAAACTTTAATTATCCTTATATATCAAAAAGTCTTACTGAATTCTGGAGGAGATGGCATATTTCGCTTTCGACATGGTTCAGGGATTATGTATATATTCCGCTTGGCGGAAGCAGAAACGGTAAAGCCAAAACCTACAGAAATCTTTTTATCGTATGGTGTTTGACAGGCTTTTGGCATGGAGCCTCATGGAATTTTATAATCTGGGGACTTTATTATTTTGTTTTACTTGTAATTGAAAAGCTTTTACTTATGAAATGGCTTGAAAAAATACCAAAGTTTATATCACATATTTATTCATTGTTCTTTATAAATTTTGGTTGGGTTATCTTTGCTTATGATGACTTCGGTGAGCTTAGGAAAGCCGTTAAAAATATGTTTGGATTCGGAGGCTTGTCTTTTACAAACGGATATACCGCATATATTCTTTTATCATACGGTATTTTTCTTGTTATTGCTTTTATTGCGTCAACCCCTTATCCGAAAGAACTTGCTTCAAAGTTTATCAGGAAGCTTGACGAAAAGAAAGAGGCTGTTTCAGGTATTGTAGAAGCGGTATTTTTACTTTGTGTGATGCTTTTATCAACTTCATTTTTAGCAAGTGAAGCATTTAATCCGTTTTTATATTTCAGATTTTAATTATTGATAAGAAGAGATGATATATATTTAAATGTAAATGGAGTAGAAGATGAGAAACAGGATAGTAACCATAATTTTCATATTGTATATACTGTTTTTTGCAATCGGTTCGTTTATCATTAAGGACAGAGTATTTTCTGATATGGAAAACCGAAATCTTGCTCAGTTTCCTAAAGCAAGTGCAAAGAGTATCTTTTCCGGTGATTATTCTGATGAATTTGAAAGCTATATGAGCGATCAGATCATTTTTAAGGATTTTCTGGTAAAGCTCAAGGTGACTGAAAATAAAGCTCTTAATCAAACCTATGTAAACGGAACCTTTTTTGCCGAGGGAAGATATATAAGAGACTATGAGGAAAATACGGCACAGATAGATAAAAATGTAGGCTTTGTAAATGAATTTGCCCAGATGAATCCGGAATTGAATATAATATGGCTTATGGTTCCGAATGCAAGCTGTATTTATAAGGATTGTCTTCCGTCAAATGCTGTAATTGACGATCAGAGAAAGACAATGGAGCATATAAAGGATAAGGTCGATGAATCGATAATTTTTGTTGATCCGTCAGAGGAACTTTATAATGCGCGTGATGAGTATATATATTACAAGACGGATCATCACTGGACCATAAACGGAGCTTATATCGGATATAAGAAGCTTTGTGATGCTTTGAAAATGGAAGCCGTGGATGTTAGTGAATATAATATAAGTGTTGCGAGTGATGATTTTTTGGGAACACTTTATTCGGATGCACCGGTGTTTAATGCCGATAAAGATAAGATAATTATTTATGAACGTAAGGATGGAAAATATAAGGTCGACTATGTGGATGAAGGATTTTCACAGGACAGCCTTTATAATTATTACAAACTTGATATAAAAGACAAATATCAGGTTTATCTTGACGGTAATCATTCGATAATAAGGATTTATAATGATAATAATAAATCAAAAGACAAAAATGACGACGGCGAAGGAAAGCGTGATAAGATAATTGTGGTTAAAGACTCCTATGCACATTGCCTGCTTCCTTTGCTTGCTGATAATTATGAAGAGATTATCGTGGTAGACCTTAGATATTATCATGAGAAGACCGTAAGCGATTTGGCAAAAGAGGAAGGAATAAGCGATATAATATTTATAAATAATATTGATTTTATAAATACGGATGATAACTTCCTTTGGCTGATGTAAGTCTTATAAAACTTGACAGTTTTTATCATATGGGAGTAAAATAGCCGCTGTAAATAGTTGTTTTATGTTTTTAAGGGAGTGGAGGAATTAAAATGAAAAAGTTTAAGAAAGCTTTAGTATGCGGTATTGCATTTACGCTTTGTTTATCTATGGCTGCATGCGGTAAAAAAGATGAAAAAAAGGAAGAAACAACAACCGAGGAGGTTACTGTTGAAGAACTTACTGAGGAAGTAACAGAGGCTTCAGGCGAGGCTGAGACAAAAACCTGGGGTGATTTTACAATAACGGTTCCTGCAGGTTTTGAATTCAAGGGCGGAGATGTATTTGATGAAAATGATACAAATTATTTCTCTGTTAAGAAGGGAAGCTTTTCTTATTTTGATTTCAAGAATGAATCGGAAGATACAATGAACAATCAGTATAACTACAACAAGACTACTTATACCAACGAGCAGACTGATGTTAAGGGTACATATGGCGGTATCGACTGGACAGGATTCCAGTACAGTGACGGTTTCGGCGGATACGGATTTGAGCTTTATGCAACTTCAAAAGGTAAATTCTTAAGAGTATCATCGGCAGGATTTAAATTTGATGATCCTATCGTTAAAGAAGTTCTTGATTCTTTTATAATAGGTGAAGGCGGTGCAGATAAGGCTTCTGAATCCGATGCAGAACCTACAACAGAAGAGGAAGAAGTTATCAACTATACAAAGGTTGTTGAGATGGATAAGGCAAGATTTGGCGTGCCGGAAGGATACAGTATAATAAAAGAAGCAAGCACTCAGCTTGTTTTATCAAATGATGAAACCGGCGGTAGGGTATCTGTTTTAACCGGAAGCAAAACAGCCGAAGAACAGCTTGATGCCGTTATGGGTGATGCAGATGCCGAAAAGCAGGAGTGGGATATCAATAATATTCATTGGGTAGGTTATTCACTTGATGAAGGATATTACACCGTATTAACAAATGTAGCAGGCGGATATGTAATGATTGATTTACAATTCGGTACTATGGAAGAGCTTGAGATGCTCATAAAAGGGCTTGAATATGCAGAATAAAAAAAGGGACTTATGTCCCTTTTTTTATTCTGTGACTGTCCGTCTATATATGCTGTACATCCCCCTTCCCGCAATATAGACCGACAGTTGAAGTATAGAAGCGTTATAGTTATACTACTATTCCTCGGTTTCGTTGAATTCTTCCTCGTCAAGAAGTTCATCGAAAGCGTCGGCTACAGCTTCGTATTCTTCTTCGGATTCGATTTGTGTAAGTTCGATATCGTCGCCTTCAAGTTCTGCGTAGCGGTATAAGAATACCTCGTTTTCATCGAAACCTTCAACAGGCTTGTTTGGAAGGAGAGCGATATAATCCTTATCATCTACAGGAAAGATTGCTATTACGTCACATTCAAGCTCGGTACCGTCTTCAAGTGTCATTGATACGGTTGGCTCATCAAATTCTTCATTTTCATTTATGTTTTCGCTCATAGTTTTACATCCTCGTTCTTTCATAAGATATATATAGTTTACATTAAAAAGCTGAAGTTGGCAATCATTATATATTAGAAAAAAATATAGCTGAAATATGGTTTTTCATTATGCGATGTGATAAAATAACCGGGAAAGTTAAATTGTTACTTTTTAAGGAGGATGAAGTTATGTTTTGCAGTGAATGCGGAAGTGAGTTGCCGGACGGAAGTAAGTTTTGTCAGGTTTGCGGAGCGAAACAGCTACAGGTTTCGGAAGAACAGCCGGCTAATCAGACAGAAGAGCAGTATGCTCAAAATATTCAAGAAAATATACAACAAAATTCGTATGGACAAGTGAATCCGGGTATGCAGCAAAATCCATATGGACAAGTGAATCTGGGTATGCAGCAAAATCCATATGGACAAGTGAATCCGGCTATGCAACAAAATCCATATGGACAGATATATCCTTATATGCAGGCAAATCCGTATGCACAACCTAATCCATATCTTGATCCTTCCGTAAATGAAAAATATATGGCTATAAAAAAAGAGAAGTGTGCTAAGGTCTTAAGCGTTTTCTCAAAGATTATTTCAATAATCGGAATTATGATAAATGCGGTTTATCTGTTGGTTATAGTATTTAATTTTCCGGATTTTTCAAGAATGGAAGAGGGATTTAGAAGCACATATAATAAGGGTGTTCTTTTTTCGGCAATTGCATTGGCGGCGGTTTCGCTTATAACATATATAATTTTATTCTTTGTTAAAAAGACGGTATATACTTGTTTTTATCCTGTGGTTACGCTTGTAATAAGTGTTGTAATTTATATTACAACAAACAATTATGTAAGTGCGTACAGAGATGATAGTTTGGCGAGGTATGGATATGGCGGTGTTTCGGGATATATATCAGGTTCTAAATCGGCAAGTTTGTTTTTGGTGTTGATTTCCGCATTAATTTTGTTGTTATTTGTTTTGTATTGCTTCAAAGGCGCAAAATGGCCTTTATGGGTTAATTTGATATTGGGTGTGGGTGCATCGGCACTCGGTTTGTTAGCTCTGGGAAGAATTTCAAATGTAGTTAATGGCTTTGAGTTTACTGTCGGTAATTATATCGGTTATACACTTGTTGCACTTGTCCATGCTTATGCATACGCTTCGTGTAAGGATGATTCAAAGGAAGAGAAGGGAGACTAACCTATGTATTGTAATGAATGTGGGGCACAGATTCCTGAGGGAAGTAAATTTTGCAATGTCTGTGGTGCTATGATTAATGAATTACCGCCGCAGTACGATGAATCACAGGTTAATGCACAGCGGGAAGCAGTTAACAAAGAAAAAAAGAAAAAGGAAAAGCTTCCGACCTGGGCAAAGATATGGATAGTTGTATGTATTCTTGCTGTTGCAGGTCTGGCAACTTTTTTAACTATTCATTTTGTTAAGAAAAAAAACAGTAAGGGTGATGCATACGTTACCATAAACGGTACAAAGTGCGAAATAAATTCGGATGATGGTGTTTCAAACATTGATAAGGCTCAGGATGGATTTGTTTACAGAAAAAGAGACGGGATTGAATATATTGATGAAGTATATATTAACGGTGTCCTTTCCGAGGATGCAAATCCTGAGGATTATGATATTGTTATAGAAAAAGATCCTACAAATCTTAACAATCCACATGTCCATATTGGTTGTGTTGCTATCAGTCTTTACAATTTTCCAAGTTTTAAAATGGGTGATGGTACAAACTGGGGTTCTTCGACAAAAGAACTTGAAAAAGCCGGATATGTCTATGACGGAATGTGTCTTTACAGCAAGTATTATGATAAAGACGGAGAGATTCCTCTTAGCAGGGTTAATTCCGATTATGATAAGATTCTGACTGATGGATTTAACGCGATAGATTATAGTCTTAGTAATTCATTTCCTGATGTTATTAAGTTTGCCGGTATGAGAGGAAGTAAGGAAGAAAACAGAAAGGCTCTCATAGAGCAATTTGAAAAAACAGGCTATAGCACGGAAGATTGGGATAACAGCATAAAATCCCGATTGTTATTCTCAAGTGAAACTGCCAAGCTTTCGGGTATGAGAAAAGATGAGAACGGAAAGTGGAATTATGTAGGAAGCACGAGTGAATTTTTAGTCAGAGTCGATTATTTTTATTACAGCGGAAGCTATAGCTTTACCGTGATAAGAATATTTGCACCTGTTGATAAGCTTAATACGTATTTTAAGAAATGGGGCCTGCCTGATACAGTCCTTTATAATACAGGTGATTCATCCGATAAAACGCAGGAAACGGAAACTTCGGAGGCTCAGACTGAAGCAACGACCGAGGCACAGGCCTCTGAGCTGGTTGATATATCGGTGGCAGATATACCTGAGTATGAAGCTTTAGAGGAATTCTTTTATTCCTTTGATACATACTGGGATTATAACAGTACGGATAATTATGATTGTACGACTGCCGCAGACGGTAATTCAAATATTTTGGCAAACATAATCGGAAATCCTTCTTGTGTGGAAACAGAAGAAAGATATGATGTATTTGATTTTGAGACTTCATGGGGAGAAACGGTTGATGCAAGGGGATATGTAGAAGATGAAAACTCAAAATGGTATATGATGGGATTTCATTCTGTATCAACATATGGTTTAAAGTGGGTTGCCCAAAATATATTTAACGTTTCCGAAGCCGATTTCGTAACTCTGAATAATCAATTGGTAGATGATGATACATGTTATATAGAGAATGACCGTTACTATTATATGATAGGCGGAGTAGGCTGGTTGCCGTATGTATTTAATGTTCACTTTGTTAAAACGGACGGAAAATACTATTATATAACATACAGCATGGATATGGATGAAGAGTATTTCGGTGATTCCGCTTCGGATTCAGCTGCTGTATGTGAAGCAAAAATGGAACTGAAAAATATAGACGGAAAGAATTACTGGTCTATGTATTATAATCATGTAATTGAACCGATTGATTTTGCTGATTAGGAGGAAGAAATTATGTTTTGTACCAAGTGCGGTTCAAAAATAGCTGACGGAAGTAAATTTTGTAATGTATGCGGCAATAATATGACAATATCGCCAACGGCACCTGTGAATGAGGTACCGCAGTTTGGGAATATTTCGCCGACAGAACCTGTGGGGCAAGTGCCGCAGTTTGGAAATATATCGCCGACAGAACCTGTGGGACAAGTGCCACAGTTCGGAAATGTATATCCGACGGCACCTGTGAATCAACCACCGCAGTTTGTAAATATATCACCAACTGCACCTGTGAATCAACCACCGCAGTTTGTAAACATATCACCGACGGCACCCGCCGAACCGTTTGTAAATAATTCGAATGGTTTTCAGAATCAAACCGGAACCGTGGATATTCCTTTAGGTAATTATCCGCAATCAAACAATGTAACCGGAAATATGAAAGAGAAATCATCCGGAAATAAGGGAATAATCATTGGTCTTATTTTAACAATAGTTGTTCTTGCCGTGGTTGTAGTGCTTCTTTTGGTTAAACCTTTTGATAAGAGTGATAAAGAAGAAAAAAGTGAAGCTTCAACACAAATCACAACAACCGAGGCTTATGATCCGAATACAACTGCCGCACCGGCAACCGAGGAAGATACCGAAGAAGCAACGGAAAGTCCGACTTTAAATACTGATAATGGCGGTTCCTTTATGCTTGTTAACGGAATCCTTTCCGTTGATAACAGTCTCTTCGGTAAAACCTATGAAGAATTAAATGAATACTTTAGTTACGGATTGCCTTCGCTTACATATTGGGAATGGTCGGAGGTCCCTCTTGATTATCTGGATTATTATTACTCTGACGGAAACAAATATACTTTGTATTTTGAAAACAATATACTTGTAGGCGTACGATATGAGGCTCAAATATATGATTATATGATTCCTGATGAGTTGTATGATGCGGCAATTGACAGATTCGGAGATTATGAACAATATTGGTATAATGAAGATACTTTACAGGAATTTGAGTATGACTGGAATGTAAAGATAAATGCCAAAAATGGTCAGTACGCAGTTTTCCTTAATTCATATGATGAAAATGATTATGTTGTTCAGCAATATACATCGGGAGACTACTCGGGAAATTATATACAGAATCATTGATAAAGAATATAATGATTTTATTTAAAGGATATAAGAAAAGGAGATAAATAATGCAACAGACATATGCAGGAAAAGATATAGCAAGATTTATTGCGGCAATACTTTGGATTGTTATGGGTATAATTTATGTTACCTATGTTTTTGAAATAATCGGAAACTTTAGCAAACTTAAAACTTATTGGGGCAGTGGAAAGGAATATGATCAGATATTTGCTTTTTATTGGATTATGCTTGTAGTTTATGCGGCTGCAGCCTTTATAGTCATAATGGCAGCTATTTATCTTTTTAAAGAAGATACAGATAAGTTCGGAACAGCCATGTATTGTTATGCAACGGGTTATATACTTACTGTTCTTATAATTTTCGTATATATCATGGCTATGTCAAACGGAAACATCGTTTATGCATTTTCTTACCTTGGTTCATCTTTAGGAAAGTACCTTGCGGTTCTCGGCATAGCATGTGCACTTGTAATTGCTTCAATCTATGCGCAGGGTGTAAATTATAAAAAAGCTTCAAGAGGTGTAATTGTAGGAGGAAAGAGCTTTGTACCGCTTGGAATATATTTATCAAGTATGATTTGTATAATAATAGTTGCAGCGATGCTTAAAAATGATTTTGGTGAGTATATCAGTGTATCTGATATCGTAGGGCAGGCATTTAAGTCACAAAGCGGAGGCGGAATAGCACTCATTATAGGTATTCATGTAACAAGCGGATTATATATCTTTTTAAGAGAAAAATATTTTGTCGGTGGTTCTTATGGCAGTATGGGTTATGGCGCCGGAGCCTATGGCATGCCGCATTACGGAGGAACAGGCTATGGAGCAGGTGCTATGGGTGTGCCTCCTTATGGTCAGACAGGATATGGTATGCCGCCTTATGGAGGAACAGGCTATGGAGCAGGTGCTTTCGGTGTACCTCCTTTCGGACAGACAGGATATGGTATGCCGCCTTATGGACAGACTTCATATGGTCAGCCTATGGGAATGATGCCGGGTATGACTCCTATGGGTATGGTTCCTCCACAGACCAAGTCAAAGTTTGAGATGGAAAAGGAACAGAGTGAGAGAGAGTTTATATTAAAAAAAGGCGGATGGATATGTCATAATTGTAAGAAAGCCAATTATTCTTATATAGGTTCATGTTCATGCGGTATGACAAGAGATGAATCTGAGAGACTTGAAAAAGATGACAGGGATAAGGCGATTTCCGAAATGAGAGAAAGGGTTGCTAAAAGTAAGGAAATGTCAGCTTTGAAAGCTCAAAGTGAATTTAATGAAGAGGAAACATTTGACAGAGAGATAAAAGCCGGTAGTGTGCTGGAAGCTTCAGTTTTAAGGAAAGAAAATAAAACATGGGAGTGCCTTGCATGCCATACAGTCAATGATGAGGATGCTCAAAGTTGTAAGAACTGCGGTCAGATAAAAGCTATGGGGTATAAGAATGTTAAAATGATATATTGCCCAAGCTGTGGTACTGCGCTTGATGGTGGCTCTAAGTTTTGCTACAAGTGTGGAACAAAGATTAATTAGAAAATATATATCCGGGGAAGGTTATCATATGCACAACTATTTTGCAAATGATAATTGTCCCCGGATTTACTTTTTTTGGCTTGAAAATAATATAGAATAATGTATAATGTCGAAAGGTAATACTTAAAAAAATAATCATACAGGATGAAAAATGAAACGTATACTTTATTATTTTAAAAACTATAAATTAAAATCAATACTTGCACCCTTATTTAAAATGCTTGAAGCAAGCTTTGAACTGCTGGTTCCTCTTGTTATGGCGGCAATTATTGATAAGGGAATTAACAAAGGTGATAAGCCCTATATCTATAAGATGGGGCTTTTGCTTGTTGCACTCGGAATTATAGGACTTGTATGCTCTATAACGGCTCAGTATTTTTCGGCAAAGGTAGCAATGAGTATAGGAAAGGAACTTAGATATGATTTATTTAAGCATATCGAAACCTTGTCATATACTGAAATAGATGAAATTGGTACTTCTACTCTGGTTACGCGTATGACAAGCGATATAAATCAGGTTCAGACAGGTATTAATATGTTCCTTAGACTGTTTATGCGTTCGCCGTTTATAGTATTTGGAGCAACGATAATGGCCTTTACGGTAGATGCCCGGGCAGCGCTTGTATTTCTTATAACACTCCCGGTTCTTTTTGTTATTGTATTCGGAATTATGCTTATATCCATACCATTATATAAAAAAGTTCAGCAAAAGCTTGACACGGTT
This sequence comes from Lachnospiraceae bacterium UBA3820, assembly GCA_002369325.1. Taxonomy (GTDB): domain Bacteria; phylum Bacillota; class Clostridia; order Lachnospirales; family Lachnospiraceae; genus Coprococcus_C. The sequence continues at coordinate 19,916 of DFDU01000121.1, forward strand.
ACTCTTAAGACACGTGAAAATCTTTCGGGAGTAAGAGTTATTCGTGCCTTTAATCAGGAAAAACATGAAATGTCCGAATTTAATGATGTGACAAAGGAATTAACAAGGAGACAGATTTTGGTCGGACGTATAAATTCTTTTTTAAATCCGCTCACATATGTGGTTATTAATCTTTCCATAGCTGCACTTATCTGGAAAGGTGGTGTGAGAGTTGAAGGTGGATTTATAATGCAGGGCTCGGTATATGCACTTGTAAACTATATGTCTCAGATACTTATAGAGCTTGTGAAGCTTGCAAATCTTATAATAATTGAAACAAAAACAGTTGCTTGTGCAAAACGTATCAATGATGTTTTTGATACAAAGAGCAGTCGGATATATAAAGAAAGCTTTGATAATAAGGCAGATAAAAATGCACCGAAGGTTCAATTTATAGATGCAGGGCTTACTTATAAGCATGCCAAGGAGCCATCTATAGAAGGACTTAATCTTACGGTAAATAAGGGTGAAACTATTGGTATAATCGGAGGTACGGGCTCGGGAAAATCCTCGTTGGTTAATTTGATACCAAGATTTTATGACTGTACCGAAGGACGCATTTTAATCGATGGTATTGATGTAAAGGATTATCCAAAGGATGAACTTACAAATAAAATAGGTGTTGTACCTCAGAAGGCTGTTCTTTTTTCCGGTACGATAGAAGATAATTTAAAATGGGGTAAACCGGATGCCACAAAAGAAGAAATGGATTTGGCACTTGATATAGCACAGGCTAAGGCTTTTGTAGATGAAAAAGATGGTGGAGTTTTATTTAAATTAAACCGTGGAGCAAAAAACCTTTCGGGTGGACAGAAGCAGAGGCTTACGATAGCAAGAGCTCTTGTAAAAAAACCTGAAATTCTTATACTTGACGACAGTTCATCTGCACTTGATTATGCCACGGACAGTGCACTTCGTATGGCAATAAAGGAAAAAATAAAGGATACTACGGTATTTGTTGTTTCTCAGCGTGCAACATCAATTATGTTTGCGGATAAGATAGTTGTACTTGATGACGGAAAGGTAGTTGGACTCGGAAAACATGAGGAGCTTCTTTCTTCATGCGATGTATATAAGGAAATATATTACTCGCAGAACAAAGAGGAGGTGGCTTCATGATGAAAAAGGATAATAGATGGATTTTAAAACGTATTTTTAAGCACATCAAAAAATATACATCCTGGGTTATTCTTTCATTTCTTTGTGCATTTATATCTGTTATAGCCACGCTTTATGCTCCGATACTTACTGGTGATGCCATAAATCTTATTATTGAACCGGGGCGTGTTGATTTTGACGGCATTAAGGAAATAATAATCAGATTCATGGTTGTTATTGCGATAACTGCCGCAACCCAGTGGATAATGAGTATAATTAATAACAGGATAACCTATATGGTGGTTAAGGATATAAGGATAGAAGCCTTTAATCATCTTTCGGATATGCCTCTTTCTTATATTGATTCACATGCACACGGAGACATTGTAAGCAGAATAGTAACGGATATTGATCAGTTTGCTGACGGACTTTTAATGGGCTTTTCACAGCTTTTTACGGGAATTGTAACTATAATAGGAACGCTTGGCTTTATGCTTTATTTAAATATTTCCATTGCGCTTGTGGTTGTTGTACTTACGCCGATTTCACTTTTCGTAGCGGCATTTATTGCCAGAAGAACCTATAAGCTTTTCAGAAGCCAGTCCGAATCAAGAGGCGAGCTTACTTCTCTTGTTGATGAAATGATAGGAGAGCAAAAAATCGTTCAGGCCTTCGGATATGAGGATGATGCTTTAAAAAGATTTGAGATAATAAATGATACGCTTGAAAAAGACAGCATGAATGCAACCTTTTATTCCTCGCTTGTTAATCCGTCCACAAGATTTGTAAACGGACTTGTTTATGCGGCGGTTGGAATAATAGGTGCTTTTGCGGTTATAAGAGGGAAGCTTAGTGTAGGAAGGCTTACGAGCTTTCTTAGCTATGCAAACCAATATACAAAACCGTTTAATGAAATATCTAATGTCATTACCGAACTTCAAAATGCCATTGCCTGTGCAGGCAGGGTGTTCGAACTTATAGATGAACCCGGAGAGATAAAAGAACCGGTGGATGCAAGGGTTCTTGACAAGGCAAGCGGTAAAATAGTAATTGATAATGTTTCATTTTCATATACCGAGGATAAAAAGCTTATAGAAAATCTTAATCTTTTGGTTGAACCCGGTATGAGAGTCGCCATAGTCGGACCGACAGGATGCGGAAAAAGTACGATAATTAACCTTTTGATGCGATTTTATGATGTAAATAAAGGACAAATAAGTGTTGACGGAACGGATATAAGACAGATTACAAGGGAAAGCCTTCGCGATAACTACGGTATGGTGCTTCAGGAAACCTGGCTTAAATCGGGTACTATCAGGGAAAATATCACCTACGGAAAACCCGAAGCAACCGATGAGGAAGTTTTGGAAGCGGCTAAAAAAGCTCATTCTCACAGTTTTATTAAAAGACTTCCGCAAGGGTATGATACAATTATCACCGAAGACGGCGGAAATCTTTCACAGGGACAAAAACAGTTATTATGTATAACGAGAGTTATGCTTCTTATGCCGCCTATGCTGATACTTGATGAAGCGACTTCGTCAATAGATACACGTACGGAAATAAGAATTCAAAAGGCCTTTAACAAGATGATGGAGGGTAGAACAAGCTTTGTGGTTGCACACAGACTTTCCACGATAAAGGAAGCGGATATAATTCTTGTTATGAAGGATGGAAATATTATAGAAAAAGGTTCGCATAAAGAACTGCTTGATATGCATGGATTTTATTATGAGCTGTTTAATGCACAGTTTGCGCATTAAGGATGACTATTATATAAAAAAGGACATTATATACTTTTGATAAAAGGTATATGATGTCTTTTTTTTAATTTCAAATCGGATAAGTTCTTAAAAAAATATTATGTAACCCTGACTATATATGGGAATAGAATAAATGATAATACAATATATGGACAAAATTGAAATGTTATTAAGAAAATACTTGATTTGTTAAATTTGTGTTAATTTGTTTTTACAAAATATGTGTTGCAAATATACATTATATCCGATATTATGTAAAGTAGAGTATTTTTACAGTGGGTGAACTATGCTCATTTTTAGGATAAAAGACAATTATTAATTTTTGATAAAGATATCAAGGAGGAGAAAAAATGAAAAATTTACGAGAAAAAACGTCAAGACCAAGGAAGAAAGTAATTGCATTTTTACTTTCGTTACTTATGGTGCTTTCTATTGCTTTGCCAAGCGGAGGAAGCGGTGTAAGGTATAATTCTTATGCTGAAGGGGAGGAGTCTGCCTTGGGTGAGGGGGTAGAGCTTACCACAGAAGATGAAACATCCGGGGAAGAAGTGACATCGGAAGAAACGACTGGAGAAAATATGGATGAAGCTTCAGATATATCCGGTGAAGTGACTACAGAGATGGACGATGAAGACACAACCGGACAAAATCCTGATGAAGGATTATTTGATGAAGATAATAATTTGTTGGGAAGTAATTCTTCAGATGGTGAAGAAGAGTTTATAGAGGAAGAAAGCATACTTGGGGATGGGGAATATGTTAATCCAAAGCTTATAGTTTTAGCTGCAAACAATATGACTGTTGAACTTGCAAACCCTTCAGGTAATTATGATAGAAATTCGCAATTTAATATAAATATCAATTATACAATTCCTCAGTCCAATATGGCTGATGCCTATCAGAAAAATTCAGAAGAAAAGGTTATCTGGGTATATGATTTAAGTGAATATCTGAGTCAACATAAAGAATTAGCGGCATTATCAAACAATGCCACAGGTCCTATAAAAGAAGGAAATGAGCAAAGAGGAACATATACTGTAATAGACAATAAAGTATATCTTGATATAGACAGTTACTGGTTGTCACAAAGTTTAAATAATGATGTGACCGGTACGTTTCAGCTTGAAATGTCTTTAGATTCGTCTCAAATCGGTTCGGAAGATAGTCTGACATTTACATTTCCGGGTTCTACTACTGAAACAACATTAAACTTTAGCGATGCGTCTGTTTCAAATGTGACCAGCTCAAAAAGCGTAGTAAACGAAAATGTGGTAGCAAATGCAGACGGAACATATGATGTGGAATATACTATACAGGTAACTCCGAATTCCAATCATAAAGAAAGCTTTAAAGTGGTTGATACTATATCAGACGATTTTCAGTCATATATTAGTGATTCGTTTAAATTAAAACCTTCATGGGGAGGAAGTGAAATTGAAATACCTGCAAGCTGTTTATCCGGCGTTAATGGAAAAAGTGTAGAAATCGATATATGGCAGGTTATGAAAGATAATGCTGCATCTTATCCGAATTTAACAGCAAATGATAATTATATTAAGGCAGGCGAATCATATTTTATTACATATAAGACAAATGTTAATGCCGATGGGTTAGGTCAGGCATTAAAGAATGATGTGAAATGTAAATGGGAAAATGATAAAGAAGGCGGGGTAGCCAGTAAAGAGTTTTCTTTAAAGGAAAAAATAGAGACAAATAAAGAATATACAGATTTAGGTGAAAATAAATATAAATATACGATAACTATTGGTGGAGATAACACAGACTTATCAAATGTAACCATTAAAGATACAATGAAAGATCTTCAAAATATTATAGGGGATATTGTATTAACAAAACATGATGGAACAAAGGTTACTATTAGTACATCCGATGGTAAATTTGCTGATTCTGATTTTTCGGATAATACATATGAATTGTTTAACTTTACAGATACAGCTTCCTATGGAAAGGGTTCAATTACGATAGAATATACCGTTGAGATTCCTGATAATGAATCGGCACAGGGTATAAAAGGAACAAAACAAATTACAAATAATGTTGAAGTTACGGGGACAAATAAATCAGGAAGTTCAAGTACTGCTTTCAATGTTAATTTTGGTGATGAAGCAAAACCTACAATTGAAAAGACTTTTGTGAGCCTTGATGAGGACGAAAAAACGTTTGAATGGAAGATAAAGGTGGGTAATCCGGGTTCGGATGATTTGGAGAATGTATATGTTACGGATTCTCCAAGTAACAATGCTAATTCAACTGATAGTATTGATTGGAATGGTATAGTAGTTAAAGATTCAAGCGATTCGGTTGTTGATTCATCAAAATATAGTATAGTTGAGAATGTTCCTAGTTCGAGCATATCTAAAGCTGTCAAATTTGATAAAATACCTGCCGGTACTGACTATTATATATATATTACGACAACTACATCAGAACTGGTAAATGCAAAAACGTATAAAAATACAGCAAGTATATTTTATGCAAATATGTATTATCGGGATGAAGAGTCTTCGGCAGAAAAAAAATATAGTAGTAACGAATTTGATATAACTAAGTCATGTTCATATGATGAAGCTACAGAAACATATACCTGGACAGTAGTGGTTAATTCCGAAAAAAACACATATGAACCTGATTCTAAATTATATTTTGTAGATAATTTACCTGATGGTATGGAATATGTTCCTAACAGTATGAATGTTGCCTTTGATGGAAAAATAACAATAGATGGAGCAGAACAAACTACAAATTATCATAGTTTTAATATAGAGCCTTCAATTAATGGTAATAATATAGGACCAGTAGATGTTTCGAGTCTTATTAGTGGTACATATACTTATGGAACACATAATTATGTTGTAGGTATTAACGAGTTAAAATCAACATTTACGTACAAAACGAAGATAACTGATTCGGAAAAAACAAGAATACAGGGTTTAATTAATACTCAGACATCTTTTACTTATACCAATACCGCCAAGGTGACAGATGAAACCGGTAATACTGTATTACAGTCGGCTACTTCGGATGCAACATATGATTATAAGGTTTTGACCAAAAAAGATCTTGGTTCAACTAAGGATAATGTAAAATTTCAGATTATAATTAATCCTGATGAACTCATGCTAAATGGCGGAGAAGCTTTAAAATTAACCGATACTTTGGAAACAACCATAGAATTGTTGTTTGGCGGAGATAGCGCTCTTACCGTAAAAGATAAAAATGGCATAGATATGATTGCGGATGGAAGAGCAAAGGCTTCTTATAATGATGATGAAAGAACTATAACTATATATGTGCCTGATCAAACTAAAGTCATAGTTAATTATAGTGTAGCTACCAGAAAAACCGGAGATATATTGGTAAAAAATGAAGCATTATTGGTCGGTGGAGGAAAGACTTATTCTGATCAAACAAGTGAACAACATCATGTCGCTTCTCATTCGGCAACGATTCAAGGAGGAGATATACAACTTCATAAGATTGATGAAAATAACCTTAGTGTTCAATTGACAGGGGCAGAGTTTGATTTATATGAACTTCCTTTTGATAGTACTACATATGTAGTTGGAACTCCGGTATTTAAGAAAAAGATAATAAGTTCAACAAATATGTTTACAATTCCTTCCGGAACCATAGAGCAAGGTAAATTATATTATTGGATTGAAACTAAAGCTCCGGATGGCTATATATTGGAACAGACACCGCATTACTTTACTGCATACAATGTAGGGACAACTGATGAAGAAACAGAAGCCAATAATGTTATTGCAAAAACTATTGATAATGGTATTCAGAATAACAACACTGACAGTAATGGCGAAAGATTAATAGTTAATACAGTCGAAATAGGTTCATATGTATGGAATGTATGTAATAAAAAGGGTACATCCATACAGATTAAAAAAGCTATAGCTTCTGATAGTGAAATGATTCCGTCGACGATAACTGATTATAATATAGATGTCACCTTTAGCAATTCAGGTACATTTAAAGTAACACGAGGTGATAACACAGAAACAAACGTAGAGTTTACAAAAGATACAGCTAAGCGATTAAGTATCAAAGCAGATGAAACTATAACCATTTCGGGTATTCCTGAAGGAACGACATATACGGTTACCGAGGACTTAACCGGTTATACAGGCTTTGACGAGCCGACAATTGTATATTCTGATGATACTTATAAGATGACCGGTTCAGATTCGGTTGATACAGTAACTATAACAAATAAGTATACAGAAACTTCAACAGAGTTACCTGCGGAAATTAAGGTTAAAAAGGTAGATTCGGATGATAATACATCTACAATTTCCGGTGCTGTATTTAAGATTTATTCTGATGCCGAGTGTTCAACATTATTGCCGGTAAACACCAATGGCCTTGTTGCGAACGAGATTACAACCGGAACTGATGGAACAGCTAAGTTTGAATTTAGTGATGTCAGTGGTTTGAGTGCTGGTACAGAAGGAGTAACTTATTACATCAAAGAAGTATCTGTACCTGCGCCATATAAGGCAGATACCGATACTATATATAAGGCTAATATAAAAGTTGATGGTACAACGGCAACTGTAACAGTAGGTAAGAAGGATGATGCAACATTGTCTTCAAGTCCGCTTGTTGTTAAAAATGATAAGGTTGCTAATGTTAAGGTTACAAAGCATGTAACTTTTGATGTTGCTCCATCATCAGATATTATAAATGCAGCTACATTTAAGGCGAAAATTAAATTTGGTACTGCACTTACAGGAACATTTAAATATGATAAATATGATAAATCAAACAGTAAGATTGTAAGTGACGGAACTATTACATTTAATAACAGCGACACTTCGGCAGAAGAATTAGAGTTTAATGATCATTATTACTATATAATAAAGGATGTTAAGGTCGGAACAACAGTTACGGCTGAAGAAACAGGTGATTATCAGACGGTATATGACACTGCTAAGTATGAGTATGACACAACCGGAAGTGATCCGAAGCCTGCGGCTATAAGTGTTTCTGATAGTAGTGCTAATGAAATAACCATTTTAAATAATTATTCACAGAAAAAAGGTTCTCTTAGCATATCTAAGACCAGGTCCGGAGAAAGTGTTACAAAAACAACGTTTAAAGTAATTGTTAAGAATAAATCAGATAAGTATATCAAAGCTGACGGTTCAACAAGTGATACTGAGGTTAAACTTGATGTGACGGTTGGAACACCGCTTGTTATAAATAATCTTGTTCCGGGTAAGTATACTGTAGAAGAAGATAAGGATGATGCAAAATCCGGTGTTGTTTATACACTTAACGTAACCGGAGAAGGTGAATATACGGTTGGAAGCGGAGAAACCGTAAACGTACCTTTAAACAACGAATATAAGGCCGGAAAATTAAAGATTCAAAAGAACGTAACTGCGGATACGGGAGTAACATTTGCAGATGATGACTTTGAAATAAGTATCAATGTTGCCGGTGCCGGTAATGGTACATATACAGCAACAGGAACGGCGGGTATTACATCGGTTACTTTTGTAAACAATGTTGCAACAATTACATTAAAAAATGATAAATACATTGAAATTAAAGGATTGCCGTATAATGCTGCTTATACTGTAGCAGAGACTACTCCTACAAAGGAATCATCTGATGGTAAAGGCACATTTACAGAAGATACTGATGCAACTACAGGCTCGAAAAATAAAACCGGCAATACATCAGAAACTGTTACGGACGCTAATACCGTAATTATTGTAAATAAATATGCGGAAAATAAGGGTAAAGTAACGGTTAAAAAGGAATTTTCCGGTATAAATTCATTACCTGTCGGTTTCAAAATAACAAATGACTATAACAGTGATGTATTTACTGTAGCCAATAAGCAATCAGGTTCGGGTACGGCATCAGATCCATATATATGGTATATAGATGAAGTGCCTGTCGGAACAAATGTAACATTTACAGAGAGCGGATTCTTAGACAATGACTATTCTGTTAATGTTAATAATGTAGCAAATACATCAGGAAGCGCTGATGTGTCAATTACGTCGGTTAAAAAGGGTAATGCTAGTGATAATGAAGTAAGCTTTAAAAACGATTACGAGATTAAAAAGGGCAGCTTTACTATTGAAAAGAAGATTACTTCAAAAGATGGAGATGGCATATCAGGAAGTGGTTATAATGTAAATCACGAATTTGAAGTAACAGTTTCGTTTACATTCCCGGATGGACAGACACCGTCTAATATTAAAGTAAATGAAACAGATACAACTTTATCTGATAATAAAGTAACATTTACTATAAAAGAAGGTGACTCAAATAAAGTTACCTTAAGTGATATTCCTTTTGGTACCACTTATACTGTTGTTGAAAACTTAAAGACAGCAGATATTGAAGCCGGTTATCAAAAAGATACAACAACCGGAAATATTGTATACGGAACAGGTACTTCGTTATCAAATGGTACTATTGGGGATACAAGTACAAATGTTGTTGTAAATAATAAATATAAGTGGCCTGTAGCCGGACATATCGTTATAACAAAGAAGGTTACCGGTGACAGAACATGGAGCGATATAAATTCTTATATTTCGTTCAGGTTATATAAGTTAAATGGAAGTGATTATGAAGTTGTTGGTACACAGATATCGGCACCGACCGATTGGAACGATAATGGTGACGGAACATACTCATATACAATTCCAAACCTGGAAAACGGAACATATAAAGTGGTTGAGGAGGTAAATGAAACTGCTGATACATCGTTAGCATATTATAACTTTAAAACATATGCAGGGAATACAATCAATCCGACAGCTGAACAAAAATCAGTTGATGGTATTACTATTGATGATACAACGAAGGATGGAAGTGCATATTTTGTAAATGATTATCAGGCTAAAAAAGGCGGATTTAAGATTACAAAGAATGTAGAAAACGATCCGGGTGATAATGTAGTATTTCCTGTTACAGTTGAATTAAATTACGATAATGAAACATTAATAGGTGGAACATATACAGTAGATGGTGAAAGTGCTGTTACATTTAATGAAACCACAACAAATACCGGCATTGTTATATCGAAAGCCAATAAAAAAGCAACAATATCATTTAAGTTAAAACATAATCAATCTGTTACATTTACAAATATTCCTTACGGTACTACTTACACGGTAACAGAAGGAGCTTTAGACGGAGCTGCATATAACGGATATAGCCAAAAGAGTGGAACCGAGCATATTGTATATGGAGATACAGGTAAAATTGTATCTGATAATGCAATAGATGAAGTGACTGTCAATAATGTATATACACCTGAAGGAAAGATTATTATCTACAAAACTTTAGATCTTCCGACGGGAGTTTCATGGGATGATATAAAGGGAAGTATTTCATTTATAATATCTGATAATGACAATACTACCGATGATATAGAAATCTCAGGATCCTCACTTGCTTGGGATAATACTTTAAATGCTTATGTTTATACAAAAGGTGGTATCCCGCTTGATAAAACATATACAGTAACGGAATCTGTCAATACTGCATCCGGTACAGCCTGGTTTAAATATGATGTAACCACTAAGGCAGGTACTACACAAGCCGGATTAACCGATAGTTCTACAAAAGAGGTAGCGGTAGGGGCAATCACAGCAACTAATCCTGTTGGTAAAGCATATTTTGAAAACAGATATACTGTAAAGACCGGAAAGCTTATTATTAAGAAGTCTTTTGACCCTGTTCCGACAGGCGTTGCAAACTATGGAGATGAAGTGTTTGATGTAGCGGTTACACTTACCGATGAAAATAATAATCCTGTAACCGGAACATATGGTACGACTACATTTAATAGTGAAGGTAAAGCAACTGTAAATATTTCAGTAAATGCGCCTGTAGAGATAACAGACATTCCGTATGGATATAAGTATTCTTATGTAGAACAGGGTAAGACAGGATATCAGAATGTAAGTAACGGGACGGTTACAAATAAAGTTATTTCAGCTGTATCGGATACTCAAACAATAACCAATAAGTATGAACCGGATAAAGGTAGTCTTAAACTTGTTAAGAGATTTGCCGATGACAGCAAATATAAGGCATATGATGTAAATGCTAAAAATCTGATAGTGTTTACAGTAACAGGACCGGATAATTATTCGAAAACCGTAGATTATTATGATATTAAAACCGCAGGAGAGGTTGTATTATCCGATTTAACACCGGGTGATTATACTGTAACCGAAATATCCAATGTTTCAACTGATACGTATATAAGAACAACTAAGATAAAGGTCGGAACAACAGGTACGGATGAAACAACTGATTCAAAGGTGGCTGGAGTATCAGCGGGAGCTGAAACTACGGTGATTGTTACAAATGACTATCAATATAATGAAAAAGCGGAGTTGGATATATCCAAGCTTGTTAATGGTGCGGATGCAGGCGATAAGAAGTTTGAACTCGAGATAGTTTATACAAAGGATGCAACCACAAAATACATAGCTGTCGATTCCTCGTCTTCAACCGGTTACAAGCTTGTTGACGAAAGACCTACAGGAAATGCAGTGCCGGTTATAAAAAACGGTGAAGTACTTAAAATTAAAAATCTTCCGTTTGGAGAATATGCTGTTTCTGAAAAAACAGGAAGTATAGACATTGAAAATTATATATTTAATGCAGGAACCAGTACCACAAGCGGTAGTGTTACATTTACCTCAAATACCACTCAGACTGTTACGCTTAAAAATAACTATAGTGAAGACAGAAGCATTAAGATTTCAAAACTTGTATTCGGCACGGATACTGCTTTGGGAAATGCAAGATTACAGCTTATTGAGGGTAATACGGTAAAAGAAGAGTGGACTACGGATGGTACAATTAAGACTATTACAGGCCTCAAGTCCGGAGTTAGCTATAAGCTTCACGAGGTAAGTTCACCGGAAGGTTATGCAACGGTTAAGGATATTACATTTATAATAGATACTGATAATAACGTGGTTGTAACACCTGCCGGATTAGGTGAAGCGGTTTTCTCCAATGGTACGATTAAGATTTATGACAAAAAGACCAGCGTTAAGATTTCAAAGGTTGATATAACCAATGAAAAGGAACTTCCTGGAGCAACTATCCAGATTCTTGACAAGGATGGAAATGTTGTAACAGACGAAAACGGAGATAAGCTTGAATGGACATCGACCTCTACACCAAAAGAGATAGTTGGTCTTAAGACAGGCGTTACTTATACTCTTCGCGAAACTGTAGCTCCGGACGGATATCAGCTTACTACCGATACAGTATTTAAGCTTAACAAAGACGGAAGTTTAGACGGAACGGCAACTACAACAACTGTTTCAAATGAAGGGGTTCTCCTTGTTGAAGATGCTCCGCTTGGTGCATTTGCGGTTAATAAGAAGGGTTATTATAACGAACTTTGCTCAGATGGAGCAAATGCAACCATTCCTCTTGAAGGAGTCAAGTTTACACTTGCTAAGAAGGATGATGCGACCTTTGGTCAGACTAAGGAAACTGATAAAGATGGAATTGCAGCATTTACAGGATTGCAGCCCGGAACATATGAGCTTAAGGAAACGCAGACTATAAAAGGTTATATACTTGATGAATCGGTATACACAATAAAGATTAACGCTGATGGCTCAAATGATGGTCTTAAGGATGCTTCAGGTAAGACGGTGGAAGGAAATATTATTACCAATGACGTTCCACGTACCAACTTACAGATGGTAAAAGTAAATCTTAGTAACAGAAATGATAAGCTTCCAGGTTCTACCTATGGATTATTCAGAAAATCTTCAGGAAATGGAACCGATACCGGTTCAGGAACGGATGAAGCAGGTCAGCTTGTTAAGATTGCTGAGTCAGTAACAGATAAGGATGGTATACTTAGATTTAAAGGTGTTCTTACGGGAGTCGAATATACTGTTCAGGAGCTTGCGGCACCAAATGGTTTCTATGTATCGGAACAACCGGTAACCATAAGCTTTAAGACTGATGAAAATGGTAATGTTGTAATTGATAAGGTTAGCGACGGAAATGGTACAATTGTTCTTAGTGAAACCGGAGAGATTACATGGCTTGAACCTCAGATTAAGGTCAGCTTTACTAAACAGGATATGAATGGAAATAATCTTGCAGGAGCTAAACTTAAGGTTGTTGACAGTACCGGAAACGATGTAATTTCTTGGACTTCTACAACAGATGCTTATATCGTTGACGGTACATTTACAGCAGGTGAGTCATATAAGCTTGTAGAGGTTGAGGCACCATCAGGATATGAGATTGCCGAACCGATTGAATTTACAATTAATGAAAAGGCAGGAGCGGCAGGAGCAGATGTTATTGCAGTTGTTATGAAGGACGAAGCAAAGTCAACAACAGTTATTCCACCAAAGGAAAATACACCTCCTTCTGTAAAGACCGGAGATGAGACACCGATAAAACCGGTTTCAATGATGATGTTATTCTCATTGCTTGGAATAATATATATGATTATACTGGGAAAAAGACGTCAGAGCTTCTTAAGAAAATAATCAAATAATTAAAGAAATGCTTTAAATGGAGCGTATCGTTTATGCGGTACGCTCTTTACTTTTATTCTATGAGGCATAAAGGGGAAAATCTTGATAAGAGTGCGATGCGGTTATTGAAAAAAATCATAATTGTTGTTTTAAAATAAAGTTGACATCAGTGAAATATTTTATTATAAATACATGTGGACTTTTTGTATAAAGGATTTTAATAAAATAACCGGATAAGGATAAATAAAATGGCTAAAAAGGATAATTCACTTCGTAATTCATGCTTGCTTTTTATTACGGCAATAATCTGGGGAACATCATTTGTTGCCCAATCGGCCGGAATGGAATATATAGGACCGTTTACATTTAGCGTAATAAGATACATAATTGGCGGGACGGTTCTTCTTCCTGTTATATTGATATCCGTCAATATAAATAATAAAAACAGATTAAACGAAGGATACTCAAAAGAGGATATTAAAAAAGAAAATGATAGAAATATAAAGCTTTCCATAAAATATGGATTGATTTGCGGTTCGATTCTTTTTATAGCATCTAATTTTCAGCAGATGGCCATGCTTCATGCTTCGGCGGGAAAGGCGGGCTTTATAACAGCGTTGTATATAGTTCTGGTTCCGATAGTTGGGATTTTTTTGAAGAAAAAGACTTCGCCTATCATATGGTTTTGCGTTTTGCTTGCTTTGCTCGGATTATACTTCCTTTGCATAGGTCGAGGGGGAGTATATGAGTTTGAAATATCGGATATACAATTGCTTTGTTGTGCGCTTGTATTCTCTTTCCATATAATTATCATTGACAATGCAAATAAAAAAGGCGTAAACGGAATTGTGGTATCAAGTACCCAGTTTTATATGGCAGCAGTATTGAGTGTATTCTTTGTATATCCGCTTGACGGCTGCGTATATAACAGGTTTCCTGATATGGATATGATTTTAAAGGCAACACCTGCCATGTTATATTCGGGTATTATGGCATGCGGAGTAGCATATACGTTACAAATAATCGGACAAAAAGATGTCAATCCGACTGTTGCGTCCCTTATTATGAGCCTTGAGTCCGTTGTGTCGGCAATTTCGGGATTTCTTATCCTGGGGCAGAAGCTATCGACCGATGAGATAATCGGATGTGCAATTATGTTTGCGGCAATCATACTTGCCGAGCTTCCGATAGGAAAAAAGACTGTAAAATCGTGACATACTGACAATGATAAAATATAACAATACGGAAATAACTCAGTTTTTAAATAATCTTACTTACAATAATTGAGAAATTTTTCCAGAGCCGTTTGCTTAATTTTTCCTTCGGGATAGATGAAGCCGACGGTTCTTTTTTTGACTTCTTTTTCAAGCGGAAGCTCGATTATCTGACCGCTTTCAAGATATTCCGTTGCAAATTCGCGAACAATACTTGCAACACCCATACCTATGGCGGCAAAATCGATAAGAAGATCCATATTATTTATTTCCAGAATCTGATTAGGATGTATGTCTTCACCGGCAAGATACCGGTCGATATGAGTTCTGGTTATATTGTTTTGCTCAAGAAGCATAAGGTTGGATTTTTCCAATATTTCCTTGCTTGAAAGCTTATAATCATATGTCGTTTTTTTGTCGGAAAGAAATGAAGTGAGATTCCCGGCAAAGAAATATGTATCGTTTGATGAATCGGAATCATCATTTTCGCGTTCTCTAAGATGAAGATTATCTATATAATTATCCGATGCGACAAATATATCATGAATATCTTTAAGTTTTTTGTATTTGTATCCTTTAGGTATATCAGTCTCGCAAATAAGACCTATATCAATTTTTTCTTCCTGTAAAAGCTTTATGGTGTTTATGGTGGAGTGGCAGTCAATAATAACCTTGATGTGAGGATTCATTGTAATAAAGCCTTTAAGATAATCCAGTAAAATATGTTTACACAGGGAAGTGCTTACGCCGATTCTAAGCTGACCTATACCGAGTTCGCCTATTTTTTTAATTTCGTCTTCACCTTTTATAATGCTTTCAAATGCTTTCTCGATATGGTTATATAAAATCTCACCTTCTTCAGTAAGCATTACTCCTTTTGAGGTTCTGTCAAAAAGCTTGATTTCGAGTCCTTCCTCAAGCTTTGAAATGGATTTGCTTATGGCAGGCTGACTTATATAAAGCTTTTCGGCAGCCTTGCTTAAGCTTTTATACTTTGCGACATTATAAAATACTTTATAATTATTTAGATTCTCGTACATACAAAACCTCTCCTTAAAAATAACCGGTTATAATAAAAAATAATACATAACATTTTTTTATTATAATATATAAGTGATATAACTTCAAGTTATAATAACTATCAAAATTATTCATTAGTAAATTTAAATTTACTATGTTAAAATATCAAACAGTTTCTTAAATTTATAAGTAATGAATAAAAAGGAGGAATCTGATATGGGTATGACTATGACACAAAAAATTCTTGCAGCTCATGCGGGACTTGAAAGTGTAAGTGCAGGTCAGCTTATTGAGGCTGATTTGGATTTGGTTCTTGCCAATGACGTTACTGCACCGGTTGCTATTCATGAGATGGAAAAATTTAACAAGAAGCAGGTTTTTGACAAGGAGAAGGTTGCACTTGTCATGGATCACTTCACACCAAATAAGGATATAAAGAGTGCGGAGCATTGCAAATGTGTCAGAGAGTTCTCTAAGGACTATGATATTACTAATTTCTTTGACGTAGGAGCGATGGGTATTGAACATGCACTCTTACCTGAAAAAGGACTTATAGTTGCAGGAGAAACCTGTATCGGTGCCGATTCGCATACATGTACATACGGTGCTCTCGGAGCATTTTCAACAGGTGTCGGAAGTACTGATATGGCTGCCGGAATGGTTACGGGTAAGGCATGGTTTAAGGTTCCTTCGGCGATTAAGTTCAATATTGTCGGAGAAAAGGCTAAATGGGTTAGCGGTAAGGATGTTATTCTTCACATAATTGGTATGATAGGAGTTGACGGTGCATTATATCGTTCAATGGAATTTGTCGGTGAGGGAATTAAGAATCTTACCATGGATGACAGATTTACTATTGCAAATATGGCAATAGAGGCAGGCGCTAAAAACGGTATCTTCCCTGTGGATGAGCTTACAGAGGAATATATGAAAGAGCATTCAACAAAAGCTTATACCAGATATGAGGCTGATGCTGATGCAGAATATGATGAGGAATATACAATTGATTTGTCGACACTTAAGCCGACTGTAGCCTTCCCTCATCTTCCTGAAAATACAAAGACAATCGATGAGGTTGGAGATATAAAGATAGATCAGGTTGTAATCGGTTCATGTACAAACGGACGTATTTCTGATATGAGAATTGCGGCTGAGATTATGAAGGGTAAGCATGCTGCAGATGGTGTAAGAGTAATAGTTATTCCGGGAACACAGGATGTATACCTTCAAATGATAGAGGAAGGTCTTACCGAAACATTTATAAAGGCCGGTGCAATTGTATCCACACCAACCTGCGGTCCTTGTTTGGGCGGACACATGGGAGTTATGGCAGCCGGCGAAAAGGCAGTTTCGACTACCAACCGTAACTTTGTAGGAAGAATGGGTCATGTTGATTCAGAGGTATATCTTGCAAGTCCTGCAGTTGCAGCGGCTTCGGCTATAACCGGAAAGATCAGCTGTCCATGTGAATTAGGATTATAGGAGGTTAGGTTTATGAGAGCAAAAGGAACAGTACATAAATACGGTGACAATGTAGATACAGATGTTATAATCCCTGCAAGATATCTTAATTCATCGGATCCTGCCGAGCTTGCAAAGAATTGTATGGAAGATATAGACAAGGATTTTGTAAAAAGAGTTAAGCCGGGAGATATAATGGTTGCAAATAAGAACTTCGGTTGCGGTTCGTCCAGAGAGCATGCACCAATAGCAATAAAGGCTTCGGGTATCAGCTGTGTTATAGCAGAAACATTTGCAAGAATATTTTACAGAAACGCAATCAATATCGGACTTCCGATTATCGAGTGTCCTGAGGCTGCAAAGGCCATAGAGGCAAATGATGAAGTGGAAATCGATTTTGATTCAGGTATGATATATGATTTAACAAAAGGATTGGAATTTAAGGGTCAGGCTTTTCCTCCGTTTATGCAGGAAATTATAAAAAGCGGCGGCCTTATAGCAAGAATAAACTCAAAAAATTGATATATAATTATTTGATTTTTGCTTATAAATATTAAACAGGATTTGAAAGTATAGAAATAATTCATAAGCAGGTACTTTGAACACGCCGGTACTTAACGAGCTTGTGAGTTTAGTACCGTTGCGTGTGAGAGTAGCGAGAGCGTGCTTGCGATGAATTAATTTCTGTACTGTAAAATCCGTAAGGAGGAAGAAAAAATGAAAGAATTTAAACCTGTTAAAGAAGGAAAGGTAAGAGAGATCTACGATAACGGAGACAATCTTATCATGGTTGCAACAGACAGAATCAGCTGTTTTGACGTTATCTTAAATAATACGGTAACAAAAAAAGGTACTGTATTAACCCAAATGTCAAAGCTTTGGTTTGATATGACAGAGGATATAATTCCAAATCATATGATTTCAGTTGATGTAAATGATATGCCTGAGTTTTTCAGACAGCCTCAGTTTGACGGAAATTCAATGATGTGTAAGAAGCTTGAGATGCTTCCTATCGAATGTATTGTTCGCGGATACATTACGGGAAGCGGCTGGGAAAGCTATAAGAAAAACGGAACTGTTTGCGGAATCAAGCTTCCGGAGGGACTTGTCGAATCAGATAAGCTTCCTGAACCGATTTATACACCTTCTACAAAGGCAGAGATAGGCGATCATGATGAGAATATTTCATATGAGCAGAGTATAGAGCATCTTGAAAAATTCTTCCCGGGAAAGGGAGAGGAATATGCTGCAAAATTAAGAGATTATACAATAGCCCTCTATAAAAAATGTGCGGATTATGCTCTTACAAAGGGAATTATAATAGCAGATACCAAGTTTGAGTTCGGACTTGATGAAAACGGAAATATCGTTCTCGGTGATGAGATGCTTACACCTGACAGCTCAAGATTCTGGCCTGCAGATGTATACGAGCCGGGTCATTCACAGCCTTCATTTGATAAGCAGTTTGCACGTGACTGGTTAAAGAACAATCCAGGTCACAATTGGACACTTCCTCAGGATATAGTAGACAAGACCATCGCAATTTACCTCGAAGGATATGAAAAACTTTCAGGTAAGAAGCTGTAAGTCGGGAAGGAGAAAAACATGAATTGTAATATTGCGGTTATTAAAGGTGACGGAATCGGTCCCGAGGTAGTCAGCGAGGCTATGAAGGTGCTGGATGCCGTTGGAAAAAAATACGGTCATACATTTAACTATGAGCAGCTTCTTATGGGTGGCTGTTCGATAGATAAATACGGTGATCCTCTTACCGATGAAACCGTTGCGATCGCTAAAACAAAGGATGCGGTATTGCTTGGTTCAATAGGCGGAAATACACAGACATCACCTTGGTATAAGCTTCCTCCAAATAAAAGACCGGAAGCGGGACTTTTAAAAATACGTAAGGAACTCGGACTTTTCGCAAATCTTCGTCCTGCATATCTTTATCCTGAGCTTAAAGAAGCATGTCCTTTAAAGGAAAGCGTTGCTGAAAGAGGCTTTGATATGATGATAATGCGTGAGCTTACAGGCGGACTTTATTTCGGAGACAGATATACAAAGGAAGTCGAC
>DFDU01000096.1 GCA_002369325.1 Lachnospiraceae bacterium UBA3820
TGAACACCTGCCTCGAGTAACTGCTTCATTGAAATAACGCTCATAATATACCTCCTTGGTTATACCTTCTGTGAGTTTCAAATCCTTATCCGCGGAAACCACAGCGTCACGTGGCACCAATCCGTTTATCCGCTCACATGTTTAATATTTTCCGTGTCAGACCGACACAAAGAGCATTATAACACAAAAAAAAAGTGCAGGCAAGCACTTTTTTCTTTATTTTCCTTTGTTTTTCAACGCCATGCATTTTATATATTACATATGTTTTTCAACGCCATGCATTTTACATATTACATATGTTTTTCAACGCCATGCATTTTACATATTACATATGTTTTTCAACGCCATGCATTTTTCGTATTATCCAAATTTTCGACTCCATAAACTTATCATCAGTCATTTTTTGGTGTTGTTATAATTTTGGCTATCTCTTCATATGTCATATTGCTGTTAAGCTTAAAGGTATTTATCTGGATCTTATTGGAAATACCCTGTGTAACAAGATAATTGTCAAAGTCCTCTGCATCCTTTATAATTTCAGCCTTTTCAAGCATCGCTGCAACTTCTGTCGACTCCATACCGCCTGTTACGGTAATCGTTGCTTCCGTATAGGTATTATGCGAGTCTTCCGTGTTTTTTTCTTTTTTTGACTCGGTAGTTGATTCTGTTGTCTTCTTTTCTTCTGTCGTTTGTGCCTCTGTAGTAGTTATTTCCTCGGTAGTTATTTCCTCGGTAGTTGTTTCCTCGGTGCTTACTTCGGTTTTCTCTTCCGTTTCGGTTGCCTCTGTTGTTTTTTCGGTGGTGCTTATGACCTCTTCAACTGTTTTTGCATCGGCATCCGTATCCGTTGCCATTACCATTCCGAGTTTTTCTGCCCTTTTTATTATTTCTTCATTACTTAATTTTTCTTTATCCGTTTTTCCCGCAGCTGCAGCAAGCATAACTATCGCACCGAATATAATGCCTATGCCCAGTCCGCGCATAAAATATTTTAACTTCATTTCTTAGCTCCCTGATATAAATCTACTATAAGCTTTACCTCGCCGACTCCAAGTCCCAGATTCTTGGCAATTTCCAAAATGCTAAGTCCCGACTTATGCATTTCAAGAATTATATCTTTATTGGCATCAAGGGATTTAACTTCTTCTTCATTTTCTTCTATGTTTATTTCTTCCTGTTGCATTTCTTCAAGCTCTATCGCAAGCTTTTCTTCTCTTTTGTCTTTTTTTATGGCCTTATTTTCATTAATCAAATCATTTATTTCTTTTTTGTAATCATCAACCATTGAAGCAGTTGTCATGATTTCCTTTTGCTTATCCGAAAGCATGCTGTAAAGGAATAATGCTTCACTGTGATTTCTTTCTATCTCTTCATTTACGGATACTGCATAATCTCCGAGTGCAAGTGTTTTTTGATTTACAATTTCCGAAAACTTTGCTTCGACATCCGAAAGCTTATCATCTATATGTTCATCCATATAATCATTTATAAGCTTGTTTATCTTTTCCTTCTGCTCATCCGTAAGTTTCTCCGGAATCTTTATAATGCTTTCGCCCTCTTCATCCTTTGATTTTTCAACAAATAAAAAGCTTCCAAATATCAATACCAATCCTAATATTATAAGTAATATAACTGCTCCCGACATAGTTTTAACGTTTCTCCATTTCGCTTTTTCATTTTTACATACAAAATGATATCAATGAAATGATATCATTTGTATTTTATTTATCAAATTTTAATATCAAAATTTATACGGTTAATCTCCGTTTCGGATTTTGATTGTTCTTTGTTTTCCTTTTTCTTTTTCTTGCTGTAAATATTGGAATATTTATTTTTGCCTTCTTCCTTTGCATCATGATTCTGCTCATAGAATACGGCCTCATCTTTTTTTACAACAGTCTCTTTTATCTGCTGTTCTTCTTTTTTCACCTCTGATTCGGCATGCAAAGTATTAAGTACGCTTTGACCTTCCGTATTTTGCTGAATGGCCGCAATAGGTGCCGAAGACTGAGCCGCAATAATCGGTGCTATCATAAAATCACCCTTTCCAATTTAAAAAGCTGCTGTTGTCAATTCTCCATTATTTATAAGATAAAGATTATGTGTTTCCTTATCCTGAATCACCCTGTTCATACCTGCAATGGAAATTACAACACCACGGTATACATTACCAAGTACCTTTACTTTACCCCTTCTGCCTTCGTTAAATTCAGCTCTTATAACAGTAAGCTTCTCGTTTTTTTCATTTCTTTCCGAAATGAGTTCTTCAAGATTCGCATTATATGATTTAATCTGCTTTAGATTTTCAGGACTAAGCTTTGAACCTTTCTTAAGCTTTTCCTTATAAACATTTAAATATGAAGATATCTCGGTTATCTTTTCATTAAGCTCGTTAACGCTCTTTATAAGCACCTTCATATCATCATAAAGCTGAGGATTTACTCCAACCTTTATATTTGTCTGTGTTTCCATACGGTTACCGATACTGTTAACCTCAATATATGTCTTGCAGGCAATATCTCCGCCGACAATAAATCCCTTTCGTCCGCTTACAATTATTTTATCGCCGCATTTTATATTACTGTGAAGTATCGAGCCTGCAAATATATCACCGCCGGCATCTACAATTGCGCTTTCAAAGAATTGAGCATATACATTTCCGTCAGCTTTTATCTTACCCTTGCTCATACCCTGAACGCCGCCTTTAATCATAATATTTCCGCCGGCTGTAAGATTTGCTGCTTCTACAACACCGTTAACCTGAATATCACCGCTTGCTTTAACGGAAAAACCGGTTTTAACGGTTCCGGCAATTACAACATTTCCGTCATACTCAATATCGCCTGTTGATGCATCTACATCAGCAGCCACGCTGAAGGTATCAGATACAAAAATCGTTCCGTTGGTAAGTGTTACATTTCCACTTACTTCACTGTATAATTCATTTCCGTCTTCGGATGTTCTGATATTTCTTCCATGCTTAAGCTTCTTTATCTTAGGCTTATTTTGCAAAATTGCTTTTCCGTAAACATCCTTTCCGGGCTTACCCATATCATGCGGTGTAAGTCTGGCAAGCAATTCGCCTTCCTTAACAGGTGTAAATATGCTAAGATCATGATAATCAACACTTCCGTCTTCATTAAGCTTCGGCTTTGCCATAGGCGATGTGCTGAAAAAATATTCTATAACCGTATCCGTTGCCATAACAGGCTTATCGCCTTTTGCAACGGGAATATTTAAACAATATTGTCTTGCCATCGTAAATACGTCTATTACCTTTTCGGAAATACCGTAAACTATCTTCTCATTGGCAAGCTCAAGAAGAATTTCTCTTTTATCCATCTCTTTTCCGCCGGATGAAGGCGGATAAAATCTGATATATGCAACAAGCTTGTCGGGAGACACCGTAACAATTGCACTTTCATTAAACGGGCTTATCTTTAAATCACAAAGCTTTTTTTCAAGTATCTCGCTTCCCATGTTTTCGATATCATTTTTAAGAGCCATCTTATCATTAATTACAATGCCCTTTTGCTCAAGGAAATTTAATACCTCTTTATATTCAAGCTTTTTTCCGTCATTTATTGCAGGATAGATTGTGACATATGTTCCGTCATCTTTGATATTTACTTTGAAAAAAGAATTTTTATATTTCATATAATATCCCCCAGAATCAAGTATCGGCGCTGTCGACGACGAAGCCCTAAACAGAAACCTTAAATAATCAGTAAAAATAAATAATGTCTAACCCATAAATACCTGGAAATCATCTCCGAGACCTGCTTTAAGCTTCTTTAATGCTTTTGAATGAAGCTGCGAAACTCTCGACTCGGAAACCTCCATAACTCTGCTTATCTCCTTCAGAGTTAAATCTTCATAATAATATAATAAAACGACCTTCTTTTCCTTTTCCGTAAGTATCTCAAGAGCCTCCTCAAGCTTATCCTTAAGCTCGCTTTCTTCAACGACTCTTTCAGGCTCGATTCGTGCATAGCTTCTGTTGACGGAAGACTTAACTTCATTGCCCTGGTCAAGAAAATCCTCTATAGATGAGATGTTGGATATATTGGTTAATGAAATCCAATTTAGATACTCATCTTCCGTTATTCCCAATTCCTTAGCCATATCACTATCGGAATAATTCGGTCCTACCTCTTTTTCAAGATTCTTAACAGCCGAATCGATAGCCTTTTGTTTTTGTCTTACCGAACGCGGAATCCAATCAAGCTTTCTTATCTGATCAAGTATCGAACCTCTGATTCTTAAGCTTGCATAGGTTTCAAATTTAATGCCTTTTCCGTAATCAAATTTATCGATTGCATCAATAAGACCAAAAATCCCATAACTTACCAGGTCATCATATTCAACATTGGAACCAAGATATATATTCAATCTTCCGGCTACGACCTTAACCAATGGAACATATTCAATTATAATCTGTTCACGTATTACAGCAGACCTGGAATGATTATACTCAATCCAAAGTCTCTCTTTGTTGTCAAGCACAGCCATGTTACACCCCTTTTAACAGTTACTTTGCTTCCTCTTTCTCCGTATTTTCGTTGTTTTTATCTTCTTCGCCGTTCGTCTTACTGTCGGTACTTATATCCGTAGGCGACTCCATTTTCCTTATCAAATCGATAAGCTTTATTGCAATGGTGGCGATAATATAAAAAACAATTAAAACTATAATAAGTATTATTAATGAATCAATAATTTCTCTTTTATATTTTATATTGAGCAACATCGCTATGAATGTTGCCGTCAAAACGATAATCGCCCTGGCGTTCTTACATTTTGTCTTAAAGTCCAAATCTTATACACCTCTGGTCAAATAGAATAACGTTCCGAACCTGCCTTAACAATCGTAAATTCGTATGTTTCCGGATCAAATATTACAGTGCGACCGAAATTTTTTCCGACATCCTCGGCAAGTATGGGAATATTTAATTCAGCCAACTTATTTTTAACGGCTGCTACGTTATTATCTCCTATATTGCCTATGCTTGATTTTAAAAGATAATTAAACATCGTGGCACCGCCGGCTATCTTTGCCTTGAGTATTGACCGCTTTACGCCGGCTTTCAAAAGCTGCTCAAGCATAATTTCTATACCTGTATCGGCAAACTTTAACTTGTTTGAATTATTGGCTATCTTAGTACTGTCGGGAAGCATAATATGCAAAAGTCCCGCTATGCCGGTTATCCCGTCATACATTGCAACTCCAACACATGAACCCAAGCCAATAGTCGTAATCTTATCAGGTACCTGACAGATTTTCATATCGGCTATCCCGACTTTTATCATATTACTCATTCGTGCCTCCAATTCCAAGCTTTTGAAGCAGAATATCATACGAATTCGAATATGATATCAAAAACAGATGTCCGTCAATCTTATAATCACCGACTATAAGATCAGAGCTTATAATCAACGACTTATCGCTCATCTGACAATATTCGATACAAGGCACGCTTAATACAGCTCCGGCCATATCTATACAGGCCTCAGGTAAAGAATATCTTATTTTTGTTTCGGTAAGTGTTTCAAGTGCAGCCGCATAAGAACCAATGAGAATATTGGATATTTCATTTATTGCAGAAATACCCATATCCGAGTTCCACAACGTATCATCCTTTAATGCAAGCTTTACAAACTTCTTAGCGTCATCAACGGTAAGAAGAAATGCAATTATCGCATCAAAT
This sequence comes from Lachnospiraceae bacterium UBA3820, assembly GCA_002369325.1. GTDB lineage: Bacteria > Bacillota > Clostridia > Lachnospirales > Lachnospiraceae > Coprococcus_C. Next base: position 5,706 of record DFDU01000096.1, read on the forward strand.
CCTCCGCTGATTATACTAAATACACTGGCAACAATTTCTTCAGGATTTCCGACCAGATTTTCGAGACCGTCAAAATCGCACACTTTAACTTCGGGTATGCTCATTTTGATTTTTGAATCAAGCATAACCGACAAAGATGTTGCGGCATTTCCCGCACCGATATTTCCAAGCTCAGTAAGTATGTCACGAGCTGCTTCTGTAAGGTCAGATCCTGTAATATCCATACTTTTATCTCCTATTCATTCTCGATATCAGCAATTAACGCCGGAATATTCAATATAGAAATAAGTGTGTCGTTATATTTGCCTACGCCGGTTACATAAGCTCTTGCTTCAACATCATCGGAAGTTACCTTTTCTATATCTTCGTCCTTAAGAGTAACAACTTCCTTAACCTCATCAACAAGAATTCCGATATTGGCGCCCTCATACTTAATTATAAGTATTCTGGATGCTCCGGTATTTTCCTTAAACGGCAAGTCAAACTTTTCTCTCATACTCATAACAGGGATAATCACTCCACGAAGATTGATAACTCCGAGGAAGTAAGGCTGTGTATGCGGTACTCTTGTTATCGGCATAAGCCTTACAATATTATCTATGTATGATATATCTATTCCGTATTGTTCACTGTCAAATCTTAATATAATATATTGCTTTAATTCATTATTAACGTTGTTATCCATATTGCACCTCCACTACACTAATGTATTTGAATCAATTATCAATGCAACCTCGCCGTTACCGAGAATAGTTGCACCGCTTATCATCTTTGGTACTCTGATAAACTTACCTAACGGCTTGATAACGATTTCCTGCTGACCGAGAAGGTTGTCTATAACAAGTCCGGCCTGCTTATCACCCTTCTTAACAATAACAACAATAAGACTGTCATCATCATCAAGTTCGGAATCCGACTCAACAGGTTCCAGATCAAGAACTTCATTAAGTCTTACAATAGGAATAACAGTACCTCTTAGATTGATTACTTCTTTTGTATGTACATACTTAATCTCATCTGAAGGTATCTCTTCTACCGTAACAATCGAATTAAGAGGAAGTGCATATTTCTCACCCGAAATATCAACCATGAGAGCCTGAATAATAGCAAGAGTAAGCGGAAGTCTTACAATAAATGTTGTTCCTTCGCCAAGCTTTGTTGATACTTCAACATCACCGCCCAAGCCCTCAATTTTATTTTTAACAACATCCAAACCAACGCCACGTCCCGATACGTCGGTTATTTTTTCAGCAGTTGAGAAAGATGGCATAAATAACAAATCAATAGCTTCTTTATCAGACATAAATTCTGCCTGTTCTTCTGTGATTGCACCTTTTTCGATTGCCTTTGCCTTGATTTTCTCAACATCTATTCCGGCACCGTCATCAGAAACCTCAATGGTAACATTATTACCGTCCTGATATGCATCAAGTCTGATGGTACCAACCTTTGGTTTTCCAAGCTTCAATCTGTCTATAGTATCCTCGAGACCATGATCAGCTGAATTTCTCAACATATGCATCAAAGGATCTCCGATTTCATCTATAACAGTTCTGTCAAGTTCTGTATCTTCACCTGTCATGATAAGCTCCATCTCTTTGTTAAGCTTCTTGGAAAGGTCTCTTATCATTCTCGGGAATCTGTTTACAACACTTTCGATAGGTACCATTCGAACCTTCATAACCGATTCATGAAGATTTGTGGTAATTCTCTCAAGATATTCGATCTGCTCATTAAATGACTGATCCGAACCTGCCATTGCTCCTGTTACCGAAACAAGACCATTCTTTGCAATTATAAGCTCAGAAACGAGGTTCATAAGATCATCGAGTTTTTCGATATCAACTCTAACGGAACGGTTAACAACCGGCTTACCTGTCTTTGCGGCAGCCTTCTTGTCATCCTTCTTCTCTGATTTTTGTTCTTTTGACTCTTTCTTCTCGGAAACATCTTCTTCCTTTGGAGTTGTGTCCTCAACTACAGAAGGAATTTCAAATTCTTCTATAACAGCTTCCTCAATCTCGGAAACATTTTCTATAACTTTTTTTATCTCCTCAAGGGATTTTTCTGAAATGATAAACATTGAAAAATCGAAATCGAATTTCTCATCTTCAATATCCTGAACACTCGGAACGGATTTAATTATCTCACCCTTGTTTTCAAGTCCCTTAAACACAAGGAATGCTCTTGCCGCCTTAAGCAAACATGATTCCTGAATATATACAGTAGTTGCATATACATGCATTCCCTTGTCTTTGGCATCCTGCATCGCATTCTTTTCATAATCGGCAATCGGAATCTGAAGATATTTCTTCTTTTCATCGGAAGCATCGGATTTTGAAGTGCTTTTATCCTCAGCTGCATCTGCTTTCGTATCCTGCTTTGCTTCCGGCTCCGGTGCAGAACCAACGGATTCGGACTGTGCAAGAACATCATTCAACACTTTGATAACATCTTCATTGTCTTCTGTTCCTTCGTCTCCTGACTCAACAATATTTGAAAGATAACCTTCAATACAATCAAGACACTTAAAAACAACATCAACAATATCAGGATTGACATTTATTTTTCCGTTTCTTACTTCAGAGAAAACATTTTCCATATCATGCGTAAGTCTTTGCATTCTCTTAAAGCCCATTGTTCCTGCCATACCCTTTAATGAGTGAGCAGCACGGAATATTTCATTTACAGTATCAATGTTATCAGGCTCGGCCTCCAATATGAGAACCTGATCATTCAAGGTCTGTATATGCTCCTTTGTTTCATCGATAAAAATCTCAAGATATTGGCTTAAATCCATTATCGCACCCCTACTTTCTTTACAATCTCTTTTGCTACATCATTTATATCACATACCACATCGCACATACCCTTTTCGTATATCGCCCGCGGCATACCATATACAGTTGAAGATGCTTCATCCTGTGCAATTACATATATATTCTTGTGTTTAGCAAGATTAATTATGCCATTGGTTCCGTCAGCACCCATTCCGGTTAAAACAACACAGGTTATATCATCATAACCGCAATTAACAAGACTGTCATACATCAAATTGCCGCACGGCTTTAATCCTACCACAGGAGGTGAATCATCAAGTACCAGGAAATGTCCGTTCGAATCCTTTTCAACCCTTAAATGCATTCCTCCTCTTGCCAGATAAACATGTCCTTTTTTTATATACTCTCCACCTGCTACCTCACTGACTTCAACAGCACTAAGCTCATTGAGTCGTTCGGCAAGTGTCGTGGTAAAATTAGCAGGCATGTGCTGAACCATAACAATCGGAGCATCAATGTTTGCGGGCAGCATAGGAATCATGGTTCTTAAAGCCTTGGGACCACCCGTTGAGCTTACCAAAGCAATAAGCTTTTTTGAACCTGATGATTTTTTGACATTATTTATAGTACTATTGGTCGCTCTTGAAGAAGCATCATTTTTCGCCTCAGGAGGATTTTCCTTAACTGCTACCTTTGGCTTTACTTCATCCGTTTTTTTCTCAACGACCTGCTTTTTAATCAGTTTGTCAAACGCCGGCAGGCTGGTATTAGCAACAACCTGTTCCTTGTTAACCGTATGAACGTTTACATTGCCTTTTTCTCTGATGGCTTCATGTTTTGCAAGTATATTTTCATTAACCTGATTGTTCTTATCATAATCATCACCTGATGTTTTTGATGATTGTCCATCCGTCCGGGTAATCTTTGCAGAATTAAGAACACTTATAAGCTTTGATGCAAAAACATCATTATCCTGCTTATAAATATCTGTCGGTTTTATAAGGAAAGCCAACGCGCCCAACTCAAGAGCCGCAATCGTATAAGCTGCTTCGTCTTTTGTACTAAGCAAAATAAGAGGAATCATTATCTTCTTTCTTCTCAATGTAGAAAGCAGTTCTATTCCCGTCATCACAGGCATATTTACATCACAAACAACAGCAACAATGTCATCATGAGATTCGATAATTTCAAGTCCCTCTGCACCGTTTTTGGCAATATATGCAACCGTATATTCATTTGTCGTGTTAATTATACCAGATAACACTCTTCTCATAAGTGCAGAGTCATCTACCAGCAAGATTTTTTTCATTATTTTAATCCCGATTCCTTTGCCCTGTTTTGTCTTTCACTTTCAAATATAAACTTTATTATTATATCCCTGTTTTCCTGATCCATCTTCAAAAATTCAAGTCTTTGTTCATATAATCCGCTATGTCCGGCAATTGAATTATTACTTAATATCCTTGCCATCAAATTAAAGCTGTGTACGACATTCAAAATTGTTATCTTAAAATCGACCATGACTATCTCGTTTCTTTCAAGACCCATCTTTGAAACAATTTTAAGACCGCCACCGCTTATATCGATTATTTTCAAATCACTCCAAACCAGTTCCTTGTCTGATAAATCGTATGTAGCAGGATTATCATATTCTTCATCGGAAACAATTCTCATTCTTCCGTTTAATATACATTTATATCTGTAAAATTCTCTTCTTTGAACCTTTTCCAGATTTCCAAGCAAAGTAATCTCAAGGAAAAAGAGATTACCGCTTCTATATCTTGATGATATGATTACATTTGTCTGAAGGAGTCCCTTATCCGTATAAAAACATGCCGAATATTTATCATTCACATTTAAAGGAACTATTTTTCCTTCGTAAATAGGCATAGAAATCTGAAGGACATTTTTAGGCATAATATCACAAATCTTACTGGAGAATACCTTTTTTACACTGTCATTTCTTATGATCTGATCCAACCTGACTAATTCAATTTTATTTCCGATTGATAATCCCATAGATTTTTCCTCTTAAAATAAGTATTATTTTTGTTTTTTCTTTCTTCTTGCCTTTATAAATTCAAAAAATATTTTTGCTATTCCTTCATTTCCCTCGTCACGCTTTTCAGCCTCTTCACCCGAAAGTTTATCTGCCAAAACAGAAAGGCATTTTGAAGATGAAGTGGTCGGATATGCCATAACCACCGGTTTTTGCTCTATTATGGCTCTGGATGCATTTTTATCCTGTATTATCGGTCCTAAGTATTCCAGCTTTGTATTTAAAAACTTTGAAGATACGGCATTTATCTTGGCAAATATCTCTTCTCCCTCCGCGTCATTTTCGACACGGTTTGCTATTACTCGTATAGTTTTGTATATAGGATTAAATTTTTCATTTCTTCTGAGAACCTTAAGTAACGAATACGCATCGGTTATCGATGTCGGCTCAGGTGTAACAACCAAAAGCACCTCGGGACTTACCATAACAAATTCCATAACAGCATCTGTAATTCCCGCGCCGGTATCTATGATTACGACATCATACATCTTATCCAGTCGCACAAGTTCCGAGATAAGTAACTTTATACTGTCAGCATCAAGAGCTGCAAGCTCCGAAACTCCGGAACCTCCGGATATAAAGCCGATACCCTTGGGTCCGGTTGTTATTATTTCTTCCATTGTTTTATTATTATGAATTAAATCAAGTAAATTGTATTTAGGTCTTATTCCCAACATAACCTCAACATTTGCAAGTCCGAAATCGGCATCAAATATTACAACCTTTTTCCCTTTTTCGGAAAGCTCTATAGCGAGATTAACCGAAATACTGGTCTTTCCTACTCCGCCCTTACCGCTTGTTACAGCTATAACTCTCGCATTTGAGGGATTGTTATGTTCCTGAACCATCTGCCTTAATTTAGAAGCCTGATCCATCCCCGGCACCTCCCAACAAGCTCTTTGCAACAATCTGCGGATTTACAACGCCGATATCCTCAGGAACATTTTGTCCCCAGGTTGCATATGATAACGTCTTATTCATATCAAGCTTTAAATTAAGTATTGAGCCCGATGCTCTTGTTTCATCAAGCTTTGTAAAGATAAGCTTATAATCAAACAGCTTATCATAAGTCTTTGCTATATCAACCAAATCATTATATTTTACGACTGCACTAACCACAAGAAAAACCTCTGTTTCATAATCTGCTACCGCATCAACCATCTCTTTGAGATTTTTCTTTTGTTCTTCATTTCTGTGTGAATGACCTGCCGTATCGACAAAGATCAAATCACAATCCTTATATTTCTCCACATAGTTCTTTATGTCCTCGGGAGTATATACAACCTCCATAGGTGTATTTAAAATATTGGCATAAGTTTTTATCTGCTCAATAGCAGCTATTCTGTATGTATCTATCGAGAGCATGGCAATATCAAGCTTTTCCTCAAGTTTGAATTTTGAAGCAAGCTTGGCCATAGTTGTGGTTTTTCCCACACCCGTATTGCCTACAAAAAATACAATCTTAGGCTTGTTTTCGCCTGTTGTCAAAGGCTTAACCTCACCAAGCTTAAGTACTATCCTCTGATATACGTTGGCAAGAATATTATCCAAAGGAAGCTTTGAATTGCCGTCATCAGATTCGCCTATTATATCATCCGCAATTTCTTTTTTTACTTCATTTTCCAAAAGCTGATTGTAAATAAGTTCTACAATCTTATTTTTTGCGATAGTTTCAGGCGCCTTATTATTTTGAGTCTGTTTTTCGCCTTTGACATCCGATGCCGCTTCCGAAATAACCGCATCAAAATTTAAACCTCTTGTTTCCTTATCTTTCGGTTCTTCGGTGTTTTTTTCATTTCCGGCATTCATCTGCTGTTCAAGGAGTCGTGCAAGGCTGTTGATTTTTTCTTCTATCGCATTTTTTGCCTCTTCACTATATCCTTCTTTAACAACGCTTTTCTCGGAAACATTATCGTCTATGGCAGCGGTAAGTTCAACGGTATTCTTTTTAAAAAGCTTCATTATACCTTTTCTTTTAGTCGTTTTTACATTCATGACAACAGCATCAGGGCCAAGTTCCTCCCTGGCCATAAGAATTGCTTCTTTTTCAGTTGCTGCTTTGTATTTCTTAATTATCATCTATCGTTACCACTCCTATTGACTTAAGTTCAATATCGGAATCTATTTCATTATATGAAATTACCACAAGATCGCTGAAATACTCATTTGTCATCTTCTTAAAGTACATTCTGACAATAGGAGAAGTGATTATAATAGGATTAAGTCCTTTATTTTCAAGCTTTTGTATTTCAGCTTCGGTAGCATTAAGTATCTTCTTTGTAACAGCAGGATCAAGTGAAATATATGCACCCTGTTCAGTTTGTTTAATGGAACCCATTATCATCTGCTCGACCTTCGGATCAAGAGTTATGACTTCGGTCATATTTTCATCACCGAAATACTTATTGGATATAGCACGTTTCAAACTTTGCCTTACGTATTCGGTAAGTATATCCGTATCTCTGCTGGTTGCGGCATAATCCGCAAGTGTTTCAAATATCGTAACAAGGTCTCTTATCGATATACCCTCTTTTAACAGGTTTTGGAGAACCTTCTGAATATCCCCGACTCCCAAAAGCTTAGGAACAAGTTCATCAATAAGAGTTTTATTTGACTCTTTGATATTATCAATGAGGTTTTGAACATCCTGTCTTGTAAGAAGCTCATCAAGATGATGCTTAATAACCTCGGTAAGATGTGTCGCAATAATTGAAGGCGGATCAACAACTGTATATCCAAGAGACTCCGCTCTTTCTCTTTGAGATTCCGTAATCCACATTGCCTCCAAGTGAAAAGCAGGTTCCAGAGTAGGTATACCTGTTATCTCATCCTCAACATAGCCCGGATTCATAGCCATATAATGGTCGAATAATATTTCGCCTTCACTGACCTGAATACCTTTTATTTTAATAATATACTGATTAGGATTAAGCTGTATATTATCTCTCAAACGAATTATAGGAACAACCGCACCAAGCTCAAGTGCAATCTGTCTTCTGATCATTACAACTCTGTCTAAGAGATCACCACCCTGATTAACATCCGCTAATGGTATTATACCATAACCAAACTCTAATTCAATAGGGTCAACCTGCAAAAGTGAGTTTACATTCTCGTGTCGTCTTACTTCGTCGGCCTGCACCTCTTCTTCCTCGACTTCTTCCTCTATTTCCGCCTTCTTCTCCGCATTCTTTAAAGCATTTGAAATAACTATAAACAGTATACCATAAGCTGCACAAAAGAAAAAGTTAAGAGGCGTAAAAAGACCAAGTCCGAGCATGGTTCCTCCAACAAACAAAAGAACCTTCGGAATACTGAAAAGCTCTCCTATAAGCGTATCACCGATACTTTCTTCTTTAGAAGCTTTTGTGACCAAAAGACCGGTCGAAAGAGATATAAGCATTGAAGGTATCTGTGATACAAGTCCGTCACCTATGGTTAATATGGTATATCTTTGAAGTGCCTCGGTAGCAGACATACCCTGCATGGTAATTCCAAGGGCAATACCTCCTACTATATTTATGAGCGTAATTATAAGACCGGCAGTTGCATCACCCTTAACGTACTTGGTAGCACCGTCCATAGCTCCGAAAAATGCGGATTCGGCCTGTATCTTCTCTCTTCTGGCAATCGCCTCCTGATCGGTAATTGCACCGGAAGAAAGGTCGGCATCTATAGCCATTTGTTTACCCGGCATGGCATCAAGTGTAAATCTTGCCGTTACCTCCGAAACTCTTTCGGTACCTTTGTTTATAATCATCATCTGAACTATTATCAGAACTATAAATATAATCGCACCGATTATAAGATTTCCTCCTCCTACGAAGGAACCGAAAACCTCAACGACCCTTCCCGGATTACCTGTAGAAAGGATAAGTCTTGTAGAGGATACGTTAAGCGATATTCTGAAAATGGTTGTAAACAAAAGCAATGTCGGGAATCCGGACATACCAAGAGTTTCCTTTGCAAACAAACAATTAAAAACTATGATAAGCGCCATGGATATATTGAAAAGTATAAGAATATCCAACATCCATGACTTTAACGGTATGATAAAAAATATAACGGCAGCAAGTAAATAAAATCCAAGAAACATATCATTTTTTTTCATCTTTTATTTACTCCTTTCCGTTTATTATAAATTATTACCGGATTCATTATCCGGCTTTATTATCCGCTAATCCTAGCTGACTTTATTATTCAGCTTATTTTTTATTTTATATACATATGCGAGGACTTCGGCTACGGATTGATATAATTCCGGAGGTATTTCATCTCCGATTTCAACATTTGAATAAAGCATCCTGGCAAGAGGCTTGTTTTCAACTATTTCAACATCATTTTCCATAGCAATGTCTTTTATTTTATAAGCAAGATAATCGGCACCCTTGGCTACAACAACAGGTGCTGTACCCGAATTATTGTCATACTTTAAAGCAACGGCAAAATGCGTCGGGTTCGTAATAACGACATCAGCTTCCGGAATACTTTGCATCATACGACGTCTGGAAGCCTGCATCATTCTTTGCTTTTGCTGACCTTTTATCTTCGGATCTCCTTCCTGGTTTTTATATTCATCCTTTACTTCCTGCTTGGTCATCTTTATATCCTGCTTATGCTTCCACTTCTGATACATCAGATCCGCAAAAGCAATTATGATATAAACCGCAGATATTTTGAGTCCCAGCTCAATTATAAGATCAAATAAAATACCAAGATTTTCGTCTATGCTTTTATCATATGCGTTGGTAAAAACGCCTAAATTATCTTTAATTACACCATAGCTTATAAAACCGAAAACAATTACCTTCACAAGAGAAACCAAAAGATTAACAAGTGCTCTTCCGGAAAAAATACGCTTAAATCCGTTTATGGGATTTATCTTGTTAAATTTCGGTTGAAGCGGTTTTGTAGTTACTTTCCATGTTATCTGAAATCTTTGAACCATAAACCCGATAAACATAAAAATCAACAAAAAAGGCAATATTGATATCACAACATATAAAATAACATTTGAAAAAATCTTATGTGCCGCGTTCGTCGAAAAATCTCCCGTAGAATATACATGCATTTCCCTCCAAAATGTATGAAACGAACCTAAAAGTCTTCCCGAAAGAAAACTTATCATAATCTTCATGGTCAAAAATGTAAAAAGTAAAGCAAAAGCATTTGAAATCTCGGTGCTTTTTGCAACCTGACCTTCTTTACGGGTATCCTCTATTTTCTTCGCCGTAGGCTCTTCTGTTTTATCATCATTTGCAAATAATTGAAGATTATACCGAAGCAAATATTTATATTCAGGCATGTAATTACAAACCTCCCAAAACAGTCATAACTACATCATTCATTTTTTCAACCAGATAATTTGCAATATTAGGTATAAACAATACGATTATCGAGAACATCAATAGTCCTCCCAAAACCTTAAGTTGCATACCTATCGCAAACATATTCATCTGCGGAGAGCTCTTTGAAATTACGCCAAGTATAACATTTAAAATAATAGTGCTCAAAAATATAGGCATCGCTATTCTGAAGCCTATACTAAAGTATTGGCCCATGAACGAAAGAATCTCCGTAAATAAAAATCCGTAATTTATATTTACATGACCCAAAGGTACAACATCGAATGATTGGGCAAGTGCCCTTAAAATATAAAAATGAAGATTTGTTACAAGAATAATAAGATAAAGCATCTTATCATATAATTCCGCAGTAATTGTTACCATGGTTCCCATAGAAGGATCAAATGTGGTTGCCATGGAAAAGCCTATTTCCCGGTCAATAAATTCGCCGGCCATTACTATTATCGCCATTACAACACTTGATACAAATCCAAGCGAAAGACCAATCAATAGTTCCTTTACAACAAGAACCGTATATCCGAAAACCGTATCATACTCCGGCAACGGAAAATCAACAGATGCAAATAAGGTTATGGCTATACATCCGGCAATTAATATTCTTAATCTTGTATTTATGCTCTTATGGCTGAATAACGGAGCTGTAACGATGAAGCCTCCTGTTCTGACCAGTACCAAAAGGAATGCTTCAAGGGTTAAGGTTGATATTTTAAATTCCATACCGTATTACCCCACAAAATCTCCAAATCTACTGTATATTTCATGAATAAAGGCAACAATATTATTTAAAATCCAGTTACCGGTTAAAATCAACACCAGAAAAACCGTTAATATCTTAGGAACAAATGTAAGTGTCTGTTCCTGTATGGATGTAACCGTTTGAAAAATACTGACAATAAGACCAACAACAAGAGAAGCTAAAAGCATAGGTGCTGAACACTTAATTATTAGCCATATAGCCTGACTTGTAATATCAATTACGTCACCGATTGTCATCTAATCACCTTCTTTGTAAAAACACTATACATGCAACAAATTTTCCATTTTTAATGGAAAGATTGAACAAGCTGTCCAATTATAAGATTCCATCCATCTGCCATAATAAATAATAATATTTTAAACGGCATGGATATGGTTGTCGGCGGAAGCATCATCATACCCATCGACATAAGTACTGAAGATACAACCATATCTATAATAATAAAAGGTATATATATCAAAAAGCCGATTATAAATGCAGCCCTTAATTCGCTTATTATAAATGCCGGAATAATAACAGTTGTCGGAATTTCACTTGGATCATCCACAGTATCCATTCTGGCAATATCCATAAATAATCTTAAATCTTCCTGTCTTACCTGTCTTAGCATAAACTCCCTCAGTGGAGTAATCGCCTTATCAACAGCCTCTTCCTGCGTAATTTCCTGCGCAGATAAAGGCTTGATGGCCTCGTCATTTATTTTAACAAATACAGGACTCATTATAAAAAGTGTTAAAAACAACGAAAGCCCAATCAATACATTATTAGGCGGTGACGATTGCGTTCCGACTGCCGTTCTTACAAAATGCAAGACAACAATTATTCTCGTGAACGATGTCAGCATAACTAATATTGATGGAGCTATTGAGATTACCGTAATTACCAAAAGCATTCTGAGTGTTCCGGCAAGCCTTGTCTCATCAGAATTTGAATCAAGCGTTAAGCCAACGGAAAAGCCGTCATTTTCGTCGTCAGTAACAGCATTTTCCACACCCTCTTCCGGATCAGTATCCGGGGTAACTCCGGTAGCATATGTATTTGTTCCTGAAATAAAGACAGCTAAAGCAATCGGTATTAATATCAATATAATTAACTTACGAAGCCCTCTAAATCTCATCTCTCTACCTACTTTGCGTCCTCATCATCTTTTGATTTTTTATTTTTAATTTTTGACAGTACATCCTTGAAATCCAATTTCACCGAAGAACCGTCAACCCCTTCGGAAGTACCCTCATTATTTATCTTAAGTCCTTCTTCATCAAGCTTATCAATCAGAGTAACTTCCTCTTTACCCAAGGCTATAGCATAATAATTTATCCCAATCTTAACTATGGCAATAAACTTATTATTGCCAAGCCTATAGGATTCAACTATTTTAATATTAGACTTATTGTTAATATTATTGGCTTGAAGCTTTGCTACAAACTTTGTCGAGAAGTATGCCATAATAACAACCAGCACAAAGATCAGCAATAACGAAAGAATATTCACAAATGAATGCCATCCGCCGTAGCTTTTGCCTGTAAGATATATTATCATACTATTCTACTGCCTTTTTAACTGCTTCAATAACACGATCGGGCTGGAAAGGCTTAACAATAAAGTCTCTTGCTCCCGACTGAATGGATTCAATAACCATAGCCTGCTGACCCATGGCTGAACACATAACTACGCTTGCGTTAGGATCCTTCTCCTTGATTTTCTTAAGAGCCTGAATGCCATCCATCTCCGGCATAGTAATATCCATAAGTACAAGATCCGGCTTTGTTTCTTCATATTTTTCAACAGCCTTAGCACCATTTTCTGCTTCGCCGGCGATATTATAACCATTTTTGGTTAAAATATCCTTAATCATCATTCTCATAAATGCTGCATCATCACATATAAGTATACTCTTTGCCATAAAATTATACTCCTTTTACATTTTTTCCTTTATTATATCGGTAATTCTTATACCAAAGCTTTCTTCTATAACTACAACCTCACCTTTTGCGACCAGTTTTTGATTGACTATAACGTCTATAGGTTCGCCGGCAAGCCTGTTAAGTTCAATAATGGTTCCCGGTGCAAACTCAAGAATTTCTTTAATGGATTTCTTGGTTCGACCAAGTACAACAGAAACATCAAGCGGCACATCCATGATCAAGTCGATATTTTCCTGCTGTAACACAGGATTCGGCATCGGATTGAATGCTTTGAATTGTACATTCTGTACATTTACATCCTGTTGCATCATCGGTTGCTGCATCATCATAGGCTGTCCCATCATCGATTGATCCATCATAGGCTGCTGCATCATCGGCTGTGGTGCCGGTTGCGGTGCAGGCTGTGGTGCCGGTTGTGGTGCCGGTTGTGGTGGCGCCTGAGCCTTTGGCGGTTCAACGGTCTCCTCTTCTCCGCTTGAGAATTTTTTATATAATTCCTTTGCAAGATTAATAGGATAAAGCTGCATTATTGTACTGTCAACAAGTTCTCCTATCGTCATCCTGAAAGTAACATTAACAAATTCACCGTTTATAAAGGATGAAATCTTACTCGGTTCGATATTTCCGGCCATATCAATAAGTTCTGCTTCAGGAGGGCTTATATCAACCTTGCAATTAAGCATCGATGAAAGCGAAGTTGCCGATGAACCCATCATCTGATTCATGGCCTCGCATATCGCACTAATGTGCAAATCGGTCAATTCAGGAGAAGGATTTAATCCATCACCACCCATCATAAGGTCAGTGATAATTTTTACATCTTCCTCTTTAAGAATCAACACATTGTTTCCGTCAATACCTTCTTTATAATTTATATTGATAAAAACACAAGGTCTTGCATATTCTTTTGTCATTTCATCCCATGTTGTTACATCAACAACAGGGGTAGTGATTACAACCTTTTGATTAACTAAGGAATAAAGGGTAGTTGCTGCCGTACCCATACATATGTTGGATATCTCACCAATCGCATCTTTCTCATCCGAATTCAGGCTTCCGCCGCCTCCGGAAGATGCGCCACCGGAAGATCCCGCACCCATATCGCCGAGTAATGCGTTAATCTCCTCTTGTGATAACATGCCATCCATAACCGATTATTCCTCCTCTCTATAAATCTCAGTGATTTTTACTGCATATTTTTCACTGGCTGAACCCGGTAATGCTTTGAACTTAACAATGTTTCCGACATATATATCAAGTTCGTCCTCAACATTGGTATTTAGCTTAATAACATCTCCAATCTGCAGGTTAACAAAATCCCATACAGTAATCGTACTCCTGCCAAGCTCTGCGGAAATAGGTATCTGAGCTTTATTGATTGCTGTCTCAATAACATCTGCATAACTCTGCTCATCTCTATCCTGCATAGTAGAGAACCAATACTTAGTATTAAGCTTGTCCATTATATCTTCTAATGTCAGGAAAGGAAGACATACATTCATGAGGCCTTCGACACCGCCGATATTGATATTAATCGTAACAATCGCAATCATTTCCGTAGGCGATATAATCTGGGCAAATTGTGAATTTGTTTCGATTCTCTCCAGATACGGATCAATCTCAACTACATTTACCCAAGGCTCTCTTAATAAATCTATAATAACATTAAATATTCTTTCAAGAATAGATAACTCTATTTCAGAGAAATCCCTTACTTTTTCCAAAGGTTCTCCGGAACCTCCGAGCAATCTGTCAATTATTGTATAACCTATATTTGTTGCCAGCTCAAGTATAATATTTCCTGACAAAGGCGACATATTTACTATCGCTAAAAGCACAGGATTTGAAAGTGCGTTTGAAAACTCCGAATATGTTACCGCCTCAGAGTTCATAACCTCTACCTGTACGTTTTTTCTTAGATAAGCAGGAAGATTACTTGATAACAGTCTTCCAAAATGCTCAAATATTATCTCAAGCGTTCTCAGATGTTCTTTAGAAAACTTTGCAGGTCTTGAAAAATCATATTCCTTGACTTTTGCGGTCTGAGTGTCTTCTATTGTATCAACATCCAATTCACCGGAACTTAACTGTTTAAGCAAGGCATCTATTTCATTTTGTGATAATACGTCTGCCACGCCATTTTCCCTCCCAAGGAAAGATTATTGTGCTACCCAGTTGTAGAAGCTTACAGAATAAATACACTCTGTATTAAATGTTTCTTTAAGCTTAGTAAGGATTTCTTCCTTTATCTGTCTTTGTACTTCGACATCTATAACCTGTGCGTAGGTATAATTACCGATAACATCACGGGTCATATCATATATAAGCGATGTAGATGCTTCAAGATTAGCCTGAACTTTGCTGTAATCCTTTGCTGTCTTATCAAGATTTATCGTTATACCGTACTGAAGTGCATGCACTTTGTCCGAGCCATCCGAAGCAAGGTTAATAGGATTACCCTGTTCAAGCTGGAATGGTGCAAGATCCGCAACATCGAAGTCTGAAGAATCACCATTTGATTGAGAAGAAATCTCAAGATCAAGTACCGCAGCAATATCTCCTATAAGTTTGTTGGTTTTTGATGCAGATGGCATAAATACAAATACAAGCAAAATGTTAAATATAAGATTAATTATACATATCGCAAGTATTATTACGGTAATAAGATTTTTTCTCATTTTATCCTTCTTCTCCTTAATTTGTAGAATTCTGTTGGTTATATATCTTAATAACTACTCTTCTGTTTTTTGCTCTTCCTTCTTCTGTTGCATTGGAAGCTATTGGCTTACTTTCGCCGTATCCGGCAATCTTCATATTGGAATCAATAAAGTTTTCCTGAGTCATAAGATATTCATATACATTTCTTGCTCTTTCCGTAGAAAGCGCTCTGTTATTTTCAAATCTGGCAGTCGATATAGGTACATTGTCGGTATGTCCCTCTATCTCGATTATACAATACTTGTACTTTACAAGTATTCTTGCAATCTTTTGCAAAAACATCTTTGAATCTTCTTTAACTTCAGCCTTACCCGAATCAAAAAGTATCGAACCGTTTAAATTAAGTTCAACATATTGAGCGTTGTAATCAAGTATAATCTGATCATCTATTCTGTATGATTCGGACATTTGAACAATCTCTTCATACATCTCTTCGGATTGCTCTTCGCCTCGTTTATCGTACTCATTTTTTAATTCTTCATCCGACAGATTTTCCGCATCCGATGATGATGCCTGACTATCCTGTCCGGGATTACCATCTATAGCTCTTCCGGCCTGTGTCAATATGCTTTGTATATCCGGAACCTGTGTAACACCTCCGGACATCATATCTCCCGCAAGAAGCGAAACAGAGCTTTCATTCATTATTGAAAAATTCATATTATTGAATGAAGCCATAATCTTTTGAATCTTACCGGCATCCATAGTCGAGCTTGCAAAAAGCAAAACGAAGAAACAAAGCAACAGGTTCATAAGATCACTGAAAGTCGCCATCCACGCCGGTGAACCTTCCTCAGCAGGTTGTTCTTTTTTCTTTGCCACTACTGACCACCGCCTTCTTCACCAAGTCCGGCTCTATCCTTAGGTGCAAGGAACGCCTTAAGCTTTTCTTCGATAACTCTCGGGTTTTCTCCTGCCTGTATCGACAAAATACCCTCTATCATAACTTCTTTTAACTTAATTTCCGTATCATTTAATTTAGTAAGCTTACTGGATGCAGGTGCACAAACCCAGTTTGCAAGCACCGAACCATACAATGTCGTAATAAGGGCAACCGCCATATTAGGACCGATGGAATCGGGATCTGACAAATCCTTAAGCATGTTTATAAGACCGATAAGTGTACCGATCATACCCCATGCAGGGCCCATGGAAGCAACGTCTTTCCAGAATCCTATATTACTCTGATGTCTTGTATCAACATTTATAAGTTCTGCTTCAAGTATGCTTCTTACAAGCTCGGGATCGGTACCGTCGACAATAAGCATAACGCCTTTTTTCATAAACTCATCATCAAGGGAATTTGCTGATTCTTCGAGTGCAAGAAGACCCTCTCTTCTCGCAAGGTTCGACAAATCAATAATAGACTTTATAGTGTCTATCTCACTTGCCTTCGGCGTCTTAAATATTAAAAGATATGACTTCAAACCCGCAAAGAACCCTTTCATGGTGTTCATGGCAAGAATAGTACCGAAAGCACCACCAAGAGTAATATATACAGAAGGCAAATCTATGAAGGTGTTCATAAGTGCACCGACACCACCCATACCGTTTATCATGAGGAACAGTGCTAAAACTATACCAATTATCGACGCTAAATCCAACTTAAGTCACCTCTGAAAATCATACACTTACTATACCGGCGTATGAATCTTTCTCTTATAATTTACAACCAAATCCATAATGTCCTTGGTTGTCTCGCTTACTATAAATTTTTTTCCGCTTGTAAGCGTTATAACGGTATCAGGAGTTTCCTCAACGGTTTCAATAAGTTCGGCATTTATTATAACCTTTGTACCTTTAAGTCTTGTAACCTCAATCATTTGTTCACTCCCGATTTGTTTATGACAATATACAACGCTTGTATTATACCACACAAAACATTTTATGTCTACAAAAAATATCGCCCTTTTGCATACATCAAATCAAATAATTGACATATACAAAAGGGCATTATATTTAATAAAAATTATCTCTTAAGATTTACCAATTCTTCAAGCAACGAATCCGAAGTTGTGATTATTCTCGAGTTAGCCTGGAAACCTCTTTGAGTTGTAATCATATCGGTAAATTCTGCCGATAAGTCAACATTAGACATTTCCAAAACACCCTGAGTCATCTTACCACCGTTCTCATCCACGGCAGATCCGATTCCGTCAAATTCACCGGAGTTCTGTGTAGTCCTGTATAAGCTGTCACCGATTGCTTCAAGACCCATAGGGTTATCAAAGTTTGCAACTGCAATCTGACCCATAAGCTTTGTCTCACCGTTGCTGTATACTCCGTAAATCTTACCGGAATTATCTATACTTACGTCATTAAGCTTACCTGCTGCACGTCCGCCGCCTGTAGTATCTTCTGCTGCTCTGACCATTTTAGCCGATGATTTTCCGCCGGCCTCAAACATTGTAAGTGCCGAAAAATCAATTGTTATTCCATCAACATCCTTACCATCGATCTTTGAAGTAAATACATCACCTCTGTCGGTTCCCTGAGGAGTTATCTCGAGAAGAGCATCTTTTCCACCTGCAGCTCCGGCATATTCAAAAAGACCCGAATCAGCATCAAATTTAATCTGAATTGAATTTCCGCCTGCGATTGTTGCGGTATATCCGCCTTCCACTTCAGGGGTGGATGGATCGTCTGCTCCGAGAATTCTTACATTGTTTGCATCGGTTATTGAATCAATTTCAAGATTATAAAGCGACTTGTCAGGCTGAGCTGCATCCTGCTTCATCTTAAATTTAACGGTGTAGCTGTAACCAAGTGAATCATATACCGAAACCGATACGGTTTTACCGTCTGTAGAAGTAAGCTCGGTATCTGTCATATCCACATTACCTGTCATATGAGCCTTTGATGTCATCTCAGGTGCAGAAACTTTATTTTCTTCTGATTCCGGATAAAGAGCCTTAACTGTATCCTTTCTTATGGTTGTAGGATTATCGGGATCAACATGCCATCCCATTACCTGATATCCGTTACTTGTAACAAGGCATCCTGCCGCATCCACCTCAAAGGCACCAACCTTTGTGAAATAGTTTACGCCTCCGCGGCTAACTACAAAGAAGCTTGAGCTGTCAAGCATTAAGTCGTATGGATTATTAGTACTTTGAGCGGCACCGGTTTCGGTTATCTTTGTCGAAATCGAAGCCATTTTAGTACCAAGACCTATCTGTGAAGCATTTGTACCACCAGTAGTCTCGGTCGCACCGGTTGCATTTGAACTTGTTTGATATAAAACATCTCTGAATAATACCGATGAGGATTTAAATCCTATAGTATTTACGTTTGCTATATTGTTACCTATTACATCCATCTTTGTCTGGTGAGTCTTAAGACCTGCAACACCAGAATATAATGATCTCATCATAACTTTGTCCTCCTGTTTTAAATCCCTTCTGTCATTCCGGGAAATCAAGCCTCCTTGCAATCCTTATAAAGGATGTTTCGGTCCGGCTATAATCATAAGTTACACAATTACCGCTCCGTCAATGTTGGTAAAAACATTATTTTCTTCATTTTGTTCCAAAGCCGTTACCACCATATTATTCTTAACATTTACTATAAATGCCAGATTATCCATCATAACCAGTGTTTCGTTTATGCTCTTGTCTCTTGCTTTTTCAACACCTTCATTAAGTCTTGTTCTCTGTGCATTTGAAAGAATAATATTTCTGCTTTCAAGTCTTTGGTTTGCATGTTTCGAAAACTTAACATTTTCAAAGCTTTCCGCTTTTTCTTTTAAGATATCCTGAAACATATTGCTTTCGGTGGGTTTTTCTTTATTAACGGCGTCCTTGCTATGAAGATATAATTCTTTTGCCTGTTCTATTGAAACGAGCCTTGAATTTAAACCTTCCATAAAATCTCCACCTTTTTTTATAAAACTACGCTTCTTCTGTTCTGCCTGTTGCACCGTTTTCCAAAGCTTTGTCAATTGCTGCCTTATCAATATCGTCGGCATGTTCCTGAAGGAACATATAATAATCATAGTCAACAACGGAATCCAAATCACTTGCAGGATAATATGTATCATTTACAGATAACATTACCTCTCCGTTTTTAACCGTTGCATATTGAACCAATCCGCTTATCATGGATTCATTTCCGGAAGAATCCTTTGCGTTCATTATAACGTATTGTCCAACAAGGTTAAGACCGTTGCTCTTATCAATCGCACCGCCGATATTCATGGTTGCTTCAAGTGATGAATATTGTGCAAGCTGTGACATATATTCGGTACTGTCACCCGGATTCATAGGATCCTGATATTTCATCTGAGTAACCAAGAGCTGCAAAAATGCATCTTTATCAAGGTCATTGCCTGACTTTGAATCAGTTGTCTTTCCTGACGCATGATATGCCGATGATGCGGCTGCTACGCTGTTTAATGCTGAATCAATTGCCATATTTTTTCTCCTTTCCGTTTATTATATCGAATAACTGACGCTGTTACCCTGTGCTCTCATCATTTCCGATTCTATTTGATCTTCATCCGTTATCTCATCTGTTATATTACCGTTTGAATCAATTCCAATATTTTTGCCTTTGGATTTTCTTTCACCGTTTTCTTCCTGCATATTATCTTCCTGTCCTTCAAAGAATCCGTATGAGGCTATGGTTACTTCAACATCCTCAACCTTTAAGTCCTGATTATTCAAGGTTTCTCTTAACGCAGCGATATTTGATTCAATTGCATTTTTGGCTGCTTCCGTCTCGGCAACTATCTGTGCCTGCATAATACCGTTTCTTGAACTTACGGTAATCTGAACTCTTCCAAGGCTTTCAGGATTAAGTCTCATCTCCAGTGATGTAACTTCATTTGTTACATTTGCTTTAATCTCATCTACCACCTGTCTTATGATATCTGCCTGAGATACACTTTCGGTAAATTCACCCGAAACTGCGGTTTCTTCCGAAACAACATTATTAATCGCATTATTAAGATTATTTATTATGCTTTCGTTCGAGTTATTGAAGCTGTTTGATGAACTGTTTCTATCGGCATTTCCTGAGGTTTCCGGAATAATGGTCCGAATTCCCTCACTGATATTATTATCGGCATTTTTGTTAATAAATGAACCTTTTTCATTATCATTTTCGGTATTAACAAGAGTCTCAGCCTCATTTTCTCCGGATGTTTCAAGCATTTCGTCAGCTTTAGAAATGATATCTTCTAAATCAATACTGAGTTTTTGGTTTTCTCCGTCAAACTCAACCACTTCCGAAGATAAATCAAATGCCTCGAAAGCTTCCAATAATTCGTTTAATTGGTCAGTTATGTCGTTAACCAAAGTTGCAAGCTGCTCATCGATAAGAATATCCACTTCAGATGCGCCTCTTGTAAACAGTACAAATTCACCCACATTGGACGTATCGATCAAATCGGTAAAATTCATATCTAGCGCCGATAGATTTTTTTCAATTTCCTCGTCACCTATGCCAAGCATGTCCTTAAGAAGCTCTGTTATCTGATTAATCAACGATGCAAGCTGTTCTGCCAAATCTTCAATCTTTTCTTCAGGAACCTCATTAGCGGTTACATTCGCTAATGATAAATCTTTATCTCCTGCTTCTTTTTCAATTGAAGCATCATTAGTTCCCTTTTCGTCAGAAACGCTTGCTTTGTCGCCGTCCGTGGCTGATATATTTTTTTCATCTGCTTTATTAACA
This sequence comes from Lachnospiraceae bacterium UBA3820, assembly GCA_002369325.1. Classification (GTDB taxonomy): domain Bacteria; phylum Bacillota; class Clostridia; order Lachnospirales; family Lachnospiraceae; genus Coprococcus_C. Next base: position 26,987 of record DFDU01000096.1, read on the forward strand.
TTCTTATCTGCATAACCATCATCTGCATTTGCATAAGTCTGTGACTTATCACCTGCTTTGACGTTTTCTGCTTTTGTGTCTGTTAATGAAGCATCCGTAATCTTATTTTCATCCTTGAAATTATCGGAAGATAAATTAATCAAACTTGAAAAGGAATCCGCAGCACCTTCCTCTGCCTTGGATTTAAGATTATTCTTCGACTTTATACCGGAAGATAAATCCATCGGGCTAATTCCCTTTGTAGAAATCGCCATATTGTTTCTCCTTTCATGATGTATTGAGTTACGGTAACAATTTCTTCGTTATACTTGCCGCAAATTCAGGTTCCATAGCAGCAAGTACATCAGCCCTTTTCTCGGCACTCATATTATTCATAATAAGTGCAACCGTGTCCAGATCATTTTTCATGCTTTGTAAAATATCAGCCGCATTCTTGGCTTTCATATTTTCGTAGGTCGACGCAAGTTCAAGTATTTCCTGATCCGCCTGTCTTGCCGCAATCATATTTGCATAAATCTCTTCCGCACGTTCCGGACTGATTTCATTGTACCACTCAATATATGTATCGGCATCCGGAGCGGATTCTCCATAGACTATTTCGTCATAAAATTCATTTTTTTTCTTTTCGAACTCTTCCTGATCGGTTTTATATACAGTTAATTGATCAACTTCTTTAGATAATTCCGCAATTTTATCATTTAACGAAAGTATCTCGGCATCCTTGGCACTTATCGTTTCATCCATTATTTTTATCTGATCCAACGCTTCGGAAAGCGTGCTGTACGGATAGTCACTTTCCTTTGCCACTTCTTCATCGGATGCATCCGGAAGTATTTTGTTAATTACAGGTACATCCTTGAATACCGGTCTTAATACCTCACTTCCAAAGCCGCCCACATCGCATTTTATCAAAAGTGCCATAGTTGAAAGAAATGAAATAATAATAAGTATCATTATCAATATCGCTGAACCGCTTATTCCCTTTTTGCCTTCCCCTTCTCTTTTTTCTTTTGCCATAGCTATTCATCTACCTCCGGTTTTTTACTGTTAAATTGATAACTTGCAACCTCATCCGTTTCTTTTCCTTCCTGTGCATTCAGTTCGGTTACGAATTCATCAAATTTTTGTTCCTTAAGTTTTTCGTGCATTTTTCTTTCCTGCATTAAATTATTAAGCTTTTGTCTTGCCTTTTCAAGATTTTTGCTGGCTTTTCTTACATTTTCCTCTTGAGCCAAAATCATATCATCCATACAGGTTATGGAATTTTCACATTCTTCAATTTTTAATAAGTCAAGCTTACCTTGCAATGCCTCAAGATATATACCATGATATTCTTCTTTTCTGTCATGTAAAGCCGTAAGTTTATCCTCTTCAACATTTAATGCATGTCTTGCATTTGCATATTCCTGTTTTGCGGCATCCTCAAGCTTAAGCTTTATATCAAGAATATTTTGCATACGGTATTTAAATTTAGCCATTATAACACCTCTGATTATTCAAAAATACCTTTAAGCATATTTAATTCATCATCCAATAAAAACTTACTGTTTACATCCTGCATCAGAAATTGATTAACCTTTTTTATCTTTGTAATGGCATAATCTATATCAGGATTGGATCCGGATCTGTAGGCACCTATATTTATCAAATCTTCGGCATCATTATATGTTGCAAGTACATTTTTAAGCTTACCGGCTGCTTCCTTATGTTCACTTGTTGCAATTGCACTCATGCAACGGGAAATGCTGGCAAGTATGTCTATCGCCGGATAATGATTTTTGTGACCGAGTTTTCTTGAAAGAACGATATGTCCGTCAAGTATACCTCGAGCCGTATCGGTAATAGGTTCATTGAAATCATCACCATCGACAAGTACTGTATATAGTCCTGTTATCGAGCCCTTATATGTATTTCCCGCACGTTCCAAAACCTTCGGAAGCTCGGAATAAACCGAAGGCGGATAACCTCTTGTTACCGGAGGTTCACCAGATGCAAGTCCTATCTCTCTTTGTGCCATGGAAAAACGCGTTAAAGAGTCCATCATAAGGAGTACATCTTTCCCCTGATCCCTGAAATATTCGGCAATTGCCGTTGCTGTTTTAGCCGCTTTGTTACGAATAAGTGCAGGTTTATCCGAAGTTGCAATAACAAGTACGGATCTTTTTAAGCCTTCTTCTCCGAGATCCCGCTCTATGAATTCTCCAACCTCTCTGCCACGCTCGCCGATAAGAGCAATAACATTTATATCCGCTCTCGTATTGCGGGCAAACATACCAAGAAGTGTACTCTTTCCGACTCCGCTTCCGGCAAAAATACCGACTCTTTGTCCCTTTCCGATAGTCAAAAGACCGTCAACCGCTTTTACACCAAGCGGCAAAACTTCGGATATAAGCTTTCTTTGAAGCGGATCAGGCGGTGCATTATCTATAGGATATTCCTCTTCATAAGTAAGCTCACTGCCATCCATAGGTCTTCCTATGCCGTCAAGCACTCTTCCAAGAAGCTGCGGTCCAACCTTCACGGTAAGTACCTCACCGGTGTTTTTAACTGTCGCTCCAAGTCCTATACCGTCAACAACGTCAAAAGGCATAAGCAAAACCTTATTATCCCTGAAGCCGACAACCTCTGCCATAACCCTGTTCATTCCGTCCTTTGAGATTACTTCGCATAAATCATTAAGCTTACACGGAGGACCGAATGATTCCATCGTAAGACCAACAATCTTACTTACCTTACCGAAGCTCATTACATAATCCCGGTCAAGCAGGTTGTAATATTTTTGTATATTAAATTCATGTCTGAATTCATTACTCATAATCTGTCTACTCTTTTTTATTTATTCTAAAAATCCCCGATTTAAAACCGGGGACATATTTATTATACTACGAAAGCAATTTAAATGCAGTAATAAGATTTTGTATCTGTACATCCATTGATAAGTCGATAATTCCGATATCGGTTTCTATAACGCATTGACCTTTCTCAAGCTTGGCGTCGGCAAAAATATCTATTGTTATATTTGGATTTGCCGCTCCGACTATCCTTTCACTGTTATCCGCTACATAAGCATAACTGTCTTCGCATACCTTGATGGTATATTTTGTTGTCGACTCTACTTCATTGATTGCGTTATTTATCATATAAAGCATAGCAGGCTTATAGTCATCAACTATTATTCCCGATATTTTCTTTATAAGCTCACAGGTAAGATTTATAAGCTTTTTTTCTGCATCATCAAGATATGCTTCGTTTTTTGTAAGCATCTCTTTTTTAATCTTTTCCTGTTCATCGTTTAAATTGGCAAGGTAGACATCCGCCCTTTTCATAGCTTCCATATTGCCATCTTCAAGGCCTGTCTCATAGCCTTCCTTATAAGCATTTTCTTTTATGCTTTCGGCTTCCTGCCAAGCATCCTCAATTATCTTGTTTGCCTTTTCACGCGCATCATCTCTTAATTCTTTGGCCTTATCCATTGCATCATCGAGGATGGCTTGATTCTCCGGAGTCTTTAATCCTTCCGATATTTCTTCGGCTTCATCAGGTACAGCAGAAGCTTCAGGTTCCTTTCGGGCACCCCCGATAACACGTGTATTGGTATCAATTACAAACGGAGTCGAATTACTGTTTGTCATATTAACAAATCCCGATTTAAAAAGACTAGACAATTATCTCGTCACCTCCACCACGGGAAATAACAATTTCACCCGAATCCTCAAGTTTTCGGATAATATTAACAATTTTCTGCTGTGCATCTTCAACATCCTTAAGACGGACAGGACCCATAAATTCCATATCCTCTTTTATCATGGATGCAAGTCTTGATGAAAGGTTATCAAATATTACCTTTTGAACATCTTCATTTGCATTCTTCAGCGCAATCGCAAGCTCGTTATTATCAACCTCACGAAGAACTGTCTGAATAGCTCTGTTGTCAAGAGTAAGAATATCCTCGAATACGAACATTCTTCTTCTGATCTCATCTGCAAGCTCAGGATCCTCGACCTCGAGAGTTTCCATAATATGCTTCTCAGTACTTCTGTCAACAGTATTAAGAATATTAACAATGGATTCAACACCACCGACAATGGTGTAATCCTGATTAACAAGTGATGAAAGTTTCTTCTCGAGCACTGCCTCTACCTCTTTTATGACATCCGGACTTGTTCTGTCCATTACCGCAATTCTCTTAGCAACATCCGCCTGTTTTTCAGGAGGAAGCGCACTGACAACCGCCGCAGATTGCTGTGGTGAAAGATATGCCAATATAAGAGCGATAGTCTGAGGATGCTCGTCCTGTATAAAGTTTAAAAGCTGTGATGCATCCGCTTTTCGAACAAACTCAAAAGGTCTTACCTGAAGAGATGCCGTAAGCTTACCGATAACGGTTTTTGCTTTGTCCTCGCCGAGAGCCGCATCAAGAAGCTGCTTAGCATATGCAATACCACCTTCGGCAATATATTGCTGCGCAAGACAAATTTCATAGAATTCATCCATTACCATTTCTTTTACATCGGCCGGAACGCTTCTTGTATTAGCAATTTCAAGGGTAAGCTGTTCTATCTCCTCATCCTTAAGATGCTTAAAAACCTGTGCCGAACGTTCAGGGCCAAGCGATATAAGCAAAACTGCAGCTTTTTGTATTCCGGATATTTCCTCTATTGACTTAACTGCCATATTTTATTACTCCCATTCATCATTCAACCAGTTTCTAAGTAACAATGCAACCGCCTCAGGATTTTCATCAACGAATTTTTCAATCTGACTCTTGGTTGCCGAGCTCTCGCCGAATTCAATATCATCAAGAGTCTGATTTTCTTTAGTGGTAGCAAGAAGAGTCTCAACCGAAAGCTCCGGTTCTGTCTCCACAACCTCTTCCGCCTTCATGCTCCTGAATACCACAAACAAAAGCAAAAGTCCGATAATAACGGCAAGAACGATTGATAAAATGCTTTGAACAGGAACGGATTTCTTCTCCTTCGGGTAGAAAATCGGAACTGTTCTTTCTATTACATAAATATTTGCTTCCTTAATACCCGTACCCTTTGATAAAAGAGAAACAATCTCCGGCGGGTTTACATTTTCGACAGGTTCGGAATTTGCCTGTTTAAACTCTTCATATGTCATTTCTTCAAGAAGTCCCTGTTTTTCAAGCTCTTCCTCATAAAAGATATTATATTTTGTAAGATAAAGCGAAATACTTGAATTCGCCAATTCCACACTACCAACAGACTTAACTGTTTTTGTTTTGGTACTGCTGGTTGCATAGGTTTCTTTTATAAGCGTAAGTGTCGATTCCGAATTGGCCTCATCCAAAAGGTTGTAATCGGTAATCTCTTCACCGTTGGCATCGGTACCAACAACTCCGCCTGTTCCGTCAACATTTTCGGCAAGGTAGTAATAATAAGTTTCCTTTGGACCGGTGTCATCATCGGTATTTGTATAATACTTAATATCTTCTATTTCCTCAGGACTTATATTGATATCGAGGTTGGATGAAACCGATACATCATCATATACTCCCGAATTTACCATAAGATTCCAAAGCTTGCTGTTGTAATATTCTTCAACCTGCTGTTCGATTGAAAGGTTCGTTAAAACAGTGGTTGAATTATTGGCGCCCGAAAACAAAAGATTTCCCTGCTTGTCAATAATTGTAATATCATTTGTGTCTTCATTTCCAACACAGGTTCTTGCATATTCGGCAATACCGGATACACTCTCATTTTTGAAATTGGAATTGGTTGTAAGCATAATACTTACAGTAGCACTTTTTTCATTGTTATATATAGAGCTGCTTGATTCCGGCAAATCGATTGTAACAGAGGCTTTTGTTACACCTTCCATGCTCTTGATATCCGCTTCCATATCGGCTTCAAGCTTAATCTTGGCTTTAAGCTTACGTTCCGAATCCGTTGTACTGAAGCTGTTATCGAATAACCAGCTGTTATCAACACTGCTTGCCGACGCACTTATTCCGTTTTGTCCAAGCAAAAGCCTTGCCTCTGCTATCTTTTTCTCATCAACATCAATACTTAATGCATCATCCGACACTCTGTGTTTTATGCCGTTTTCCTTCAGCAACGCTTCGGCCTCGGCTGTCTGCGCAGAGTTATCAAAGGTCGCAAGCCTTGTATATGAAGTTCTGTTAAGAATAACAAAAAGAGCGACAAGGGTAATAATTACCGCTGCCACCACAGAAAAGAATAAGGTTTTCTGTTTTGCAGTATATCTGTTCCAAAATTCAACAATCTTTGCAGGCAATTGCCTGAACCACTCTCTCATAAGTTCCTCCGTATATCAAAGCTATAACTGCATATTCATAAGCTCTTTGTATGCAGAAACAACCGCATTTGTAACCCTGACGGTATATTGAAGCGAAATATTTGCTTTACGCTGTGCCAAAGCCAAATCATGCACACTGTCGGTATATCCCAAAGCAAAGCTCATTTCCTCTGCCTCGGCAACTTTTTGATAATGGTCTGCTTCCTTGTACATATCAACAGCAGCACTGAATATGCTGTCAAAGCTTGTACTTGATTTATCCGAACTGACCTTGTATCCATCATGTATATTGTTTACATTAAAATCATTTCCATATAATTCAACCGGTGTTACAGGCATATTATTCACTCTCCTTACAGATATTTAAAACAAAAAGCTAGCTGAATAACTCCATCCCTTTTTCCGCTATGGTTTTTGCGGCATTAAAAGATGTAATGTTCGCCTCATAAGCACGACTGGCATCAATAAGATTAGTCATTTCCGTAACAGTATCCACGTTAGGATATTCCACATAGCCGTCCTCATTTGCATCCGGATTATCCGGTTCATATACAAGTCTTAAATCCGACGGATCTTCAACAATATGAGTTACCTTTACTCCATTCGGCTGATAATTTGTCATATAACCATTTAAAATATTATCAAAGGATGTTGTTGCTTTTTCCTCAAAATAAACGGTCTTTCTTCTATATGCAGTTCCATCCTCTGTTCTTGTTGTACTTGCATTCGCAATATTTTGCGAAATAACATCCATTCTAAGCTGCTGGGCGGTCATTCCGGTAGCAGCAACATTCATTGATGAAAAAACGCTCATGTATTATACCTCCTATGACGATGACGAAAGTACCGTCTGGTATCTTGAAAATTCCTGATTCATCTGATCGATCAAAAGCTGATATCTTATCGTATTTTCAGCCAGATACGCTTCTTCGGTACTTATATCTACATTGTTACCGTCAAGCCTGTAAGACAGATTGGAATTATCGGTAAATATCTGCGGATCCAATACGGACAAATCCTTATTTGCCATATTTACACTTTGATTAAGAGTTCTTCCCCCGGCAAGTTCCGCCTGAAGAACTGACTCAAAATCCAAATCCTTTCTCTTATAATTAGGTGTGCTGACGTTTGCAATATTATTTGATATGAGTTCATTTCTCATATTTGATGCATCCGCAGCCTTGTCAAGAATATTGATATAATTGTAGATATCCGTATTAATCATAACTTTACCTTTCTCCTATCATAGGATTAAACACAAAATACATATTCCTTAACCCCTCAAAACACAAAAAGGACTTATGAGTACACTCACAAATCCTTTTGTTACATCTGTATCCGAAAGTCCGTTTCCGCAGCTGTATCATCGATAATAATGTATTTTGTGCCACTCACACTATATACTACCATATAATGTGTTTTTCATCAACAAAAAATATCAAATTATGACGAAATATTTTCTGTCTGTGGCTTGGACCATGACATAAAGTCACATTCGGGGTTATTGACACATCCATAGTATCTTCTACCCTTCCTCGTCTTCTTAATAACTATATCGGCATTGCATTTCGGACATTTAACACCTGTTTTTTCAAAATATGGTTTTGTATTCTTACAATCCGGAAATCCGGGGCAGGCCAGAAACTTTCCGTTTGAACCATATTTTACAACCATCATCCTACCGCAAAGCTCACATTTTGTATCAGAAACCTCATCCTCAATCTTTATATGCTCAAGCTCTTTTTGTGCATTATCTACCGATTTTTTCAAATCCGGATAGAAATTTTTTATAACAATCTTCCAATTTATATTTCCGATTTCTATATCATCCAGCAAGGACTCAATATTTGCCGTAAAGCTTGTATCTACAATTTCCGGAAAGGCTATATTCATTATCTCGTTAACAGCTTCACCAAGCTCGGTCATGTATAGATTTTTAGCTTCTTTAACTATATATCTTCTTGCCAAAAGTGTGGAAATGGTCGGTGCGTATGTTGACGGTCTTCCAATTCCAAGCTCCTCCATCGTTCTTACAAGCAAACTTTCCGTATAACGTGTGGGCGGCTGTGTAAAATGCTGTTTTTCCTCGAGGGACTCTACCTGCAGAACATCTTTTTCATTAATATTGGTCAGCTTAGTATTATCCTTTTTTTCCTCATCAGGCTTGTAAACAGCCAAAAAGCCTTCAAACTTTACCTTGGTTGATGATGCCTTGAACTTATAATCTTTGCTCCCGGTATCTGCTTTTAATGTTACCGTATTGGTTTCGTATACTGCATCACTCATACGGCTCGCAAGAAATCTGTTATAAATAAGCTGATATAATCTAAACTGCTCCCGTGAAAGCTGATCCTTCAAAAGAACCGGTGTAAGATTTACGTCAGTCGGTCTTATAGCCTCATGTGCATCCTGTATTTTCTTATCTGTTTTTCCTTCCTTTGTGGTTCCTACATAATTTTCTCCGAATTTATCCGCAATATACTCTTTTGCATTCTTATCTGCTTCTTCGGATATTCTTGTAGAATCAGTTCTTAGATAAGTAATAAGACCTATCGTTCCCTTACCCTTTATATCTACACCTTCGTATAACTGCTGTGCAACTCTCATAGTTTTGCTTGTTGAAAAATTAAGCTTCGTACCTGCATCCTGCTGGAGCGTACTTGTTGTGAACGGTAAAGGTGATTTTTTGATTTTCTCACTTTGTTTTATGCTGTCTACAATCATTTTCTTACCGTTTACCGCCGACATAACTTCATCAAGCTTTGGCCTTTCCATCTTGTCATCTGTAAAAATAAATTCAACCGGTTTTAAATTCTTTCCGGTAATGACATTTGCACCAAGACTCCAATACTCCTTCGGAACAAATGCATTTATTTCATTTTCTCTGTCTGCCACAAGCTTAAGTGCTGCTGATTGGACTCTTCCGGCACTTAAACCTCTTTTCACCTTTTCCCACAAAAGCGGACTTATGGAATATCCAACCATTCTGTCAAGAACTCTTCTTGCCTGCTGCGCATCAACAAGATCCATATCAATATCTCTCGCATGCTTTAATGAATCCTTGACAGCATTTTTTGTTATTTCATTGAATGTAATTCTCTTATAATTCTTTTTATCAAGTTTTAATGCAATTGACAAGTGGTAAGATATGGCTTCTCCCTCACGATCAGGGTCAGTTGCAAGAAAAACTTTATCAGCTTTTTTTACTTCTTTTTTCAACTCCGAAAGCAATTCACCCTTTCCCCTTATGGTGATATACTTCGGTTCATAATCATTTTCAAAATCTATACCCATCTGACTTTTAGGTAAGTCCCTTACATGTCCGTTGGATGCGATTACCTTATAGTTTGCCCCCAAAAATTTTTGGATTGTTTTTGCCTTTGCAGGCGACTCCACAATAACAAGATTTTTAGCCATTTTCCTCTCCTTATTCAAACAGAAATTATATAATATCCCTTATACGACTGTTTTATTAAGCCTTTTTCTTCCATATTATAAAGCAAATTTATAGTTTCGCTGACACCCATCTTAAGCTTATCTATTATGTCATCAATATATGTCGGTTCTAAACTCAAACAACTATACAACATTTTTTCTGCAGGTGCAAGAGAATTTTTATTCACTGTTTTTTTCATAAACACTAAATCATCATCCGATTTTGCATTGAAATCAACATTTTCACCCTTAATATTTTCTTTCTTTTTTTCTTGATACAAAAGTCCTTTCAAGTCATTTATTATATCCTCCGGAGATGTTACGCACATAGCTCCCATTTTTATCA
>DFDU01000085.1 GCA_002369325.1 Lachnospiraceae bacterium UBA3820
TTGGACAAAAGTTGGACATGGTATGCTATAAATTATTTGAAGTTTAGTAAAACAAAATATTTTTTATAAGGGGAGAAAACAAAAATGAAAAAACAAAAATTACAAAAAGCAATTGTTATGACAGGACTTATCACTGTTATGGCAGGATCACTCGCAGGATGTGGCAAAGATGATTCCGGAAAAAAGGAAACCACTGCTGCTACAACAGAGGCTACAGAAGCAACCACAGAAGAAGCAACCGGGGCTGATGCAGACGAGATACTCGAATACAAGGATGCCAAAGGATGGTCAGTAAGCTACAAACCAAGTCTCATTGCATTAAATGAATTTGAAAACGGTGCAAGCTTTGTATATACCGGAGAGTCGGCAGGTTCAAATCTGGTAACCATATCCTATATAGAAGGAAAGCAGCCTGAAGAAGTACTCTCAGAGATAACTGAAGGATGGGGCGAAGGAATCCAGGAAGATATCATAAGAACCGAGAACTACCTTCCCGGAACAGATGATAAATGGGGCTTCTGGAGAATGTATCAAGGAAACTGTCTTATCGCAGGCGAATATAACGGCGGTGTAATCTTATTTGAAGTTAATACACACGAAGGCGATTCAGAGGAAAAAGCAATGACAATATCCGACTTACTTTCAGAAATCATTAGTTCTATAAAATATGATAACTTCGAAGCACAAACTTTATTTGATTATGTACCGGGTACATATACATCTGCAGGTACGGAAGAAATTGAAGGAGAGAACACAGCTTACGAGCATACCATAACACTTAATGATGATCATACCGGAAAGATGGTAATTCAGGATGAAGTAAATATAATATGGTCAAGCAACGAGCTTATAAGTGAAGACGGAAGCTCTGCATATGAATATACTATCGAAGGCAATGATCTTCTTGTTAACTTTGATGATGAGTGGGTAACGTTCACAAAATAACCTGATATATACTATATACAAAGGTCCCGATTCTTAATTGAACCGGGACCTTTTTCCATATTATGATCGATTTTAATCAGCAACGCTTTCTATCTCACCGCCATAATATTCATATTCCACAACATCAAAAGCTTTAGGGAATTCTTCATCTTCCTTTTTTGTCAATTCTTTGCAATAAATCAGGTCCTTAAAAAGGGAATTAATAAAAAAGATGGTTCATACAAATGTTAAGCATATCGTTTGTTCTTACATGATATACCTGCACATTATATGAACCATCTTTTAATTCAGAACAGCATATTATACGTCATTTTCGTTCTTTACTCCGTTTGCTGCATCCATAAGATTCTGTAACGTAGTTTCTGCTATGGCTGCAAGCGCCTCCATGGTATAGAAACCCTGATGTGAAGTAATGATTACATTAGGGAATGCCAGAAGCCTTGCCGTAACGGAATGCTGCATAATATCATCGGAACGATCCTCATATACATTTCCTGTTTCCTCTTCGTATACATCAAGACCTACACCGAGGAATTTATTCATACGAATACCTTCAATAAGCTCATTTGTATCTACAAGAGCACCTCTTGATGTATTTACAAGGATAACACCATCCTTCATTTTCTTAATAGTTTCAAGATTAATCATATGATATGTTGAATCCATCAAAGGACAATGAAGTGATATAAGATCACTTTGTGCCAAAAGCTCATCCAAAGATACATACTCAACAAAACCGTCAAGTGAAGGATTCTTATATACATCATAAGCTATAACACGCATACCGAACCCGTGACAGATTTTACACATAACGGCACCGATTTTTCCCGTTCCGATTATACCGGCAGTCTTTCCGTTAAAAAGTACTCCTCTAAGACCCTTTAATGTATAATCATTTTCACGAACCTTGTTATATGCCTTGTATAGTCTTCTGTTAACGGCGAGTGCAAGAGCCATGGCAAGCTCGGCAACGGATTCAGGTGCATATCCCGGCACACGCTTTACCGTTATGCCAAGTTCCTTTGCCTTTTGGGTATCAACATTGTTAAAGCCCGCACATCTCATCAAAACTGTTTTTACACCGCACTTGTTAAGAATCTCCAAAGTCTCGGCTCCGACATCAGCGCTTACAAATGCACAAATTGCATCGTATCCGTCTGCAAGTGACGCAGTTCTTGGCTCTAATTCATGATCAATATAATCGATTTGAATCTCCGGAAAATTCTTAAGCGCCGGATCAAAAGATTTCTTGTCATAAATTTTTGCTGCATAAAATAATACCTTCATTTTTTATTTCCTCCTCTTATTCAAGAACAATCAGATAAATTTGGAATTGTTCTTTTTTTATTAAAAGTTCTTTTTTATTCTCAAAATATTCTTACCGTTTTTATACTCGTATTCAACATTATCCATAGACTGTTTAACCATAAAGATACCCAGACCACCTATATCTCTTTCCTCTGCCGAAAGAGTTACATCCGGATCCTGTCTTGCCAGCGGATCGTACTGGACACCCTTATCGATAAATGTAAGCTCTACGGAAAGAGGCTCATCCTTCACCTCAACTTCTATTATCGCAGGGCCTGTTTCCGGATTATAAGCATAGCTTGCGATATTTACAAATATCTCTTCAACAGCTATGTCAACCTGAATCTTAACCGGCATAGGACATTCCTTTGCCTCAAGCTTTTCATCGACAAATTCCAGAACCTGTGGAAGATTTTCCACCAAAGCTTCTATCTCAAGTTCTTCTTTTTTGCTCATATTTATCCTCCTCCCAATAACATTATATATTTAAAATCAAATTATAATCCTATTCTGTTACAGCCGGTTTCTAAAACAGCTTTATCGCCATCATCGACAAATCATCAAATTGAGGTGCGTCACCGACAAAGGTATCCACGGCATCTTTCATATTATCCAAAAGTTCCTTGGGATCGGCATCCGGATTTTTATTTAATGCCTCTATCATGCGCTCTGTACCAAAGAGCTCATTTTTAGCATCCGTTGCCTCAGGACATCCGTCAGTATATACAAAGAGTGTTCCGCCTTTTTCCAGATCAAATTCATATTGTGAATAAGGCATGCCTTCCATACCTCCGATTACAAAGTCGTGACTGTCTTTAAATATGGTAAACTCACCATCTTTTTTTCTTATCAACGGAAACTCATGACCTGCATTTCCGGCAACTATATGTCCGGTTGATATTTCAAGTATTCCAAACCATACTGTTACAAACATATCTTCATCATTGCCATCACAAATTCTTTCATTGGTTTTTTCAAGAACTTCGGCAGGCGATAGACCCATTTGTGCAAAATTGGATATTATTATCTTGCTCATCATCATAAAGAGAGATGCCGGAATGCCTTTACCAGATACGTCAGCGATAACCATTCCGAGATGATCATCATCAATTAAGAAATAATCATAAAAATCTCCGCCGACCTCTTTCGCCGGATCCATGGAAGCGTAGATATCAAATTCATTTCTTTCAGGAAAAGCCGGATAGATTCTCGGAAGCATACTTGCCTGAATACGCGTTGCCACGTCAAGCTCGGCACCAATTCTCTCCTTTTCCGCAGTTACAGCCGTAAGATTATCCATATAATCGATAAGGCTTTCCTGCATAAAACGTGTTGCATTATACAGTTCTTCTATCTCATCTCCTGTATGTATATCAAGTTCAACAATCTTATCCTTAGTATATTCTTCCTCATTTGTTCCAAAATTATCAACTTCTTCCGTAAGCTGCTCAATCGGTGAAGTAATACGCTTTTTGATGCTTACTGACATGACTGCGATCATAATAATTACCATAACTATACTGATAGCACCGTTAATTATCGTAAATCTTATTGTATTTTTTACCATAGCTGTTACATCCAGATCACAAAAAGCTATTGCAAAAGCTTCACCGTCTGCATTATATATAGGTTCCCCACCGGTTGAAAGCCAGCCATACTTGGTTTTTGACCTGATAGGTTCTACTTCCACATTTCCATCCAGATCCTCAAATGCGCTTCCTGAAAGGTCCTCAACCACACCAAGAGAATTTAAAGGATCATTCGGATCAATAAGCGTGATACATTTTCCGTCATTTATAACCTGTACATAAATATATTCGGCTGACATTTTTTCACAAAGCATTTTAAGATTTTCAATTTCATAATTGAATTCTTCATATAATCCCTTATCTTCAAGCCAAAATGCTATAAGAGATAAATTGCCTGCCTCTTTTGCTTTCTTTGAAACCTCTTTAAATTCATCGGACTTTACGGTTTCATACAATCTCATAAGGTATTCTTCATCGGAAATCTCTACTGCGGTTCCTGCAATTTGAAGTGTTTTATCATTATAAAATCTTTTATATGTTACCCAGTTAAGTATCGCTGCACAAGTAAGTAAAAGATTGGTTAAAATTAAAATAGTTATCACAACAAGAGCTATAAGTCTTTTTTGAAGCTTTTTTTTCTTTTTTGTTTTTATCCTTTTCATAAAAGTTTCTCCTTTTTATGTAAGTTCCTAAAAGCTTATTTTGTCCGGTCCAATATCTTCAGTTTTCCTTTTTTATATATCTTTTTTTACGTGCGGCTGACGATAAAAAGAACAATAATGCAAGTGCGGTAATAATCAACCCTACCATAAGCAAGCCTTTTCTTACTCCCAAATTATACACGCAACCAAGTACAAATGCACCAAGAGACTGTGCACCGTTTTCAAACAGGCTGTATACCCCAAAGGATCTGTCATAGCCAAATTCTTCAACTTCAGGAATCTCGGTAAAGTAGCTTGTAAGAAGCGGTATACCGAAGCTGTTTGAAAATCCAATAAGCACAAGTGCTATCAGAATAGATGTAACATTACCCATAACAGCTATGCAAATAAACGCCTCAGCATAGAGAATTATTGATACAGCCAATCCAAAATGACGAAGATTTCTTTTTGAGAAAAGCTCCGTTAATTGAGTTCCGAAGCAAAGTGCGATTACACCTGTTATCATAAACGCAAAACTTATATACGACTCGGAAAGTCCCCAATCCGAACCCATGATAGGAAGCATATAGTTAAGGAAATATCCGCATATCAAAAGTGGTGTCAAAGCCAGAACAAAGAAACCGATTATTGAAGGCTTAAATATAAATTTAATCGAACTCTCACCTGAAGTTTCAGTTTTCTCCTCAGACATATCCTCATCACGCATATTATCTGCCAGATATTTACGACTGACAAAATATAATATCACACTGGTTGCGGCAGTTATCAAAAATACGGTAGTATATGAGCACCATTGTACCAAAAAACCACCCAGAACAACTCCGCAATTTATTCCTGATATACTTGAAATACTGTAATATGCAAAACTCTTATCTTTTTCCTCCTCAGGCAGCTTGGCAATCTGAACATTTACAAGAATAAGTAAAACACCCCAGCCTGCACCCAGAACAACGGAACCAAGAGTCAACATGATAATATTAGGAATCGCTCTTAGCAAAAGTCCAAAAGAAAACATGATACTGCTCACAAGTATGGATTTTTTTGCACCAAGCTTTCTTATTATATTTCCTCCAAGTGCCGAAAAAGCTGCTCCCGATATAGTCTCGGCAGATATAGGAATGGCTGCGATTATCGCAGGCGACAGTCCAAAAAGACTTTGATTAATCGCAATCCTCTTTGCCTGCAAAGGAAGAATTACACATGTAAGATTGGCAAAAAGAAAGACGAGAAATACAATAAATCTGAAAATTCCCGGTGTAATTTTAGCCGTTTTAAATGATTTTTCTTTTCTTATCTGATATTCTTTTTTATCTTTCACATAATACATAAGCTCTGCCACAAGCATAACCACAACCACTGTCATGGCAAGGACATTCAGCAAAAGCGAAATAAGATTATTTCTGTTTTTTTCATTGACGGAAGCAAGATCCGTACCTACCTCGATAAAACCTATAGGCTTTCCTTCATCTCCATATATAGGATAATGTACAAACAGATAACTTCCGGTACTGTCAGTATTTTTGTATCTGTGCGTTGTTGCATTTTCCATAAGATCCTGCATATCAGTACCTTCATATTCCCAATCATATGGATATATTACACTTGTATCTGTCATGGTATATGTCATGGTAACGGTACCGTCAATTACACGATACAAAACGCAGTAAAGCTCATCAGATTTTTCTGTATTACTGTTAAATACACTATATACGGCCTCACGAACCTTGACATAATCCTCGTTCATAAAATCAGAAGGTTTTTCAAGTGCAAGGAACGAATCTTTAGGTATTCGTTCTGAGGTAACAGCCGCAGCAAGTGTTTCTTTCTCATATATCTGATCTGTAAGCTGTGAAGTAAACTCCGGAAACATCGTTCCAACCAAAAGCAATACAAGTACAGCAATGCCGGAAACAATCAGCATCGTAACCTTTGAATAAATACTTGCTTTTTTCATAAAATACATTAATAATCTGACTATAGCAAAGATAATACATACACATAAATAAATTATGGATATCCACAAAATAATTATCTTTATCTTTATTGCCATATCCAATTCAGTTTCAAATATATAATCAAAATCACCATCCCAGATAGTTATTGAAAACTCGCCGGTTGAGACTATACCTTTTCCATAGGCATAAACAAAATATTCTGTTATACGATCGCCCGGATTTTCAAGGAAAGCTTTCCTTGTTATATCCTTTTTTTCAGTATCTACAATAATTATATCCTTTAAGCCGATATCTGTAACATATAAAAAACCGTCATAATAACTTATATCATTTGGAATACTTCCTTCAAAATCATCACTGTCATACAATATCTCGTCATCTTTTTTATCCAGATAGTGATATACTTTTCCATCATAAGTTGTATAATATAATTCGTTTCCCGTTTCATCAGTTACCGCACTTAAGACAAGTCCCTCGGCACCTGCTAAGGGATAATCATTTATAATATTTCCGGTCTCATCAAAAGAAAGCATGGAATCTTTTTCTTTCTTTATATAACGCATACCTGTTTTGGTTCCCGATAAACCAATCACTGAAGCACGAACCATATCATCCTTTGCGGTAAACTCACCAATTAGCTTTATATCACGTGATTTAAAATCAAGATTATATATTTTTTCTCCGGATATATGAATTCCCTGAGCAATACTCTTTTCATAAATATATAATTTATCATTTCCGCCGTAAATGATGCCGTTTATCGAACTTAAGCCTATATCATTGGCATTAATTTTTTCAAGCAAAATACCGTCAGACGAAAGCTTAAGTAAGGATTGTGCAGCATCACAAATCATATATATATTTCCGTTTTGGTCAACAGTTATATCAGAGACCTCATTCAGGATATAGTTTTTAAACGGATTTTTAAATATCCACCTTCTAAATATAAAAAGGTTAAAAAAAGAAATCATGGAAAGCACAACCAAAAGAACCACTAAAAAGCTTTTTTTCTTTTTTGCATTGTCTGAATTATTATTTTCATCTTTTACTTCTTTATCTGTCAACATAAATAATATACCTTTTCTGTTTGTTTTTTATTTTTCTATAAGATTATATTTTGATAGAAGCGAATAAGAAGGAGCCATATGCATCTTGTAATATCTTAAACTTTCCATACCCATATCCTCAGTATAATTTATCATATCAACATCTTTCATAAAACGCTCAAAACTTTCTCTTAATAGATATTCATTAAGACCTTTTATTTTATTTATCGCATTTTTATACTGATAAATTCCGAGACCGTTTCTGTTGGTTACGATACAAAGACCTGCTGCCTTTCCATCCACTCTTACAAGTATACCATAACCTCTTAACATATCAAACTTTGAAACCGCATTTTCTATAACCTTCTTCAGGCAGCCGTAAGTACATTCTTCACAGGTTTTGTCGTTGCACCAGTGTTTTTCCATAAATTCTGTACACTCATCTGTAAGTGACGGTTCAAGCTCAAGAGTTTCATAATTATATTTTCTTTTAAAATATCTGTATCTGTACCTGTCATCCGGCATATCCAGACCGGCTTTAAATTCTTCGGGTGTAAAAACATAATCCTGTATTTCCCTTAAATCTTCCACCTCAAAGTCAACTCCTGCTTCGGTATAATAAGAAAGCATCCATGGTGTAATATCGCAGAATCTCAAAGGATATCCAAAAAATTTAAAATCCTCTTTGATATCCGATACAACTTTTTTTATTCTTTCTTTTGTGTAATATCCAATACATGGTGAAGCTATAGGTCTGCCTGTTTCTCTTTGAAAAAATAAAATATATATAAATTCTTTATCGTCGGAAAACCTGTAAAATGTCGGAATAGGCTCTCTCCAGCTCCAAAAATTAAGGAAACTGGTATTTGCGCACCAGTGTCCGTTCATTTTATCATAGTATGGATCGAAAACCTTTTGCAGTTCCCACGAAACCTCCTTATAGCCCCTCTCGGAAAGTGACTTTAAAAAAGCCTCAGGCATATCAAAGTATTTTTTTGTATCCTGTCTCATAATATCTCCCGATTTTTTTATATTAATAAGCATTTGTTATTAACAGCATGTTATATGAATTTTAATACAAATCCTGCTGTATTTACAACATGTTTTTAAATATGTTTTTTAATAATCAACCTGTAAATCGCATAAAATGTATCTCAGCCGTGGCACTTTTTATTTCCGGGTTGTTGTCCTCTGCATTTTTCAAAATGCAAAAATCCGTAAAATCATTTTTTTCAAGCCAGCTTTCAAAAGGCTTTCGGTATTCGTCTCCAAGGGAGTACATGGTCTTTAGGATAATGTCGTCTCCGTACTGACCCTCCTCCCAATCATACAGATTTACGGCAACCTCAGTCATCTTATCTTTAAGTGCCGACGCTATTCCCATACGTCTGTATTTTTGAGCCGTCCAGATACTAAGTAAATTTATATCTCCGTTTCCTTCAAGCTCCGTTATTATAACGCCTGCCGGCTCATTGTTTAGCCATGATGCTATACAGATATATTCCGAATTAATGTCCTCCTGCTCGGAAAGCTCTTCATAAATCATCGGAAGCATAAGTGTTTTATAGTTATCTAAGTCTTCTTTAGTTATTTCCCTGTATTCCAAAGTCATACTTTTACATACCTCCCTGATTTTTTATGGAATCAATCTCATTTATAAGCCATGTGGCAGTTTTCGAACCATTATTCATTAATTTAATCGTAAAAGCAGATACATATATAGATTGAAATGATGGAACATCATGATACGCCGGCAACCAGCAGCTTTCCTCCATATCTGACAAAAAATCATTGGCAAGTGTTGCTGATGTTTTATTCTTACCTTCTATATACCATTTAATAATCATCCTTAGCATTTCATGATTTTTTTCAAAGGAATCAAAAAGATAGCGATCCAACATTGCTACCTGATCGTTAAATTCAGGAATTGAATCAAGCTTTAGCTTTCTGAAACCTCCGAATATTTTTTCAAATATTACTCCCTGGTAAGTAAAGCTTGGACTGAAATGCTCAATCATATTTCCACTGATACGTATTCCTTTTTTTACCGATTTTTCCATGGCAGGAAGTTCATGGAAGGCATACTTTATATCTTTTTCATCAAATGTATCCTTTTCCAGAATATACCGGTTGGCACTTGCAAAATTTTTTGCCAGCGTTATATCAAAAAAGATCCTATTCATTTCAGCTTTTTGCTCCTTCGTTCGTTCTTTATTCGGAATCTTTTTTATCTCCTCATATCTGCTTTTTAGCTTTATGGCTTCCTCCGGTGTCTTATGTGACAACAGATATCCTTCATATTCACCCGGCGTCATATTTGCAGTTGTTTTTTCATTCTTATCATTAAATATATATATTTGTTTTTCCGTATGTGTAAAGTCATAACGTGATATGCCCACGTCACCCTTTACTGATCTTTTTAAAACAACATCATAAAGTGCATCCGCATTTGAAAGTGCAACCTCATATAAGCTTAAAAGATTCATAATATCAGAATTAAGACTTGCATCATTGCCAAGTCTTTCCGTATAATATCTGCTTACTGTTTTCATTGCATTTCTTACTTTTTTATGAGCAGCTCTTACCTGTTCGGATGTTACTTCTTCATCATTTATAAGTGCCCCGATACCACCATCACCAACTCCTATAATAGCCTGCATCACTTCTTCATCCGAAGCATTTATTTGATTAGGCGGAATCTTATGAATAATTTTAGTCCATAATAAAGAACCTTTCATACCGATTTCTAAATTTAATTCATTTTCTTTTATTTTCTTATGTTCATTAAAATATGCACCGAGTTCCCCTTTATTTGAGTCTCTTAAAGTCTCTCCGACGCCTCCCGGAGAATAACCTTTTTTTATGATATCTCCCTTTCCTACGCTTTTATAATATCTGTCCAGATCCTCTTTTGTAAATCTCTTCTGTCCGAAATTCAAATAATCCAGATCCATTTTATTCATACGAGATGATATGGCATTTGCTCCCATATATATTCCTGATTCTTGTCCAGCCGTAAATGTCTGAACCAAAAAATCCATTTTTGCATTATAATCCATCTCATCTTCTTTAAGTTCGCCGGTACCCGGAAGATTAACAAGCTTTGCCATATCTACCACAAATGTTGTGCAATTTCGCTTATAATAACTATATCCTTTATCGGCATATGTTTCAGCCGCACGAAGAATCTTATTTATATCACCGGGCTTTACCTGATAACGACGTGAAATATCATAATTATGATCATTGTCTTCATCCAGTCTACCGGCAATTATCGCACCGCCGAGCATGGAAAGCGCCGTACCCATTACCAGTCCTCCGCCCGGATAAAATCCCATTTTAAGCTGATAGCGTTCTTTTCTTTTTGTCATTTTATTATAACGGCTGTAAGAAAGTCCTATCATTGCATGTCCCATCTCAAATGACTCTAACGCCTTTTTACTTCCGCGCTTACTTTGTTCTATCATGATAGTAACTTCAGGCGGATCTTCAGGGTCACCCGCACTAAGTTTTTCCCAGACAAGCGGTCCGCGCCTTACATCCGAATATATATCAATATCTTCACCTTTTTCGTTCTTTCTTACAACTTCTTCCTTAAAAGTTTCACCTTTTCTGCCGGGAACCGAACTATGATCTCTTTTATCCTGTGCATTCTTTCTTCTTCCCGATTCAAATAAAAGTGCCTCTGTCCCGGTAACCAGATTTACGGCAAGTGCCGAAACAACTCCGAGTGTATTACGTAATATATAACGATAGCCAAGCATCAATCTGTTTTTTATCTTTGCCAAAAGACCTGTTCTGCTATCCGGTCGTTGTACGGGAACAAAAGCTCTGTCCATTACGGCATTCATAGTTGATTGAATTTTTTTCTGTTCTTCAACCGGTGAAGTAAGGTTAAGCTGTTCTAATCTTGTTTGACAACTTAATAATTCTTTTAAAGCCACATCATCTGTAAGGGTATGCGCTTCTTTAATTATTTCTCTGCGTTTTTTATCCTTGGAATACCGGGCATTTATTCTTTTAATAATATTATAGCTGGCATCATTTGTATATTCTATGTTACCTCTAAATTCAGGTAAAGTTACATCCACTCCGTTCAGGCCAAGCATGCTTCTTCCCAGCACAAGAGATTTCACAAGCTTTTCCCCAAGAACTCTTTGCTCATCATTTGTAGCGCTTTTTACGTCCAAAGAAAGCTCATTGTTATAATGATTCTTGTAATATTTGTCACATATAATCTCTTTTCTTATTGTATAATAAGCAGCTATGGAACGAAGAGCCTCAAGACGTTCATTAAGTCTTTTTTGCTCTTCCTCATTTAAGCTTTCCATAAAGTTATGCTTAAGAGACAATCTGTCAAAGGCAGCCACCTGTCCGACAATCTTTTCAAGCTTGGCTGCATTCTTGGTCATTTCAGTATCATTTTTAAAATTAAGCTCATTTACATTTATGGCAAATAGCTGCCCTGCCATATAATCAAGTGCAAGTTGGACATCCTGACCTTCAAAACCACCGGGACCGGTCTTGACACTCTTTCCCAAATAGAGATTTACAAGACGTATATTATATTTGTCATTACCGCTTTTCATAAACATGGAAAGATCGTTATAATCTTCCTTATCCATTCTCTGAGCCTGCTTTGTTATGGCAAGATTTAACGTACTATATGCATCACTTCTAAATTTCCCGGCGATTTTTTCAATAAGCTTTGCATTTTCGTTTTTTCTAAAAAGGCGCGAACGTTTATTGGTAATCTTGGTTTCTCTTTCTTCATCAGTTAATCGTTCCGAAAACTCTTCTTTATATTCCTTTCCGAGAACTGTTTTATCCGGAACTTTATCTATCTTATATATATAACGGCTGTTTCCGCTCTCACGACGCTCTGCATCGATAATACTGAAAAAACGCTTACTGTGATTATTTGTGTTGTGGATTAAATCAAAATAGCCCTTTTGTTTTTGTTCTTTCTTTTGAACAAGGTCATCCATCTTACGGCTTACCCATGATTTATTGAACTTATCAACATCATCAAGGTAAGGAGGCATGTTACCTTTAACAACCTCCCACTTTTTTTCAAGCTTAATCTTCTTTTCATTTACATTATTATCCATAAGTTCAGGGGGCTGTTCCAAAACTTTATTTTCTAATGGAAGATTTATCATTTGTCTGTTATCGACAAGATTATTTTCGACTTTTGATTTTTTCAACTCAAGAGGCTTTATCAAAAGTTCTTCATTCATATTATTATCCATTATATGTATCCCCCTTTATTATACTTATTGTTATACTTGTTTTTATATTTAATCATTAGGACGTATTTATCCGGTCCTTAATATTAGTTATTTTTATCTCTGTAAAGTGTTGTCTTTAATCCTATATTTGCCTGCATGGGAACCTTTGCTATTTCCCTATCCCACTCATAATATAAATCATCATCATGATCTTCATATATTTCTATATTTACTCGTTCTTCATCCGATATTTTCTTTTTTGCACGAAGTGCCATTCCGATTACTTCAAGGTCATCGGAAATGACATTTTTCATAAGCTTTGTTGCGTTATCGTTGACACAGACCGCAGTAAGCTCCGGATACGTTTGGTTTTTCCCGGATACAATCAGATTATTAACCATACCCTTAAGGGCTTCCATTATATAAGTACTGTCACCCGAGTCAGATGTACCGAGATAATCAATATTCACATGGTCTTCTTTCTCGGTACAAAAAATATATGCTCTGATTTCTCCCTGTTCATCATAGACAAGACCGCTTATCTTCTTTGAAAATCGGGTTATATCTTTTGAAGTAAGCATTAAAAACTGTCCGGAAATCAACTTAAAAAATGTATCCCACTGCTTCATTTTAAGCATATCAAAGGATACAAACTTAGCTTTATCCGTCTTTTTTTTAATTGTATTTATTATTTTTTTTGAAGCCAATAGCTTTTCCATACTGACAGAACAAATCGGAGCATTGTCACTTACTTCAAAACCTGCCTTTTCAAACAGCTTTTTCATACCTTTTATATTATTTGAAAAATTAGCTTCCATTGTTTTTATTCCACGATTATATACCTCCTGGTTTGCAGCTGAAATCAATAAGCTCCCTATTCCTTCACGCCTTTTTTCCTCCGGTATATATAGTGATATTATATCTGCATTATCATTATCACACGAAAGCGTTATAGCAGCACCGCATTGTTCTTCTATTCTGATATATCCGCTGTTATCGGCTGTTTTTAATAATTGCATTTCTGTACTCCTGTTTATATATCTACCCAACATACACCCTGCTCAATCTTTCGGGATGTGATTTTTTTTGGAAAATCAAAAATCTCATTTATAATGCCGTTTTCAACTTTCATAAAAAGATATCCGTTATTCTCAAAAAATTCTTTTATATACATCTTTTCGTTTAAATTATCCTTTAAAAACACAAGACTCTTTTTTACTCCGCTTTTTTTTATTATATTGTGCGACTTCCAGATCATTCTTTCGGCTACACCGGTTCCTCTGAAGTTTTCGTCGACATATATATATATGATGTCAGATACAAATTCTCCGTTTTTAAGTAAGCCTATGTAAAACTGGGTGATTCCAATCAGGTTTCCTTTTGGATCAACGGCTCCAATCGTAAAAAAACCCCTTTTTTTTTGATTATCAAAGACATATTGGGGAAGTTTTTTTTCAAAACTTTCTAAATTCTTTTTTCCTAATGTATATACACCATATCTCATTTAATCATCCTCATCCATCGTTTCCCATCCCAGCTTATGATATAATTTTTCCATATTTTTGCTTAATGGAAAAGAATTTTTTTCTCTCAGATTGGTCACAAACCTGTAATTCTCCCGTAAAGCCTTTTGATACTTAGTTCTTGCCAGCTTATAAACACCTTCATCAAATTTTCCATCAAAGAAATTGCCCGTCATCACATCTATATAATGTTTTTTCCCGAATTGGATAAATAAGTCCTTGAATAATTGTGCAGTCTCGGCCTGCAATTCTATCATATCCTTCATATCATCAGATAATGTATTCCAATATTTTTCGTCACGTTTTAACAACTCAGGGAGAAGTATACATTGATCTATATTTTTTCTTAAATCATGATAATGCGTTGTCATATATGACTCGTTACAAAGTGCCGCCTTAAAATGAAATGACATTGCTATGTTCAAAACACGATTCAAATTGACTTTTTCTTCCTTATTATTCTCTTCCTCTCTTTTCTTTTCTTCATTATATTCTTTGGCATTTTTTCTGAATTTATATGTTGTTTCGTCAAATTCAGGACAGTTACTTATATGATGTTCGGTCAACTGAAGTTCTTCACTAAGTTCTATCTCATTTTCACTATTTTCATAATTTTTGTTTTCAAGTTTGGCCATAATAAGGTTCTTTCTATCCTTATATGGTTTTAAATATTCTTTTTTTAATTTATATGAATGCCATGCCTGTTTACCTTTTGCAAATATTGACTTTATGCCAAACCTGTACGGAGCCTGAACATTTTCAGTTATCATATCAACATTGCTCTTTTTACCTTCAATGATATAATTATCTGTCATAAGTTCCGGCAGATACAGCTCTATGGTATCCTTTAATTTAATGTCTTCTTTTTTAGCTTCAAAGAAATATGGATCATGTATCTGTCCATACATAACTTTTTGGCCATATTCTTTGTGAGCTATTTCATTTTTTTGTCGCTCTTCATTTATATTTAATGGAGGCATGTATAAGAGTTTATCTTCATCCTCAATTTTTTTTACATTAATAATATTGGAATTAACATTAATATTAAGATTATCTAACTTTTCATCTTGAAAAATATTATCAATAAAACTATTATCCATATTTCCTCCTAAACCATATCCGGCACCTTATCAAACGTCCTCGATACCTCTGAAACCTCAGGAAGTATATAACGGACAAATCTGTCAGCAGTTTCATCAACCACATCAATTACAAGCGGGATACTACTATCATATTTTTTTTCTGCCTCCGATAAAGAAGCTTTAAGGAGCCACATAAGTATCAATGGATTATTGCTTCCGTTATATGCAGCAGCAACACGAATTCCGTTTTGGTATGAGATATTTTCTATTGCTACATATCCTTTAACCCGTCCGTTTTCTTCATATATCGCAGATAGTTCTCTATCAACATCATCGGATAAAAAACCTCCTACAGGCAATGGTGCAAATTTTTCTTCAGCCTGCTTATTATAGCTTTTCAGCTTATTTTCAGTCAGGTCGGAAAAATACTTGATTTTAGGATTTTTCTTGACTTTTTTCAGGCTTTCGGCTTCTTCACAATCTGCAAGTGTCACTATATAGGTTTTATAATCAACATCTGTCCTTTTACTGAAATCAGCATTTATAAATGCCTCCTCAAGCAACTCAGTCTCACCGTCAACCATACAAAAGCTTGCCGTTATAATATAATCCATCTTGGATGCTATAGCCTCCAACGCAGCCAGTAAAAGTCTCGAACCGCCACGATGTCTGAATTTAGGTGTTACATAAAGTGATAATATCTCCAGCCTGTCATGAATACGTTCAAAAACCAAAGTTCCTGCTGCATATTTCTTGGATGTAAGTCCTATAATATAAAGACCGTCTTCATTTTTGAGGCGTTCTTTTATTTCATCTGCTACAAAGGAAAGAAATACTCCGGGTTTTTTGCTATCCACATATCCAACTGAAAAAAACGGATCAATTTCAATACTCATAATATTTGTTGCCCCTTTTACATATATTTTTATCACATCAAAAGTCACATAACCGTCATATAATTATGATAATTATATATTATTACTACAAAAACATCAATTATTAGTACTAAAAATGCATTTAAAAGGCCGATTGGCTAATAGCCAACCGACCTTTTTTAATCCTTATTCCCCGGATATCGAATCTGCTTCTATAAGATATGCGCCCTCATCTTCCTCTGAAGAATCATAATACTCATCATGATTAAGCACAAAAAAGTCTGTAAGTGACATATCATCGTAATTTGCTTCATCCTTACCCGGAAGATATTTACGGAAGGTATAAAGTATATCATTAATCTCCGGATTTTCTCCGAAAAGCGAAGCAACTATCCTTTCGGAATTTTCTGTTACCGTCGGCAAAAGTATAACGGTATCATCCGTATACTTATCGGTTAATCGGTGTGCAAGACTCTTTAAAAGCTTAAGCAATGTGGAAGGATTGTCAGGATCATCCACATAAATTGAGGAAAGCATAAGCAAATCATCATTTGCACGCTCTACTACCACATACGCAACAGGCTTGTTCCCTTCAAAATATGCTATACTCATATCACCCTCTATTGTCTCGGATGTAAAGCCGCCTGTAGGTCTTGGTACATAACCCTTACTCTTAACCTTTTCAAGGGCGCTCGTCTGTTTTTTTGTAAGGTCTTTAAAGCTTATATAATCTGCCTTTGTTTTAGCACCTGTAAGCTTTGAATTAGCAAGCATACCGACAGTTATGGAAAATAGGTGACTGTCAAGTGACCGGTACTCTTCGAAATCCATCTTTTCAAGAAACGCACAAAGTGCTATCTCATTATCTGAGACGCATGCGAAGGTTACGCTTATATTTGCTTCCTGTCCGTCAAAAACCTCGATTAGAGTGTCAAGAAGTTTTTCTCCTACACCCTTTCTTCTCATCTCCGGCACAACATATAAAGACATAATCTCAAATTCTTTTTCGTCCACAAAACGTCCCACAAGAGCTCCAACATGGGCATTTTTTTCTTTTACACAAAAGCCGTATGCTTCATCCTTTTTAATTGCCTCGGCAGCCGAATATTCTACGAGAAAATTAAAATCATCAATATTTGTTTTGTCTAACGCATATATTTTCATAATTTAAGCTCCTTTTCTCTTACTTTTTCTTATTCTTTTTCAAATCATCATCGAGCACCTCAAAATTGATATTGTCCACATCAAGATTGATTTCACCCTTGCTGCCTTTTTTCTTTGTTTCCTTCTTAGGCTCTGCCTTCTTTTGATCCTTCTTACCGGTTTCTTTTTTAGAATCTGCTTTCTTGGATACTCTCTTTAGAGGCTCAGACTTTTTCTCAAATCCGAGACGCTGATTAATCTCATGCTGTAACTCTATATGTGCATCTCCTATCTTGTCCGCCTCATCATTAGCAATATTCTTTATCTCCTGTTC
>DFDU01000056.1 GCA_002369325.1 Lachnospiraceae bacterium UBA3820
CAAACAGAATGTGGAAGTCAAACATCAAGTCTGTTAAAGCAATTATCAACGGTACTCCTAAGAGAGTTTACGTTTGTACTCAGTGCTTAAAATCAGGCAAGGTTGAAAGAGCTTAGTTTCCCCGTGAAACAGGATATAAAAAAGGTGCTCGCATAACAAGTTGTCACTAATCGTTATGCTAAGCACCTTTTTTATATCCTGTTTCTGACTTAGACTACTATCAATACTTGCACATCAAGTTACCTTAACCTTTATGCTAAGCACCTTTTTTATATCCTGTTTCCGGTTTAGACTGTTAAAACTACTTGCGCATAAAGTTCCCTTAACCTTTATGCGCAAGAACCTTTTTAATCTACCATAGAAAGCTGGATTCTCTTCTTCTCAAGATCTACTCCTATTACCGTTACGTCTACTATGTCGCCGACAGATACAACCTCAAGAGGATGCTTTATATATTTTTTGCTGAGCTTTGAGATATGTACAAGTCCGTCCTGATGTACTCCTATATCTACAAATGCACCGAAGTCGATAACATTTCTTACTGTTCCCTTAAGCTGCATTCCTACAGTTAAATCTTTCATTTCAAGTACATCATTTCTAAGTATCGGTTTTTCAAGCTCTTCACGAGGATCACGTCCCGGTTTTTCAAGCTCTTTTAATATATCTATGAGTGTCGGTTCACCAAGTCCGATTTCTTCGGCTGTCTTCTTTGTATCCTTAACCATGCTCGTAATAGCATTGCCTTTTATACCGCCGGTTCTTATATCATCCTCGGATATATTAAGCTTCTTCATAAGAAGCTTTGTCGCTTCGTAGCTTTCCGGATGTACACTTGTTGAATCAAGAGCCTCTTCTCCGCCTGTAATTCTCATAAATCCGGCACACTGTTCAAATGCCTTTGGTCCAAGCTTTGGTACCTTAAGTAAATCCTTACGGCTTGTAAAACGTCCGTTATTTTCTCTGTAGGCTACGATATTTTTGGCAATAGGCTTGCTTATCCCGGATATGTATGACAAAAGCTGTGGTGATGCGGTATTTAAGTCTACACCTACGTTGTTTACACAATCCTCGACAACTGCAGTAAGCGCGTTATCAAGATTCTTCTGATTCATATCATGCTGGTACTGACCTACACCTATAGACTTAGGATCAATCTTAACAAGCTCAGCCAAAGGATCCTGTATTCTTCTTGCTATAGATGCCGCGCTTCTCTGCCACTCATCGAAATCAGGGAATTCTTCCGAAGCAGCCTTGCTTGCCGAATATATTGATGCTCCTGCCTCATTTACTATTACATATTTTATATCCTTACCTATTTCCTTAAGCAAATCAACGATTAAAGCCTCCGACTCGCGGCTTGCTGTACCGTTACCAAGTGAAATAAGAGTTACATTGTATTTTGTAATAAGCTTCTTTAAGATTTCTCTTGCCTCAAGTTCTCTTTTTTTACCCATAGTAGGATATATGATTACCGTATCAAGTACCTTACCGGTCGGATCAACTATTGCAAGCTTACTTCCATGATTATATCCCGGGTCCCAGCCAAGAACAGTATGTCCGGCAACAGGAGGCTGCATAAGAAGCTGATGAAGATTTTTACCGAAAACATTTATAGCTCCTTCTTCTGCAGCTTCGGTAAGCTCGTTTCTTATTTCTCTTTCGATTGAAGGCGCAATAAGTCTGTCATAACTGTCGGCAACAGCCTCTTCAATATACTTTGCGCTCTCATGCTCAGGTCTGTAAATGATCGTCTTATTAAGATAAGCTATTATTTCCTCAACAGGTGCGGATATCTTAACAGTTATAAATTTCTCTGCCTCACCACGGTTTATGGCAAGTACTCTGTATCCTGTAAGCTTCTTTATATCATCCTCAAATTCATAATACATTTCATAGACCGATGATGCTTCCTTATCCTTGGCAGCGGTAATAAGCTTACCCTTTTCTCTGGTAAGATCTCTTATAACCTTTCTGTACTCAGCCTCGTCAGCATAATTCTCGGCAAGAATATCCTTTGCACCCGCTATGGCCTCTTCTACGGTATTGACTTCCTTTTCCTCGGACAGATATGCCTGTGCTTCCTCTTCAATAGTCTTTTTTGTCATCTGAAGTGCAATAATATTGGCAAGTCCCTCAAGACCTTTTTCCTTGGCAATAGTTGCTCTGGTTCTTCTCTTTGGACGATAAGGTCTGTATAGATCTTCAAGAGCAACCATAGTCATGGCATCCTCTATCTGCTTTTTTAATTCATCGGTAAGCTTACCTTGTTCTTCAATGGTTGCAAGAACGGTTGCTTTCTTTTCCTCGAGGTTTCTTAAATATGTAAGCCTTTCATCAAGACTACGAAGCTGCTCATCATTTAAAGAGCCTGTAACCTCTTTTCTGTATCTTGAAATGAAAGGTATGGTATTTCCTTCGTCGATTAATTCAATAGCCTTCTCGACCTGCCACTCCTTTAACTCCAGTTCTTCGGCTATTACTTTTCCTATGTTCATATTATTGCTCCTTTTATGTTTTAGTACGGTTCTATGTGAGCTTATGTATATATCGCAGGCACGCTCTCGCTACTCTCAGACGCAGCGGTACTAAGTTCGGTAAACCTCACTAAGTACCGGCGTCTTCAAAGTACCTGCTTATACATACATAAGCTCACATAGAACCTGTTTTTATCAAATATAAATCTATAAATATGCTCTCATATCCTGTATAAGGTGGTCCTCAGAGTCAATGAGATTTTGTGCTATATGCTTCGCCTTATCATTTGCCGCTTTAAATTCATTAAGGTATTTCTGAAGGGATTTTATTCCCATATTGCAGCCCTCTGTTACAAGGTCGGCAATTGTATGGTCACTGTCATCAACAGCAACCTTAACATTTGTTTTCATCCACGACATTCCCTTTGCTATGGGATTCGGGTTCTTGCCGTCATCATGATATTTCTTTAAAAGCTCTGTTGTTTCCTTTTCAAGATCACGGCTTATTTCAAGAGTCCGGTACATGCATTCGGACATATCCCTGTTTCTGGTAAATTTTAGCATTTCCTCCAGACTGTCAATTCCCATTCTGATGCCGGCATCACATTCTCTTAAAAGCTTAATTGTATCATCTTCAATCATAATATTACCTCACTTTATAATCATCAGTAATATTATGTTTTTTTATCAATTATTTATTCAGTTTTTTCTTTTTTATAATGGACGGTAAAGTACCATTTTATAATTGCTGTTCCTATTATGATTATGTAGCCGATAATACTAAGATAATCCGGTATCTGGTCCAGAAACAAAAATCCGAATATCGCAGTAAATATTACAATGGAAAAATCATAAACGGATATTTCCTTAGCTGCTGCCTTCTGATATGCCTTTGTAATAAATATCTGTCCGCCTGCCGCCGCAAATCCGGTTAAAACAAGAAAGCCCCATTGCTTTGCTGTCATCGGTGTATAATTAAATATTAGATACGGTAAAAGCATAAGCGTCGTAAAACCCGAGAAGAAGGCCACAATTATCATACTGTTTTCTCCTCTTACTCCAAGCTTTCTGACATAAGCATAAGCAAGACCCGCACCAAGTCCACCCATCACACCTGCCAGAGCAGGTATAACCTGTGAATCAAAGGTCGGTTTAACTACAAACAATGCACCTGTAAATGCCGAAACAACCGCCAGCCATTCATATTTATTTGCTATCTCTTTTAATGCAAATATTGAAAAGATAATCGCAAAGAACGGCGAAAGCTTATTTAACATTGACGCATCTGATATATGCATATGGTCAACGGCATAAAAATTGCCCACCATACCTACTCCACCGCTTACCGATCGAATAATAAGATATTTCGTATTTCCTTTACCGATTTTAAACGGAGTATGGGTTTTTATAAGTGAACCGACCGCTATCACAAGTGCAAAAAAATTCCTGAAAAAACATTTCTGCAAGGTCGGAACGTCTCCCGAAAGCCTTATAAATAAATTCATAAGCGCAAAAAAGAAGGCAGACGTAATTATAAAAATAACTCCCATTTTGTAATTATTCTTTTTATCTGCAATATACAAGTTCAACACTCTCCATCGCTTTAGCATATAAATCCTCTATCTTACCGACAAGCGCCTTTTCGGATTCAAGTATCTGTTCTAACTTAGGTCTTGTAACCGGATGCTTGTCTACAAAAATTGTGCAACAATCCTCATATGGAAGAATCGAGGTCTCATAAGTACCGATTTTCTCGGATATATCTATAATTTCCTGCTTATCCATACCGATACACGGTCGAAATACAGGTATCTTATCAATTGCCGAATCAATAACAAGAAGACTCTGTGTGGTCTGGCTGGAAACCTGACCTATACTCTCACCTGTTATGATACATTGACACTCATCCTTAATCGCAAGCTCTTCTGCCATTTTATACATGAGTCTCTTCATAATAATGGTAAGCTCATCATGCGGACAATTATCATATATACAAAGCTGTATATCGGTAAAGTTAACTATGTGAAGCTTTAACACACCCGAATATTGTGATACAAGCTTTGCAAGGTCTATAACCTTTTGCTTAGCTCTTTCGCTTGTGTAAGGCGGTGCATTAAAATATACGGCTTCTATCTCAACACCTCTCTTTGCAATAAGATATGCTGCTACGGGACTGTCTATTCCGCCCGATAAAAGGGCCATTCCCTTTCCGTTTGTTCCGACCGGAAGTCCTCCCGGTCCCGGAATAACCTTTGAATAAATATATGCCACATTTCTTACTTCTATATCAATCATTACCTCGGGCTTATGAACATCTACCGAAAGCTCCGGAAATTTTTCAAGCAAATCCGCACCCAGGTCACAATTTAACTCCATGGATGACTTCGGATAAGTCTTATCATTTCTTCTTGCGTGGCATTTGAACGTAAAGTTTTTGTTTTTATATTCACTATCGATATATTCTATAAGACTTTTCGATATATTTTCATATGCAGTATCCTCTACAACCACAACAGGACAAATGCCTACTATTCCGAATATCTGACCAAGCACCTTTATTACTTCATCATAATCATAATCGGAAAAAGCCTCTACATATATTCTGCCGTACTCACGCCTTACTTCAAATTCGCCATGAGGCTTTAAACGGTTACGCATACGCTTACACATGGCTTCCTCAAACACATAACGGTTTTTGCCTTTTGTACCTATCTCTGCATACTTTATCAAAAAAACTTTATATTGCATATTATAATCTCCATTTCTTAAATAGCCATATGATACAGTTCTTCGGAATATATACAAAAATGTGCAAAGCATGGCGTTAAGCGCCAGCGTGCCATGCGTGTACATATTTTGTATATATTCCGAAAAAAGATTTTTTTATCTTGTATATCTTCTTAAAACAGGCAGTAACTCGCCTATTGTTTTAATTGCATAATCAATCTGTTCTATGGTGTTGTCCTCACAGAAGCTGAATCTTAATGTAGATTCAAGTCTCTCCTGCGGAAGCTTGATTGCCTTTAACACGCTGCTTACATGAGGCTTATTGGACGAACATGCGGATCCTGCCGATACATAAATTTCCTTATCCTCAAGAGAATGAAGCATAACCTCACTTCTTACTCCGACAAAGCTTACGCTTGCAATATGTGGTGCAGCACCCGAATTATCAAATACATTTTCAAATGCGGTTACACCTCTTAAAAACCTTTCCTTTAAGGCTTTTATATGTTTCATCTTAGTCTCATTATCTTTATACATTAATTCTGCCGCAAGACCGAGTCCCGCAATGGCAGGTACATTTTCCGTACCGGAGCGCATAGCCTTTTGCTGTCCTCCGCCGTGTATAATCGGTCTTACCAAAAGCTTATCTTTTATATACAAAACACCGGAGCCCTTCGGTCCGTGTATCTTATGTCCGCTTATACTCAAAAGATCAACACCAAGCTTTTTGGGTGAAAATCTTATCTTACCGAAGGCCTGAACCGCATCCACATGATAAACTATATTTTCATTATAATCTTTTATTATCTTTGAAATCTCTTCAATCGGCTCGATGGTTCCTATCTCGTTATTTACAAACATTGTTGAAACAAGAATCGTATCCTCGCGGAGTGCCGATTTTAATTCTTCCAAATCAAATACTCCTTTTTCGTCAACACCTATATAAGTAACCTCAAAACCTTCTTTTTCAAGAAATTCCATGGTGGCACTGACCGATGCATGTTCTATGCCGGAACAAACAATATGCTTACCCTGTCTTTTTTTTGCAAGAGCAGTTCCGATTATTGCAAGGTTATTGCTTTCCGTTCCTCCCGATGTAAATACAAGCTCCTTTTCCTGGCATTTAAGCTCCTTAGCAATTTTAGAAGCCGCTTCCTTTATATACTTTTCAGCAATTACGCCCTTCATATGAAGCGATGAAGGATTTCCGTAATCCTCACCCATAACCTTAACCATAAGTTCTCTTACTTCGGGAAAAACCGCTGTTGTTGCGGCATTGTCAAAATAACATTCCATTTTTATAACCTCTTTATTTCTAAAACCTGTTTAACAAAAACTCTCATCTATTCATCTATTTCAAACATAATAACGGAAAGTGCTGTAAGTCCCGCAGTTTCGGTACGTAAAATTCTGTTTCCAAGTGTTATGCATCTGGCACCGATTGCCTCACAGGCCTCAACCTCTTCCTTTGCAAAACCGCCTTCGGGGCCTATAAATATCCCGAGACTTTTCTTACCCTTAATACTTTTTATAACTTCCCTCGAATATTCTATTCCCTTTGCCTCTTCGTAAGGTATGATATTCATTTCAAGAGACTTGGCATAATTTAGTGCTTCCTTAAAGCTCATAAATTCTTTAACTCCCGGAATAATGCCTCTTCCCGACTGTTCTGCGGCCGACTTCGCTATAGCATTATATCTCTCAAGCTTTTTTGCCGACTTTTTATCGTCTATTTTAACAATTGTCCTTTTTGTCATAACCGGCACTATCTCATAAACGCCAAGTTCAACAGCCTTTTGAATTATAAGCTCAAGCTTATCCGACTTTGGCATACCCTGAAATAATGTAATCTTACAGCTTAATTCGGCGGCGTTTTTGATGATGTCTTCAATATCGGCAATAACCATTTCAGACGAGATACTTGAAATTTTGCAAATATAATCCGTACCTTCTCCATCGCTTATGGTTATGCTTTCTCCAACTTTAAGCCTCAAAACATTCTTAATATGATTTACATCATCACCGGTAATATTTATTGCTTTATCGGCATTTAAACATATGCTTTTGTCAACGTAAAATCTGGACATAATATGCCTCATTTCTAAAAATAACACAAATATAGCTGCTATGCTTTTTTAAGCACAACAGCTACATTATAACACATCTTTTTTTATTAAAAAACAGTAAATTTAAATTCATAATTACAATTAACTATCTGACACTATAAACAAACCAACCGGCCGCGCAATCTATATAATTATAATATTCAGATGGCAAACTACCATTGTTTGAAAGCACATAAGTTACACCAAGGGTCTTTAAATCATTATGATTCATATGAACGAGAAACATATCACGTGCCAACACCATTTCAAATTTATAATCATAGTTTTCTTCTTCTGTTAGATTAACATAAATATGGGCATATCTATTGTATACATATTCATATTTCTTTTCAGGATCGATAAGATACCATCTTTCCTTATTAGGATATACATTTGTAGAATTGATTGTGGGTGCACCAATCAGCAATCCACAGTTCATAATTAGCGAATAATCATTGTCATGAGCCACAACCCACAAGGCATTCGGATCCTCTTTGTGTACTTCGCGCATCATGTTCAACACAGGAGTATTTTCAATGTCCTCGACACCTTTACGTAACGGATTAACAAAAATACCCGACATACACATTGTAAAAATCATAACAATACACCAGACATTTTTAATACATTTCTTATTAAAATGCCATATTCCCCCAAAAAGAATAACAAAAATTGCAGAAGTAATCACCAGCATTTTTACGCTATAATAATCTGCCCTTATGGATTTTGCTATCCAAACAGTCATCATCGCCGTAAACAGTGAGAAAATGGTTGTTTTTATCCAACCAAATTTTTTATCTGAAAACTCAGAAATACTCCTAATAAGCAATAATATATTACAAAAACCAAATGCCACAACAGTCCTGTCTGCCTGTGCATTACTTAACAATGTTATTTTGGCAATAAATTCGGGATATCCAAATACAATCCAAACTCCTAAAAAAGAACTTATAATCAGCATAATCACAGTAAACTTATCTTTTCTCTCTGATGAAATAACATTATACAGCGGAAAAATGTAACAAACAGGAAACATGTCAATAAAAAAGGAAGAACTGCAAACATCCGAATAAGTTCCCTCGCCGGTTATTCCATACCAAATATTGGATATATAATTAAATATCATATTAAGGCAGCCGCCACCATGTTCAAATCGTGATCCGGGATACTCTGTACTCATAATCGACATAATGGCAACCTTTGATTTTAAAAAAACAGCTAAAATCATTGCGGCTAAAAAACACATTAAAAAAAATGTCGAAATAATATCTACAGCATGCAATTTTGTTTTTTTATAATGTTCTAAAACTTGCCATATGATAAGACCAATCAAACAATAAGCTAAAGGAACTTGCCATGAGGGATACATAGTCATAATATATGTTCCGGCGCACAACATAATCAAAAGCATGTATATAATTCTATGAATTTTATTTTCATCATTCAAATATCTGTTAAACAATAAAATTGACAGTTGTATGCAAATTAACATTTCAACCAAACAATTGGTAGCAAACCACCATTGCACTATCGGTGAAAAAGCAATCATAAAAGCATAAGTTAGTGAAAGAACTTTTTTGTCTTTTGTTATCATTCTTCCAAATTCAAATGATACACAAAATAAAGCTATTAATCTTCCAAACCAGTAAAACGCCATTCCGTTTGAAATAGGCAAAAATAAATACCCTAAATAAAAGGGTCTAAATATAGAGAAAATACTTAATACCGGCTGTCCATATTCTAAAAAGACATCAGTAATACTTCCCCTGATAACTGAACTGAAATAAGGGAATGCTCCCTTGGGATCATAGTACTGTGCAAACATCATAGGTGTCGAAACAAAACATTCATCCGAACGAATAGGACGAGATTCACCAAAAATAACACCATTATCTTTCCCACCCAAGTGTTCCGCAAATAAACCTATTGACGAACCCGAAAGTCCCATAGCTACAATAAAAACAAAAGAAGCAAAGACAATTAAATATCTATACCTGAATATTTTTTCAGCAACCATTTTCATTCTTTATATAATCTCCCAATTATATGTTATCATTTTTTTCAACTTTTCTATTTAAACGAATTAATTCCATTTCAAAATCCTGACGATTTTTCTGAACAATAGTCTGAAGCATAAGTCCCGTAAACAAGCTTTGTATTGCAGCAATCATTGTAAATCCACAGACTATCAAAGTCGGAAAATTGGGGACCTCTCCCACTTTAATATATTCAATTAATACCGGAATAAAAAAACCAATTGCAATTATAGCGAGAAACATTGAAATAATGCCGAAGAAAACCATAGGCTTATAATTTCTGAATAATCTTCCTATAGTTCTGAGCACCTTAAAGCCATCCGAATAAGTATTAAGTTTTGATACACTTCCTTCCGGTCTGTCACGATACTCTATAACCACATTTTCTATAAACATATTCTTATCAATGGCATGAATACTCATTTCTGTTTCAATCTCAAATCCCTTTGATAAAACAGGAAATGTTTTTACGAATT
Organism: Lachnospiraceae bacterium UBA3820; assembly: GCA_002369325.1. Lineage (GTDB taxonomy): Bacteria > Bacillota > Clostridia > Lachnospirales > Lachnospiraceae > Coprococcus_C. The sequence goes on from DFDU01000056.1 coordinate 9,819, forward strand.
GATAGCTAAAAGCTCTGTATCCTGTCATAATGTCCTTTATATCGCTTTTAAATAATAGATTAATACTACCTCTGACAAGTGAATTTCCTAAATTATGAAAAGGTCTTTTGTTTTCTTCAAAGTAAGTAGATGATAATCTATCACCTACAACCATATCAACTTTACGTTCAAGAACCTTTTTAGCCATCTCAGGTGCAAACTCAGCCGGATATGTATCATCACCATCTGTCATAATGTAACATTCCGCATCAATGTCCCTAAACATACGTCTTATAACATTTCCCTTTCCCTGCTGATATTCATATCTTACTTTAGCTCCGGCCTTTCTCGCTATCTCATCGGTTCCATCTGAGGAATTATTATCATATACATAAATTACAGCTTCGGGTAATTGTTTTTTAAAATCCGTTACATCTTTACCAATTGTTTTACTTTCATTATAACAAGGTATTAATACTGCTATTTTATCCATAATAAATTTTAACTCCTAAACTATAATATTCCCTTTTCTGCTTACCTATAACCAGTATCCTAATTTTAAAAAAATTTACAAATCCATAACATCTTTCATCAATTAAAACATCATCTTTATCATAAACTCCGAACAATGCCCAATAATATCTATAACACCGATTGTCACACAACTCAAAGTTCCTTTTTTATTATTACTAAAATTCAAACACTCAATATCATTATTCATTGACTCTTCTGAAACAACAAAATTTTCGGAATTTATCGGAATTTTTTCATAAACACCTTGTTCATCTCTAAACATAATCTTTTTTGATGTTGTAACAAGTCTGTTTATTTTTATAATAACAGCACTGTTAGTGTTCCCATTAAAAGATGCACTATCATCAATTACTATTGCATAATCATTTTTATCTGTCTCAATTATGCAATTATTTAATACAATATTTTGATTACTTATATGAGAATAAGGATTATTATGAAAATACAATCCCATTCCGTTATTATTAGTAATCCTACAATTATCAAGCTCTAATGTGCAATTTTCTCCCAACCCTGCTCCAATCGCAGCTACCTCACCTTCGCTTATAAATTCGCAATCTTTAAATACTGTATATCCCTGAACATTACTATTTGCTATCTCATAATGAAAAGCGTATGCATCACTTCCACCTGTTGAGATAAATGTGATTCCTTCAACATACATATCACCGGTTGCACATATTGTAGCGTTGGGATATCTTGTATTAGATTTGATTACTGTTTTTCCAACACCATCTCCAATTAAATTTACACCGGGATTGTCGAGCAAAAAAATAGACTCATTATATTCACCCTCACGAATATGTATGGTTACTTTATAATAAAAAGTCGCATAATATCTCGCATAATCTAAAGCTTCATTTATTGTTTTAAAATCATTTTTTTCTTCTCCGACACATACTACTAATTCATTTTCATTTGAATAAGCATGTGATTTACTACTATAAATGGAAGATACTATTATTAGGAAAAAAAGAATTTTATTTTTCTTTTTCATCATATAAAGCACCCCCTTTATGTATATTATAATATAAATCTTAAAATAATTCCACCATTTTATTATTATATTCCACCATTAGTGTACAAATAATTACTACATTTAAAAATGAGGTGTTATATGTTAGAATTTGGAAAAAAATTAAAGGAATTAAGAAAATCAAATAATTTAACGCAACAACAACTAGCTGAAAGAATTGGTGTTGCCAAAAGTATTATTAGCTATTATGAGAATGGTGAGCGATGTCCTTCTTATGATGTTTTAATTAAAATCACAAGAATATTTCATGTTACCAGTGATTATTTATTAGATATTCATAAGAATCGTACTATTGATGTCTCGGATTTATCTGAAGATGATATAAAAATTATTGAGTTAATGGCAAATGCATTAAGAAAGAAAAATGGTAGTTCATTATAAATGAACTACCATTTTCTATATTGGTCAAATATATCAATAATTTTTACAATAATTCCTTAAGGCTTTTCTTATCCTCGTACATCATGCTGTCAGCCTTTTCAAATATAAGGCGAAGCGTATGGTATACAGGCTTACCGTCTATCATAAGCCTGTATACTATGCTTTGCATGGTTCCATCCTTCATATCCTTAAGAAGCTTTTCCTTTTGAATATCCTCCTTAAAAATATGTAAATCTTCTTCATAGACAACCTGTTCGGCATCTCTGCTCATATTTTTAAAGAAATCTTTACCGTCCTTTTCAATCTGAAGCGAATGAAACTCAGGATTAATGGAATACCATTTTCATCCATATGTGTCCTCCGCTATAACGCTAATCATTTTTCGCTTCACACGTAAGAACAACTAACATTTTTTTTACTGCTTTTCCTTAGCCTGCTCTATCTCATTTTTAGCAACATCATCAGGCGCCTGTTCATATCTTGCAAATTCATATGAAAATACTCCGCTTCCTCTCGTCATGGAATTAAGTCTTGTATCATATTCATAAAGCTCAAGATAAGGAATATCAGCGACAATTTCCTGCACGCCGCCATCGATAGGATTCATGCCTATAACTCTTGCACGTCGTTTATTCAAATCACCCATTACATCGCCGGTATAATTATCCGGAACTACCACCTTAAGTGTAGCATACGGTTCAAGGAGTACAGGCTTGGCATCCATGAATCCCTTCTTGAAGGCCTGCTCGGTAGCAACCTTGAATGCAAGCTCGGAAGAATCAACCGAATGATAGCTTCCGTCATATAAGGTAACTTTAACTCCCGTTACGGGATAGTTTGCCAAAGGTCCGCTCTTTACCGATTCAACCACACCCTTTTCAACTGCCGGGAAATAGTTTTTCGGTACGGCACCTCCGACTACTGTCTGTTCAAAAATATACGGTGTTTCCATATCCTCTGATGGTTCAAGAATAATCTTTACATGTCCGTACTGTCCATGACCGCCGGACTGTTTTTTATACTTAAACTCGGTATCAACCTTCTTTCTTATGGTCTCCTTAAATGCTATTCTCGGACGCATAAGTTCTATCTCTACCTTATATTTTTCCTGTAAGATGCTCTGAACAATCTCAAGCTGCTGTCCGCTTATTCCATAAAGAAGTGTCTGACCGTTTTCACTGTCATTTACCTGCTTAAGTGTAAGGTCTTCCATCATAAGCTTTGCAAGTGCCTGTGAAATCTTATCCTCATCACCTTTCTTCTTTGCAATATATCTTCTGTAAACATAAGGTTTTGATATATTGGCTCTAAGATATGTAACAGGATTTTTTCTTGTGGACAGTGAATCCGTGGTCTGACTTACGGCAAGCTTTGCCAGAGCACCGATGTCACCGGCATGAAGCTCTGGAACCTCTTCAACCTTATTTCCGCAAATTACATAAAGCTTACCCAGCTTTTCATCTGCATCACGGTGATAATTATACAAAACATCATCGGATTTAAGTACACCCGAATTTACTTTTATCAATGAATATTTACCTATATACGGATCTGCAATGGTTTTAAAGATATATGCGGATTTTGCTTTTGCAAAATTATAGTCGGCTTCAAAAACTTCATTACTCGTGGTATTGATACCGGCACATTTACACTTATCCGGGCTAGGGAAATATTTAATAATATCAGCCATAAGAGTATACATACCTCTGGCAAGTGTATTTGAGCCCATAAGCACAGGTACAACCGAGCCGTCGCAAACACCCACACGAAGAGCCTGACGTATCTCGTCATCCGAGAATGTATCTCCTTCGAAATATCTTTCAAGATATTCTTCACTTGTCTCAGCAACCGCTTCAAGAAGCGCATCACGACAAATATTCAAGTTTTCATAAGAATAATCAGGTACATCAAACTTATCAACGGTACCATGATTGTTCCATCTTTTTGCTTTTTGCTGAATTACATTGACATAGCCGACAAATTGCTCATTTTCACGAATCGGAAGATGGAAAGGAGCGATTTTCTTTCCATAGAGTTCCTGAAGCTCCAAAACGACCTTTCTGAAGCTTGCTTTATCAATATCCATATCGGATACAAAAAACATTCTGGGCAGTTTTTTCTTTTCGCACAAATCCCATGCACGCTTTGTTCCTGCCTCTATTCCTGCTTTACCTGATATTACGATAATCGCAGCATCTGCAACGGACACTGCTTCCTCAGCTTCCCCCACGAAGTCAAAGAAACCGGGAGTATCAAGGAGATTTACCTTGTACCCTTCCCATTGTATCGGTACAACAGACGTCTTAAGAGAATTTTTTCTTTTTATCTCTTCCTTGTCATAGTCGCTAATCGTATTTCCCCCATCTATGGTTCCCATACGCTTAGTCATACCGGATAGGTATGCAATAGCTTCAACAAGTGAAGTTTTACCGCAGCCACCATGTCCCAAAAGGACGACATTACGAATCTTGTCCGTAGTAAATACGTTCATGAAACCACCCCCGTTTATAAAATTTAAATATAAATATATTTTACATCATAAAGCGGTTTCACTCAAGACCTAATTAGTGTTTTCAACACGGAATACAAATTATGCAAGACTATTTAAACATTATTTCAGCCGCTTTCTCCAGCTCTTTTCGTTCTTTCGAATCATCATATCCGCTTTCCTTATCATCGATGCCTTTTACCGGATCGATTGAAAACAAACCGTCATGGTTACAATATGCAAATATTCTCCTGACACCGCGAATTCTAAATCTTGCTTCGGCATTTCCTTCCGGATACAACTTTATCAATTGCATATCATCAGAGGACGCTGCCGCAATAAATGAAATATAATGATCTTTCGTCATGCTATGATCGATACGCACATAGTACTCATCCTCTACACGTTCAATAAAAATCATATGGTGCTCATCCGTCGGTTCTGCCTCTAACGGCGTAAGCTGAATGCCGTGACAATGAACAGAAGTCTCTCCCATGCTGTGAATCACATTTCCGCAAACCGGACAGACATAAAACTTTGACCTTAACATATTTGCTGAAACATTCTCATTATGAACGGTATTTCCCGAAATAAGCTCCGGAACCGATATTTTAAAGGCTTCTGCAATCGGTTCGAGTAATGTAATATCCGGATATCCTCTGAAATTTTCCCATTTGGAAACTGTTTTATCGCTCACTCCCAGCTTATTTGCGAACTCTCGCTGTGTCATCTTGTTCTTTTCCCTCAGTTCTTTAATGACTGTACCTGTAATATACTGATTCATCCTTGTCTTCTCCTTTTTTGTTCTTTTTATAAGCTACAATCAAATAATATAACTAAAGACCGGACTCAACAACCTACGGAAAGTAGAGAGTATAATCAAAACAGGGGAGTTAAATCCGACTACTCATTCTCATTAGCCTTGGAAAAGCCGTTAAACAGATACAAGCCAAGAACCGCATTAAAGCCGACTGCCGCAAATACACTGAATCTTTCAACTATTCCGAAATAGTCAGGAGGTACTGCCGCTGTACCTATAGCACCGACAAACATCATAATAAGTGCAACCGCCGCCCATATACCTATGCCTTTTACTCTCTTATCCCTACAACCGGCAATTATAAGAATAATAAGTGAAACAATTGATAAAAGAACAACCGCTGCCGTAACAACCATATGCATTACATCCTGAAAGGAATCTATTTCTTTTCCGCTGTCCGAAAGCGGGAACATTTTATATCCGACATCAGATATAAGATTCATGATTGCAAACATATAAATTCCAATACGGAATAGTTTTGTTGAAATCATTTTTTCAGAAACAAATATCGCAACACATGTTATACATATCATACCGCCGATACCGTAAAATGCCGAAATCTGACTCCAGAGCATCCTTGAAGGTGCATCCTCAGCCGACAAATCACTGACAGCCTGCTTAATCCAATCATATCCCGGATATGCCAAAGGCGAAAAAATCACTGCAGCCGCATATGAAATAAGCGCTAAAATTCCTGCCAGACCGATAAAGTTAATCAATTTTCTTTTCATTTCCCTTTTCCTCCTTTTTCTTACCATATATCCTGCAAAACTCATCTATATAATTACTCATCATTTGATTGTCGACATCTTTTCCGGCATATTTCAAATCAAATTCATAATCAAGAATGGAATGAACTCCCATCGCAAACGATAATGCCGCTGTATCAACATCATAAAAATCAGCAATACCCTTAACCTGTAATGCATAAAAAATTGCCTTTGTAGCATTTATCATAGTTTTTGTTTCCATAACCATAATATCTGCCGCTGTGCTGTTAATTGACCTCTCAGACATGATAATCTTATAAAACATATACATATGTGGATCGCTGACCATCTTTCTATAGGAACCTACCGTTCCCTTCAGGAAATCCCTTAGTGACAACTTATCCGAAATAATGTCATAGTCAATTTTACCCGCATCGGTCTTTTCCCGTGACGCTTTTCTTATTACCTCATACATCTCTTTAACTATCTCATCTCTTGATGAAAAATGATTATATAGTGAGGCTTTTGTTATCCCGACTTTATCGGCAATCTGCTGCATCGAAACAGTTCCAAGTCCGTTTTCGGCAGCAAGCTTTAGCGTTGCCATTACTATTTCTTCTTTTCTGTTATTCATAATTTTACTCCATTCTTTATTACCGGCAATTTATGACAATCACTGCCATATATCAATATTTTACTTTCTTTTAAACTAATTATACTATCTGTTTGTGATATTACTACCGTTCGGTAGTTTTGTCAAGACACAATTAAGCATATAATCACAAATCCCTTATTTATAACACTACTGTAAGTTCCGGACTTTTAGAATTTATTGAAAAAAAAGAAGGTAATAATAATTACCTTCTTTCAAATAAATTGATATTATATTACTGTTTTGTAATTTTTATAACAGCCTTTGCATCCTTTCCGCTTCCCGAAATACTCTCAACCTTAATCGAGTATCCAAAATCTTCTCCGTTGTCAAACTTATCATCCTTGAAGAATTCACCGTATTTTTGAACCGTAAATTCATCGCCTGCCTTGAAAAAGTCTTCAGCCGTAATATTTGCTCTGTCAGTTTTCTCGGGATTTGTAAATGTATTTGTTCCCCCGGCCTGAATAAGCTCAAGATTATAATATCCTGTTTCCTTAAAGTCATTTGCATAATGTATTGTTCCAATCGGACAAGGTGTCATATCCGGATAATCATTTGATACAAAATCACGATATTCCATACGTGCATCCACATGATAAATTCTTACACCGTTTACATCCCCGATTCCGTAATTTTCCGCATCATACTGATTTACGCCTGTCGGAGTAAACAGATCAACAAGCATATACTCTGAGAATGGATTTGACATATCGTCGCCGGCTGCCGGAATAACTATCGAATCACCCGTTTCGGCAAAGGAGCCTATTTCGATTTCAACAGATTCTCCTGATTTTAAGCCGCTTACCATTTGAGGACTAATCCATCCTACCGAATATTTTGAATACGGATTCCAGTCACCGAAGCTTCCGGACTGCATGTCATATCCTCCTACCGCATCACGTCCGCTGTAGGTAACATCATAATAATCAATAAGTCCAAGACCGTGACTGAACTCATGAATCAGCGTATTGTCCTCAAAATGACTTGAATTCATGTTTACATAGCCATTAACCCCCGGCATGGAAGAATCGCCTGCAAGTTCGTTTCCATATGTTGTACGGTAATAGTAGGCTCCACCGAAGGATATGATTGTGAATCCATCTTCGCCCGACATATCACCGGCATTAAGAAATACAATCATATCAAAATATCCGTTATTATCAAGATCAAATTCCGACCAGTCTTTATCAGGATAGGTTTCGGAAAGCCATGTCCGGACTTCATTAATGAAGTTTTTATCAATATTATTTTTTTTGTATTCCGAAAAATCATAAGGAGCCTGATACCAGTCGGTCATATATGAAACAATATTAAATTTTCCATATGAAGCGATGTCAAAATATTGGCTTAAGGAAAAACGCTTATCAGTAAGATTGTCTGAATAATCTTTCACTTTTCCGCTATCATCCTTAACACGTCCGAGATTATTTCTGAATAATTCCAGTTCTTTATCGGTTGCGTTTTGCGGCTCATCCTTCCATGCGATTGGAACAACAAGTATATTTAAATCACCTACAGCACTTGGAAATGCATATGGCACAAGGTCATGCATTGTATCAGCTGTATTAAAGGTTCTCAAAACATAAAGAGGAACATCATATTCCTTATTTCCCAAAGAAACTGTCAATGTATCACCCGGTTTAAGCCTGGCATTTTCCATGTCCAATTTATTTCCGCTTGAATCCTTAAGTCCTTTAACCTCATAATATCCGCCTTCCGTAGCATATGCACAGAATTGATTTGGATCCCATTTTTTCATATTTTCATATGTTGCTCTCATTTCAGGATGATCAAGTTCCGGAATTGCAAATAATCTGAAATCAAAAATGCCATTATACGGATCAAAACGTTCTTTTTCCGGATCATAGTGCTCTCCCTCAATATATGCACCATAATCATATTCTGAAAGGAATAACTCCCTAAAAGGTGTACATCCTGAACTTGCTTCGTATTTTATACGAAACTCCGAAACCACCATATCATCTACATTTTCTCCGTCATCCAAAGCATGATTCATATCATTGCTGCCTATACCTATAAAGTTTGGCTGAAGATTGGAAAACTCACATAAATGTGAATCGTCATTTACCATATCACTGGCACAAACGCCAAATCCACCTGTATAAATCATACCGTCAAGATTTTCAGGGTGTGGATCCATATTAACATTGTAGCCGCCAAACCAGGTTATCCAATTATTGGCGTTGCCCGAATCACTCACATATACTCCCAAACCGTATATTCGTCCTATGCTGTCTAAAGATACGAGCCTTGCCTGTTTATGTAATATAATACCTTCCTCAGTTACATCCGTATCTATTCCGCAAAATCTGACAGGTTTTCCATCCGGTCCGGTTGCCGAAAAATATGTCATTCCGTCACTGCCCTTTTGCACACTGCTCATATCAATATTTGAAACAACCTCCCACTCAGGGAAATCTGCAATCATCTCTTCAGCAATCGATTTATATTCTAAACCAAGAGTAGCTGCAAATTTATCCGGCAGCTGCTTTCCGCCATAATATTCGGATTCCATAATCTCACCCATGGTTCCGTCTTCGAAAACAGGTGCTACCTGAATTGAATAGCCTTTTTCAAGCTGAAAGCTGGTTTCGGTTATTACTTTCGTATAATCCAAAACCGGGCAGCCATCCCAATATACAACATCTACATTATATTTTTTTGCACCCTCTATGCTTTTCCATTCGGCCAGACCATCATCATTTATCCTGATGACACCTTCACCTATTATATCTTCCGTGGTTACATTTTCTGTCTTCTCTTCCTCAGCTTTTTGCTTTTCCTTGCATCCGGAAAACAAAGACATTGTAAGAAAAATCATTAAAAATAAACATATAACTCTTTTTATAGATTTCATTTTTCCCCTCTACGCACATGAATTTTATTAAAAAGCTCTTATAATGTTACCTGCCCAAAGCAGAATTGTAAAGATTATTTTCTAAACAGTCCCTTTTTCTCATATGGTTCACTTTCCATAGAAACAAATGTATATCCCGTTTCTTCTATGGCAGCCTTAAGTTTATCACTGTCCGGTTCTTCCGCAGAAATAAAGCTTGCACATGCATCTTTATGCGATGCGGATACCTTTTTTGCATCCGGTATAGCCTTTCTTATTGTTTCGCAGATATGTTCCTCGCACATTTTACACATCATTCCTTCAATTTTTACAGTTGTCTTAATCATATCTTAATCCTCCTATTCATATTCAAAATGCATAATACTATAGCTAACGCAAAGGCGTAGCAGCCAATACAACTGCTACGCTAAAAAAGTCTAACTTTTTGGGGTCACCTCAGACATAGAGTGCTATTTTTTAACAACTAAAAAACTATTCTTCTTTTTTATAAATAAGCATGAGAATCCATGCAGCACATGAAGCAAGTAATAAACAAAAGACAACACTCAATTCTAAACCTGAATCGCCTGTAGCCGGTGATTTGTCTTTTATCGAAGTAGTTTTTTCGTTAACAGATGGTTTATCTGTTATAACCGTTACCGGTTTTTGTTCCGATCCGGTAGTATCCTTATCTGTCAATTTATCAATAAATGATCCAGCAGTATCTTTGTCTGTCAATTCATCAATAACCGCATATTGACTGAAGTGGTCAGTCCAAACCACTGCAAACTTCCTAAGGATTTCTCCCGCTCCCGGAACATAATCTTTATCAACTATTTTTACAAAATTACCATTACCGTCGTAGACCTGATATTCAATTCTTTCATTATAATCGGTATCTTGCCCGGTATTAATTCTTAGTACCTGTAACTCTTCATCATCCCAGTCATCATCGGAATTACTAAAATCATCCGGAATTTCCATTAATAAACGAACTTTTCCCGGTAACTGTCCCTGTATTTCCGTACCGTCTACTTTAAATCCGACATTAGCTTTATATGCTTTTTCAACGCGAATACTTCCATCAAATTCCGCACCTAAATCACTTGTAATACCGCTTGTTACAATTGAAATCGTATGACCTTCATATACTTGCATAGGATCTTGTAATAATATTTCTATCTTTTTATCTTCTCCGCCAATCACAAGAGATCCGGTCATTTTTGCCGAAACAGTATTAACACCGGTAATAAACTTACCGTCCGGGTACTTATTCGGTGATGTATTATCTAAAGCATATGATTTAGTTTCACTTACATCTTCGCAATATGGACACTTCTTTTGTTTTATACCAAGTATATCCGCCGTTGCTTCTTGGGTAACAACTTCCTGATAGACATGTCCCAATGCTTCTGCATCTACCGTTTTTTTCCTCTTGTCAGCATCAGAATCTTTACAAAATGCTTCATTTTCAAATGTTGCTGTGTAAGTAGTCGTTCCCGCTTTTGCACAGGTTGCTGTTGTTACTTTAGATATATCGGTAGTTGTTTCTGTTTCCGTTTCGGTACATCCGGCGCTTAGGCATGATCTTGTTGCCGTACATTTACTATAATCATCTGACCATGTATATGTTGCTTCACTCCAGATATGATTATCATCCAACACCTCTATGGCCGCATACTGACTGAAGTGATCTGTCCAAACTGCAGCAAACTTTCTTAAAGACTCACCGTCCTTCGGAACATAATCCTTATCAACCGTTTTTATAAAATTACTCTCGGCATCATATACTTGATATTCTATTCTTTCAACGTAAAATGTATCTTCTCCGATATTGATTCTTTGTACATTTATATTATCATCATCCCAGTTGTCTGCAGAATTATTGTAATCATCCGGAATTTCTAATAATAAACGTACTTTTCCGGGTAATTGCCCATGTGTTTCCACACCGTCTGTTTTTAATACCAAATCAGCTTTATATGCTTTATGTACACTAAGGTTCCCATCATATTCTTCACCCAAATCATTTGTTATACTATTTATAGCAAGTGAAATTGTATGGCCTTCAAAAACACCCAATGGATCTTGTAATAATACATTTATTGTTTTGTTTTTCGAACCAACGGAAAGCGTTCCCGTTGCATTTGCAGAAATCGTATCACCATCGGTAATGAATTTACCGTCCGGGTACTTATTCGGCGAAGTAGAATCCGATACATATAGAGTCGTTTCGCTTACTTCATAACAACGTGAACATTTTCTTTGTTTTACACCCAACATATCTGCCGTTGCCGCCTGCGTAATAACATCTTGAAAATCATGTCCAAGTGGGCTAACGGCTACTGATTTTTGACGTTCTTCACACAAATTAAAATCGTCGTTAGTAAATGTCGCCGTGTAGGTCACAATTCCCGCCTCAGTACAGGTTGCTGTTGTTTCTGCCAATGTTTCAACTGTTTCTGATTGTATTTCATTACATCCTGATCTTTGACATTTCCTTTTTGCCGTACATTCGCTATAATCTGACGACCATTCACACTGCGTATCTCCCCAATTGTGTCCGAGAGCGTCTCCTGTCTCTACATTCACTTTCGTTTGTTCATTAAAACCGGGCTTAGTAAAAACTGCAGTATATTTTGTTTTTTCTGCTTCGGTACAGGTTGCAGCGGTAACATCACTTCCTGTATCTACCGTCTCATAAATTTCTTTTCCGCATACAGTACAGGTATGACGTGCGGTACATGTACTGTTATCATTTGACCAGGTATATGTCGCACTCCCCCAGGTATGGTTTTCTTTTGTTGATTCTTCATTACATCTTCGACATACTATCCAGTGTTTATTATTATCACTTGAATACTCTGCTCCATAATAATCATGTCCCAGCGAAGGTATTGTTTCCGCCTCTTGTGTCGTTTCTGTAGTTTTGTCAGCCTTTAAATATTTCTTACAATCCAGACAATAGTAATACTTGTTATTTCCGGCTTCCGTACAATTGGCATGATGTGCCGCTATTTCTGACGTATTTTCATGAGGACAAGATGTAACATTAACAATACAGCTATCGGAATAATCTGTTCCATCTATGCTTACGGTAATAATTGACGTTCCGATACCAACCGCTGTTACTGTTCCGTCATCTTTTACCGTAGCACAAGAGCCATTACTACTATCCCAAAGGAGAGTACCTGTTGCACCTGCCGGATTTATTTCGGCTGTCAGTTTTTGAGTTTTTCCTTCTGTCAATTGAATCTCGTGATTGTTTAACAAAACCCCGGTAGGAAAAACAGGTGGTGCGGTGATTGTGGTTGTTGCATCTGTTAAATTCAACGCAAAAACGTCTTCCGGTGAAGAAGACCTTGCCAGCTTTGTTCTTACATTAGATCCTTCATTTTCAATAAATCCTACAGTTAAATCACCTGATGCATCATCGTTAACCGTACAACTAAAAGTCATCAGTTCTGTATCATTCGTACTTGAAAACGATTCGTCTACATTACTTCCGCAATTAACAACCGTAAGCATTTTTGATTCTCTATCATAGTTTATGGAACCAGTATCGGTATTAAGAATATTTGCCAAACTGTTTTTCAGATTATTCTCATTAAGGCCCTCATAGTTTAAGCCTTCCGGAATACTAAGCATAATCTGTAAAGCACTTAAATTTTGAACTGGTCCCATCTTAACAGTATATTTAATCATATCTCCCGGACGGGCTTCTGATTTATCAGCCTCAATTGTAAGCGTCACAGGTTCATCCGCAACGCAAATATTTGTCGGCATCAAACTCATTATCAACCCCAAAACCAATAATAATGATACTACTCTTTTTCTCATCATTTTCATCTTCCTTTCATATAGTTTTTCCTATAGCCAAACCTTCCCACAACATTAAACTATAACATTTTTCGCTATTATACCACAGCCAAATTTAATATACAACGCAATAAATCGGGCATATTACATCTTATTGTACAGTTAAATAAATCTTACTTTTGGATTGACGTAAAAAATATACTAATAATAATTTCATGCGAAGCATGGTGGTCAGATGGTGGTATGGCTGTCTGAAAATCAAAAGTGAAACAAGTGCGAAGGTATATATAGGTCTTTAAAAGGACCGTTTAAAAACGCGAGCACTTTAAGGTAATGAAAAAAGGAAGCGAAACATTTACGTTTACGTATAAATGTTTCGCTTTATTTTTTGAATTAGCTTATTAGTACTCCTGCGTTTTTAACCGAGTGAGAACGTGTCCTGTAAAGACCTTATATATACCGAGCACTGCCACACTATGTAAATTCAGACAGCCATACCAATTCCATCTGACCGCCCCATTCTCGCCCTTTATTTAGCAATGATTGAAACCCAATCATTCATATGAACAACATCAACGATTTCAAATCCGTTTTTAACAAGTGCCTCCTTTACTTCTTCTTCCTTCATATCAATGATTCCGGAAGTGATAAAGTAACCGTTTTCCTTTATAAGCGGTCTGACGACACCGGATAAAGGAATAATAACGTCAGCAAGAATATTGGCAACCACAATATCGTACTTCTTTCCGCCATTTACGGATAAAGCCTTTTCGATATCCGATTTACCTCTTGATTCATCCAAAAGATTACCGCATGTAAAAACAAGCTTATCCTCACCTATGTGATTAAATTCGCGGTTTTCAAGGCTTGCGCGTACTGCAACCTCATCAATATCCATACCATGCACAAAGCCGGCACCCAGGAAAATACTGATGATAGATAAAATACCGCTACCCGAACCCACATCAAAAACAGAATCGTTATTCTTAAGATACTTTTTTAGCTGTCCGATACAAAGGCGGGTCGTCTCATGGGAGCCTGTTCCGAAGGCTATTCCTGGATCAATTTCTACAACAATATCATCCTTTTTTACATCCTCAAGCTCTTCCCAAGTCGGCTTAATAACAATATTGTCATAAAGCCTGAAAGGCTTAAAGAACTGCTTCCAGTTATTAATCCAATCCTTATCTTCGGTATTTGATAAAGTAATGTTCATTGAACCAACAGGAAGAAACGCACTAAGGCGGGTAAGTTCTGCAACTATATCCGCCTTAAGAGTGTCGATATCAAAGCTTTCGTCGATAAAACACGAAACCTTTGCAGTTCCGTCATCCTCTCCGTTAACAAGAGGAATATCAACAAACATAGCTTTCTTTTCTTCTTCCGTAAGTGGAACATTATCTTCAATCATTATACCTTCAACGCCCTTTTCATCAAGAAAAGCACTAAGTATATCAACCGCTTCAACGGTTGTATCGATTGATAATTTTGTCCACACCATTATTTTTTAAATCCTCTCTTCTTCTTATGGTCACCGAAGCTGAAGCCTCCTGCAGAATCCGTTGAAGATCTTGCATTTACTGTAGTAGTATTTGCATACTGGTTAAGTATTGACTTCTGCTCTTCCGTAAGCTTATCAGGTACCTGAACGATAAGAGTAATATAATGATCTCCTCTTACATTCTTGTTTCTAAGTGTAGGCACACCTTTACCCTTAAGCTTAACCTTGGTATCAGTCTGAGTACCCGGTTTAATCTCAAGCTCATAAGGTCCGTCAATTGTATTGACAGTAATCTTTCCACCAAGAGCTGCCTGAGTAAAGCTTATAGGTTCTGATGAATAAATATCATATTCCTGACGCTGGAAGGTAGGATGTCTGTCAACAAGTACGGTTACCAAAAGGTCTCCGCGTCCACCTCCATTGATACCCGGCTCACCCTTTTCACGAATACGTATACTCTGTCCGTTATCTATACCTGCAGGCACTGCAACCTGAATTTTCTTCTTGCTCTTAACATAACCGGTACCTGCACAGTTACTGCACTTATACTTGATAATCTTTCCGGTTCCGCCACAATCCGGACAAGTCTGAACTGTTCTTGCCATTCCGAAAAGTGACTGCTGGGTAAATGTAACCTGACCTTTACCACCACACTTGGAACAGGTTTCCGGCTGATGTCCCGGCTGAGAACCCGTACCCTTACATACATCACACTCGTCCTTAAGAGGAAGCTCAAGCTCCTCCTGAGTACCGAATACAGCTTCTTCAAATGAAACTCTTACCGTAGTCTTTATATTTGCCCCCTTTACAGGTCCGCTTGATTGACTACGTCTTGATCCTCCACCGAAGAAGTCACCAAATATATCACCGAATATATCGCCCATATCTGCAAAATCGAATCCGCCAAATCCGCCCGGACCGCCGCCCTGCTCGAAGGCAGCATGACCGAACTGGTCATACTTAGCCCTCTTTTCAGGGTCTGATAAAACTGCATAAGCTTCGGCTGCTTCTTTAAATTTTTCTTCTGCTTCCGCATCGCCCGGATTCGTATCAGGATGGTATTTCTTAGCCACTTTTCTGTATGCTTTCTTTAAATCTGCCTCCGATACGCCTCTGTCAACGCCAAGCACCTCATAATAATCTCTTTTTTCAGCCATCACACTCACCCTTATTAGATTTCTTTGTAATCAGCGTCTACTACATCAGAATCCTCTGAGAAATCAGGAGTTCCTGTTCCTGTTCCCGCATTTGCTCCGGGACCATTTTGCTCATAAAGCTTTGAGAATAAGCTCTGTGCACTATTCATAAGAGTTTCCTTACCGGCCTTAATCTTCTCTACATCATAATCAGTCATTGAATCAGGATCAGTTCCCTCAATTATCTCCTTAAGTGCCTTTAAGTCTTCCTCAACCTTAGCCTTGTCAGCACCAGGGAGCTTATCGCCTACATCATTAAGTGCTCTCTCAGTCTGGAATACAAGTGCATCTGCATCATTTCTTGCTTCGATTGCTTCCTTACGCTTCTTATCAGCTGCTTCATACTCAGCTGCCTCTTTAACTGCTCTCTCGATATCCTCATCAGAAAGTGAAGTACCTGAAGTAATTGTGATATGCTGCTCTCTTCCTGTTCCAAGATCCTTAGCCGATACATTAACGATACCGTTTGCATCTATATCAAAGGTAACTTCGATCTGAGGTACACCTCTTCTTGCCGGAGCGATACCATCAAGTCTGAAACGTCCTAAGCTCTTATTATCTCTTGCGAATTCTCTTTCACCCTGTACGATATTGATATCAACAGCATCCTGATTATCCTGGGCAGTTGAGAATATCTGACTCTTATTTGTAGGAATTGTTGTATTTCTCTCGATGAGGTGAGTAGCTATACCACCCATAGTCTCGATTGAAAGTGTAAGCGGAGTAACATCAAGAAGAAGGATTTCGCCTGCACCTGCATCACCTGCAAGCTTACCACCCTGGATAGATGCACCGATTGCAACACACTCATCAGGATTGATACCCTTGAAAGGCTCCTTACCTGTAAGATTCTTAACCATTTCCTGAACTGCGATTATACGGGTTGAACCACCTACAAGAAGTACCTTGTCAAGGTCACCTGCTGTTAAGCCTGCATCCTTAAGTGCTGTCTGAACAGGACCTCTTGTCTTATCAACAAGGTGAGCAGTAAGCTCATCAAACTTAGCTCTTGTAAGATCCATATCAAAGTGCTTTGGTCCGTCCTGAGTTGCAGTAATGAAAGGAAGGTTGATATTTGTTGTAGTTGCTGAAGAAAGCTCTTTCTTAGCCTTCTCTGCTGCTTCCTTAAGTCTCTGCATTGCCATCTTATCAGTTGAAAGATCAACACCCTCAGCCTTCTTGAACTCAGCTAACATATAATCTGTAATAGCATTATCAAAGTCATCACCACCGAGCTTGTTATCACCGGCAGTTGCAAGAACTTCAATGACACCTTCACCGATTTCGATGATAGATACATCAAATGTACCACCACCTAAGTCGTATACCATAATCTTTTGCTCTTCTTCATTATCAAGACCGTATGAAAGAGCTGCTGCAGTAGGCTCATTGATGATACGCTTAACATCAAGACCTGCAATCTTACC
>DFDU01000042.1 GCA_002369325.1 Lachnospiraceae bacterium UBA3820
CCTGCACTTCGTAAGGCTGATACTTATAAAGAGTGGATCGCAAGACAGATCAAGTGGGATCTCGACGGTGTTACCGCAGATCAGGTTAAAGAGCTTGTTATAGCTTATGAGCCTATCTGGGCAATCGGAACAGGTAAGACTGCTACAACCGAGCAGGCTGAAGAAGTATGTAAGGGTATCAGAGCGTGTATCGCAGAGATTTATGATGCAGCTACAGCTGATGCGGTTCGTATTCAGTACGGCGGTTCTGTAAATGCAGGTAATGCTTCAGAATTATTTGCACAGCCTGATATCGACGGTGGTCTTGTAGGTGGAGCATCACTCAAGGCAGACTTCGGAAAGATTGTTAATTACTAAAAAACATTTTTTATTCCTAAAAATATATGGAGTATGGATAAGATTTATCCATACTCCTTTTTATATTATGTATTCGTCTTTGGTTGAACAATATGAAACTTTTATTTATTGATAATAAAAATAAATTATGTTAAAATTAGGGAAGTAAAAAAGGTAAATCAGCACATAAGATAATAAGATTACGTGTGTGATTTTCACCAAAGGTGATGTATGAAAATCGGGGGTTTATAAAAGAGAGAGTACTTTTTTTACAACAAATATTTTCAAGGAGGTATTTTAATGAAACAAAAAAAGAAAAAAGGAAGAAAGATTATAAGCTTTTTACTTACGTTAGCGATGGTATTTAGCATGCTGACAGGAATTATGCCAGGAACGAGTCTGATGGTGGAGGCGGCAGTAGGAAAAATTGGTGCTGGTGATTTAAGGCAAGGAGATATTTTAGGTTATTTTTTTACGGGTATAACAGGTAATAATAGTATTACTCTTCAGGCCGGCGGATATATAGATGAGAACGGAAATGTCGGTCAAACTGATCTTGATATGGGGGAAGATTATATTTACTATGATGAAGATGATGATGATCATAATAAATTTAATTATGAAGATCATTATTACAGACCTTATGTTAATGGCAGCGTTGCAAGATATTGGATAGTTGTTTCAAGCAGCGGATCTGCTAGTTCTCTTGCTGAAGTTACCCTGACCGGTTATGACCCGGGACAGAGCAATAATCTGTTCACAGAGGATGTTATCTATCGCCGTTATAGTACAGATGGCAAACCTTTGGCAGATGGTACGCTTTTAGCTAATACCGGTATCAAAGTAGAAAATGATACGCTGACTTGGTATAACGGTAAAACGTATGTTGTTAGTGATGACGTAACTATCACTGATAGAATCAAGGTTATAGGTACGGTAAATCTGATTTTGCTTGATGGAGCCAAACTTACTGCAAATGAAGGCATTTCTGTTAATGGAAGTGAATATTCTGGTTCTGAAAGAAAAACACTGAATATTTATGCAGGTAGTACGTCTGATACAATTTTTGGTACAGGGCAACTGATTGCTGATGCAAGAAGTTGTGGTGATGATTTATGGTATTGTGCCGGTCTTGGAGGCGATAGTGGAAAACCGTGCGGTATTTTGAATATTTATGGTGGCGTAATTACCGCCTATGGCTGTGATAATGGTGCCGGAATTGGAGGCGGAGATAATTGCTATCACAATGATATTTCCATTTATGGAGGTACAATTAGTGCTTATGGTGGTGGTGATTACGGTGGAGCTGGTATAGGTTCCGGGTGGTATGCTACTAAAATGTCTATAAGTTCTAATGTAAAAATCTACGGCGGAAATGTTACTGCAGTCGGAGGAAACGACAGTGCCGGTATCGGTGGCGGTGCATCAGTTTGGGAAGGTGGTGACAATGTATATGTTTATGGTGGTACTGTTGTGGCAACCGGAGCAGCCGGAAAAGAAGGCATTGGTAAAGGAAGTGGAGAAGGCGGATCCGGAAATCTGACTCTTGGATGTGTAAAACTGGAGACGTCTACTGACAACGTAAACTGGACAGAGACTACGGATACCGGTAGCAGAACACAATATATGAAGATTACTCCTGTACCGCATGATTTGAAGGATTATCCGGCGGTGGCAGCAACCTGTACGACATCCGGTAACAGCGCTTACTGGAAATGCAAACGTTGCGGTAAGTATTTTAGTGATTCAGAGGGTGTAAATGAAATTGCTGAGAACAGTTGGGTAATTCCGGCGACAGGACATAACCTTTCCTATTCTGCAGATGATGATACCATTACTGCAACCTGTTCGAATTCCGGATGTGAGTTAGCTGAAGGGATATCCCTTTCTGTTATTGCTCCGGAAGAACCTATCTTTGATGGTTCAGGCAAGGAAGCCCATATATCACCAGGGTATGATACCACAGTCTTTCCATATGTGTCCGATATAACATATACAAAAGATAATGTAGCACTTACCGGAGCACCTGTTGATGTTGGAACTTATGTAGCTTTGGTAAACGTCGGTGCAAGTGTATCAAATTACGAGACGGCATCGGTTACCTATGCTATTGAACCTGCAACAATGACTGTAGATGCTTCGAATGTAAATGTTGAATATGACGATAACCCACATGGGATATCCGTTAATGTTTCAAAACCTGAAACCGGCTCTACAGTTAATTTCGGGAGAGAAGAAGGAACTTATGATGAAAGCGAGAGCCCGACAATCACTGATGTGTCAGACAGTCCGTTTATAGTATATTACAAGGTAACTGCGGATAATTATGAGGATTATACAGGCTCGGCAATGGTAACGATTACCAAAGCTTCTCAGAATGCACCGGATGCACCTACTATGGATAGTGCGACTGCAACAAGTATCACATTGACTAATGTTACCGGATGTGAATACAGTAGGGATGGATCAACGTGGCAGACAAGCAATATATTTACCGGTCTTACACCGGATACTACATACACATTCTATCAGCGAAAGGCTGCTGTTACAAACTACAATGAATCTTTAGCAAGCCCAGGTGCTGATTTTTCAACAAGTGCTCATGTGCATAGCTTCAGTTATACTGCTGATGGTGACACCATCACGGCAACATGCAACGACCATGATGGTTGTCCGCTTGCTGACAGTGATTATAAGGCAACATTGACTATCTCTGCCAACGGTGGAACCTATGATGGAACTACCTCATACGAAGCGACTGTAACTGATGAAAAATCAATCAAGGGTGATGCGGTAGTAAACTACTATAAAGCTGATGAAAATGGTGAGAGAGGCGAAGCCCTTTCTTCATTGACAACTGCACCTACTAACGCCGGAAGATACTGGGCAGAGATTACTCTCGGAACAGGTGAGAATGCAGCAACTACACACGTGGTCTATACGATTGAAAAGGCTAAGGAAACCGTTCCTGACGCTGATACCACTCAGCTTAATATAAACTACCCGGATGAAACCATATCGGCAAATCCGGGATATGAGGTTGCTTCTGATGACAACGGCACAGAGATTACGAATTTTTCTTCAATCCTTGATGAAGCTACTCCTACCGTATATATCAGAAAGGCTGCATCGAATGATAACCATGCCCCTAGTGACTGGGTTCCGGTAACACTTTCTTCACGTCCGGATGCGCCGACAGGACTTGGTTCAAACAATGCAACTGATGGTGCTTCGAAAGACGGTACCATTACGGGTGTTAATGATACAATGGAATATTCTGCGGACGGCACGAACTGGACACCTGTAAACGGCACAACGATAACAGACCTTAAAGCAGGAACATATAAGGTACGTGTTAAGGCGACAGGAGTTGATCCTTGTGGCAATGCTGCAGATGTAACTGTAGGAAGCAATTATAAAGCATTGGATGAAACAGTATCTGTCATCATTAAGAAGGGAGATTCTGCAATCGGAAATACAGTTCCTATTGTTGATGATGAACTGACGGCTGA
>DFDU01000013.1 GCA_002369325.1 Lachnospiraceae bacterium UBA3820
ATGCAAGTGTAGGTAAATCCTTATACTTATCTGCAAACTTTGCAAGCTCATTTATAACATTGATAAGCTTCTTTCTTACAAGCTTCAACGCCTCAGTCATTATTATTACATCGGTGTTATCACCGACATAACAGCTTGTTGCACCAAGATGTATAATACCTGCAGCATTCGGGCATTGCTGTCCGTAAGCATATACATGACTCATAACATCATGACGCACTTCCTTTTCACGAGCCTTGGCTACATCATAGTTTATGTCATCGGCATGTGCTTTCAACTCATCAATCTGTTCCTGACTGATTCTCGGATTTCCGTTTTCATCCTTAAGTCCAAGTTCCATCTCTGTTTCTGCAAGAGCAATCCAAAGCTTTCTCCATGTTTTAAATTTCATATCAGGTGAGAAAATGTATTGCATTTCCTTGCTTGCATATCTTTCCGACAAAGGACTTACATACTTATCATTCATTTTTTATTCTCCTTATTGTATATAATCAAATTAATTAATTTTGTATGAATATGTTGGAGCCGCTTCATAGCTTGAAGCATTATAATACTTACGACCCTTTGATTCAACAAATAAAGGATCCCAATATCTTCCACCGGCATATACCCATCCGTGGATAGGACTGATATAAAGATACACATCTCCGAAATTAAGCTCTGCATAAAGATAAGCAAGTGCTGCCGCTTCTCCCACGCATTCCGCTCCGAGAGCATCCTGATCTCCGTATCCGTTTAATATATTATTTGCATAGTGTGCATCAAGGCAATTCCAATTACCGATGAAATTTCCTACCGGATAATCCTTCAAAAGGTAAGGGAACTTAGCAACATATTGATAACATTTTTCCTGTTTTGTTGCAAGACTGTCTCCCGGATCGCATATTGAATCAACAATCTGCTTGGCTCTTATCATCATCGGAATTTTTTCATTGGCATATCCTGTCATAACTGCGGAACCGTCTTCATTTAAATCTATACCGCAGGAAGATCCGCCTCTTTGTAAAACTCCGGTGGTTCTGTCGAAATAATAATATTTACCGTTGCATTCAACCCAGCCATGCTCACTTTTCGGAAGATCGGGATCTATTTCTTCCACATTATCAAAGCTGTAGCAGGCTTCATCTATCATATTTCCGTTGGAATCATACAATCTGAACAAGGTCCAGTAATAACCATATTCAGGATTCCAGAGTGTCCAGAATGAACTGCCTTCGGCCACACCACACGGTCCTGTTGAATATATCCATGCAGGAAGTCCCTGTTCATAGAGGTTACAATCCAACACAAGCATTTCATATGCAAAGCTCTGATTTTTATTTTCAGTAGTTTCAAATCCTATAAGAACTCCGCCTTCTTCACCCGTATTAGGCATCTGGCATATATTCTTTATATATTTATGATACTCCACACCGGCGAAAGCCTGTGCATAATCAACGCTGCCCTTACGTCTTACTTCGGCACAGATTGTATATGTTCCTGTCTCATCAGGCTTCCAATCAAGATATTCATAATTAAGTACCCACGGGCTTACTTCTTTCCAGTCCGTTTCTCCGTTTTTACATGCCAGCCATCTGTATTCCAAATCACCTAAATTCTTATCTGCAGCTACACCCGCAACAATATGATCGTTATCATTTGTAACTATTATTATATTTAAAGTATCCTGAAGATATGTATCTACTTCCGGCTCCTTAACAACTACATTTTCAAAGCCGTAGCAGGCTTCATCTATCATATTTCCGTTGGAATCATACAACCTGAACAAAGTCCAATAATAACCATACTCAGGCTGCCAGACAGTCCAGAATGCATTTCCCTCAGCTACTCCGCAAGGACCCGTTGAATATGTCCATGCCGGAAGGCCCTGAGCATAGAGTGTACAATCCAAAATAAGCATTTCATAGCTGTAGCTTTGATATGGATTTTCTTTTGTCTCAAATCCTATGAGAACACCGCCGGCTTCACCGGGATTAGGCATCTGGCATTTACTCTTTATGTATTTATGAAACTCAACGTTTTCAAAAGCCTGTACAGCTTCGGTCTCACCGTTTTTTCTGACCTCAGCGCAAACAGTATATGTGCCTGATTCGGCAGGTATCCAGTCAAGATATTCATTATTAAGTATCCATGGACTGATTTCAAACCAGTTCGTATCTCCACTCTTACATGCAATCCATCTGTATTCCAAATCTCCTACAGACTTATCTGTAACGGCTGCTCCAAAAATATGTTCATTATTGATTTCGATTATAGAGATATCCACCGATGATATACTTCCGGAAGAAACTATATCGACATTTTCCTCCGTTTCTTCTTCGAAATAATCAGCATCACTCTGCGTAGCTTCTTCATAAATCATCAAGGCATCTTCACTTATATCCTGTGCCTTTACCGGGAATGAAAATAAGCCCATTGATAAAGCAATCATTCCAAACGCACCTGCAAGGATTTTTACACTTTTACTTATTTTCATAGTTTTACTCCTATTTTAATATACGGCAGTTACAATCCACGGACTGTCAGGTGTTTTCTGCTCACATTGTGCCTGAAATCCATCATAATATATAATTGCATATCCTGCACTTTCATCAGTACATGCATTGACAACGACCATATTTCCGCCCAATGCTGCCATAAGCGCATCCGCACTGCTTCCGATATAACCCTTTGCAATTGATTTTTGATCCTGTGCCGGTGCTTCGGTTACAGCCTCGGTTGGTGCTTCTGTAGGAGCCTCAGTTGCCGCCTCGGTAGTCTTCTTTTCTTCCGTAGTCTTCTCCTCTGTAGTTTTCTTTTCTTCCGTTGTCTTTTTCTCTTCTGTAGTCTTCTTTTCTTCTGTAGTCTTCTTCTCTTCTGTAGTTTTCTTTTCTTCTGTAGTCTTTTTCTCTTCGGTCGTTTCCTTATCTGCAACACTTTCGGTTACAGCATCTGTCTTTGTTGCCTTTTCATCCTTTGCATCCTTGTCTTTACAACCTGCAAGAGACACACATAACATAGCAACTAAAGCTGCGTATTTTAGTTTTTTCATTTTTTCTCTCCTATGCATACACTATATATTCTTAACATCATCCGCAATAAAAATCGCAAATGATATTATAACATATCCTAAAATGTATCACAACACAAAAAGCCTTTATTTTATTATATCTGACGCGGTATAATTTTACTGATTATAGACATATAAAATACCTTCACATTCGGTTATAACCATTATCTCGTAATCCTCAGGAAGCAGTTCCTTATTGATATATGCCCCATATGCATATTCGGCCTCCTTATGGTCATGAACCTTCTCATATGACGCAGGAGTTGCCTCAAAAACAGTCACGGCATCTTCCGAAATAATCATTATATAAATGTTCGAATCATCATCCGTATAATCTTTATCAACATTTCCGTATACAAGCAATCTGTTACCCTTATCCTCGGTATTAATGCTTACCTTATCCGAAGATACTTCCCTAATATTTCCCGGAAGATCTCTTTCGAGAATTATTTTTTCCGGAAGTTCTCTTTCAGGTGCGTCCATATACGGAAGATACTCGATAAGCCACGGAATATTTCTTTCGACTATTTCATAAATCACGGTATCGGCATTTTGAAAACCGACCTGATCCAGGTCCGCAGGCTGACCTTTTGAAAAAAATCCTTTTTCGTATTCGTCTGCAATATAAGGTATTGAAGCATTTCCGTAAGAATCCCTAAACATTACAAGTGAGCCTGAAGCCGCCGGATTTTGAGTCATAATAATCGGATCCTCAGTGTTTTTTACCGCATTGACATAAGAATATTCATGCTCTCTTTCGTAAATCACATTATCATCAAGCTCATCAAGCGACGGATAAATGATATTATACAAATCTCCTCTATGCACGGCCTGAATAGTATACGGCTCATCGGTATAATCATAATGTTCTTTTCCGACACCATCCAAGATAAGATCTACCGCAAACACAGCTCCCTCATTGGTCCAATGACTGTCCCATTTATGATACATAACTCTGTCATCAGCCAAAAATGCGGAATGCAAATCGACAAAGTTTACATTTTTATCCTTCATACCGCTTCTTAACATATCATAGTTTGTCTTCTCATTTGTTTTGATATAATTATCAGGCATGTTTTCAGGATAAAGAGAATTCTTGTTTGGTGCAACCGTAAATAAAAATGTAACGCCTCTTTCTTCACAGTTTTCCTGCATAAGTTCAAGCACCTTTACCGCATTATGTATCTCTCTTTCGGACATAACATCCTCACCCAGATAGTCATGCATGCTCTCACTGTAAAAAAGCCATCCGTCTTTGCCGAGCACGACTCTATCCTGATTGGAAGTATTAAACACTTTCGCCTTAATTACGGCATCCGCAGTCGAAAGTTCCTGCCTGAAGGCAAAATTATCCGAAAAATAATCTGTAAGCTCATCACAAAAATCAAAATTGATTTTCTTTTCTTTAATAAGCTTCGGAAGCTTCGCACCGGCTCTTTTTTCTTTATTCATATCCGATTTCACAAACGGCATAAGCAAAGAAAGAGATGCCAGCATCACAATAAATACCACTATATAAAGTTTTTCAAAAAATTCTTTTTTCTTCAACACATTTCACCCTTTAAAGATTAGTAAATCATCCCAAAACTTATTATGGTCATCATACAAAATCCTAAATTAACTTACCGTTTAAAAACAGGATAACCTCAAATCATTACTAAAATCTAAAATAAATAAACGGATTGTATGCCTCGGAAGCAAGATTAAGGATACACAACATAAGCAGCAATAAACTTCCGAAAGCAATCATCGGTTTAAATACATTTTTCTTTTTCATAAACCTGCTGTCCACCATCTTTACAACCGGATAAGAAAGTATAAATGCAAGAATTATTATAAATATATTGTACGGATTAAACAGTTTGCAAACCAATACAAGAGATGCCCTGCTATATGTAAAGCCGGCAAACATATTCTTTATAAACCCAAGTGCATATGAAATATTATCCGCTCTGAAGAATACAAAACCAACTGTCACTACAAGCCATACATATAAATTTTTCAGTATTTTTATTATAAGCCTCGGCTTTGAAGCAATTTTTTCTTTTATATTTCTATCGGCATCACTTGCTTTTGCAAAGGTCAACTCTTTTTTATCACGGGCGTGTTTGCATACCGTACCGACAATGTCCTCAATTATAAGAAATGTCCCATGAAAAAGTCCCCAGATAATAAAAGTCCAGTTTGCTCCATGCCAGAAGCCGGTCAGGAAAAATACAATTATCTTATTAAGATTTGTTCTGAATCTTCCCTTTCTATTGCCTCCAAGCGGAATATATACATACTCCTTAAACCAGGAAGAAAGCGATATATGCCACCTTCTCCAGAACTCTTTAATTGACTGTGAACTATAGGGATGATCAAAGTTTTCACGAAATTCGAATCCAAACATTTTAGCCAGACCAATTGCCATATCCGAATATCCGCTGAAATCATAATATATCTGAAATACATAAGCTATCGCTCCGACCCAGGCAACAAGTGCATTATATCCGGCTATATCGAGTGCATATATCGTGTCGGCTATCTGTCCCATGGAATTGGCTATAATTACTTTTTTTGCTAGGCCTTTGATAAAGCGCTCGATGCCTGCCACGATCATCGACGATTCGGCACTGCCGTTTCCATTTATTCCACGTTTTTTCAATTGTTCATCTATATCATGATATCTTACTATAGGTCCGGCGATAAGCTGCGGGAAAAATGATATATAAAGCAAAAGCTTCGGAAAGCTTTTTTGAACCTGCTTACCGTCTCGGTAGACATCTATCACATAAGACATAGCCTGAAATGTATAAAACGATATGCCTATAGGTAATTTAATCTTAGGCACATGAATCGAAAGATTACAAAATGAATTTATACTCTCAACAAAAAAGCCTGCATATTTAAACACGCCCAAAAGCCCTATATTTAAGACAACCGCAAATATAAGGCAAAGCTTTCTGTTTACTTTCTCACTTTCCAAAAGTCTTCCGAATATGTAATTCATAAGTACGGAGCCGAGCATAAGAATTATATATACAGGCTCTCCGAACGAATAAAACAAAAGACTCATAAGAATTAAAATAGCATTTTTATATTTAATTGAAAAAGGAAGATAATATAATACAAATGTGAGTGGCAAAAATGCCGTTAAAAAAATAATTGAAGAAAAAACCACGTCTTCTTCCTCCCACAAATATCATTTTCACATGTATAAAATACACTTCTGCAAATTTTGTTTTCATATTTGCAAAATACACTTTAACCCAAATAACTAAACATGTCAATCTTCATAAAACATGAGATTTTCATGGTTTTACAAATAAAATAACATATCTCATCTCTTTTCTCAATTTAGTCCGTATCTTTTCTCATACCATACGGACTATTTCTTCTTTTTTCTCAATTTAGCCCGTATACTTTTCCATCTCATACGGACTATTTCTTCTTTTTTCTCAATTTAGTCCGTATACTTTTCCATTTCATACGGACTATTTCTTCTCTTTTCCCTTTTTTAGTCCGTACACTTCGCAAAATCATACGGACCAGCTCTGCTCTTTTTCATGTTTAGTCCGTACACTTCGCAAGACCATACGGACCAGCTCTGTTCTTTTTCATGTTTAGTCCGTACACTTCGCAAAACCATACGGACTATTTCTTCTCTTTTCCCTTTTTTAGTCCGTATGCTTCACAAAATCATACGGACCAACTCTGTTCTTTTCTATGTTTAGTCTGTATCCCCTGTATTCCCCGAAAAAAAATACGGACTAAATCTGCACTATTCACAGTTTAGTCCGTACAAAAAATCTCATACTTTATCTCACTCTCGGTTCGATTTCCTTCTCGCTATATCTCAACACATGCTAGCTTGGTTGGTGTTTAATTCGCTATACCTTATCTCGTCCGCTAAATTCACCCCAACCAAGATAGGTTATTGCTTTGTCTAAATAAACTCAGGCCTTATTTTGTTCGGCAACAAGATTTTCACTATTGTACATCTGACGAAGCTTTGGCTTTTCAATCTTACCGGTAGGATTACGAGGTATATCCGCAAATATAATCTTTCTCGGACGCTTGTATCTCGGAAGTTCCTTACAGAACTCATTTATCTCGTCTTCCGTTACAATTCTGCCCGGCTTAAGCTCAATAATCGCTGCCGCTATTTCTCCGAGTCTCTTATCGGCAAGTCCAATAACAGCAACATCTTTGATGTCATTATGTTTACTTAGGAAATTCTCTATCTGAACAGGGTAAATATTTTCACCGCCGCTTATGATAACGTCCTTCTTTCTGTCAACGAGGAAAATAAAGCCGTCTTCATCAAACATCGCCATATCACCGGTATATAACCAGCCCTCATCATCAAGAACTTCTGCGGTGGCTTTTTTGTCCTTATAGTAACACTTCATAACACCCGGTCCCTTTACGGCAAGCTCTCCTACTTCGCCCTTAGGAACTTCATTTCTGTTTTCATCAACAATCTTAACCTCCCAGCCATAGCCCGGAATTCCGATTGCTCCTACCTTATGAGTATTCTCAACTCCAAGATGTACACAACCGGGTCCTATTGACTCACTCAATCCGTAGTTTGTATCATAATCATGATGCGGGAAAATTTCCTTCCACTTCTTAATCAGACTCTGCGGTACAGGTTGCGCACCAATATGCATAAGCCTCCATTGATCAAGCTTATAATCCGAAAGCTTGATTTCTCCCTTTTCTATGGCAAGAAGAATATCCTGTGCCCAAGGAACAAGAAGCCATACTATAGTACAACCTTCATTTGAAACAGTGTCAAATATAGTCTTAGGAGTAACACCCTTTAAAAGCACTGCTTTACTTCCGGAGAAAAGACTTCCGAACCAATGCATCTTAGCGCCCGTATGGTAAAGAGGCGGAATGCAAAGAAATACATCATCATGTGTCTGTCCGTGATGATTCTGCTCAACCGCTGCCGAGTGCATAAGTGCACGATGCGCATGAAGAATTGCCTTCGGAAATCCCGTTGTACCGGATGAGAAATAAATAGCTGCATCATCATCGTCGGTAAGCTTTATATCAGGTCCCTGGCTTGAGCAGTTGGCTGTGAGTGAATTATAATCCTCCGCAAATGTAGGACAATTCTCACCTACATAAAACAAAAGTCTGTTCTTCTCTATCTCATCCGCAATCTCTTCGATACGTCCGATAAATTCAGGACCGAACACAAGTATATCCACATCGGCAAGTTTAAGACAATACTTAATCTCCTCGGAATCATATCTGAAATTAAGCGGTACAGCAAGTGCACCGGTCTTAAGAATACCGAAATAAATCGGCAGCCATTCAAGACAATTCATAAGAAGAATAGCAACCTTATCGCCTTTTTTAACCCCTCTTGATAAAAGAAGGTTAGCAAATCTGTTTGCTTTCTCATTAAAAACATGCCAGGTTATCTCACGTCTGTAATGGCAGAAAGGATTAGCTTCAATAAGCTCATAATCTCTCCAGGTTACCCTTCTTTTTTCCTGTATATCCGGATTTATTTCTACAAGACATACCTCATTGGCATATTCTTTTGCATTTCTCTCTAAGTACTCTGTAATAGGCAACTTATCGTCCTCCTTTTTTTATTAACTCTGAAACATGAGTGCTTCATTACTTCGTGATGCTCGCAGCTCCATAAGCATTTGCAATCCGAGGATTTCTATAAGAAATCGCTGTTTCCCCATGTTTTCTCATGTCATAAAGCCAAACTGATTTTCCGCAAACAAAAAGCAGTATTTAACTCTAACATCTATTTCATATTATATCCTGCTTCAAAAGCCTTAACATTTATATCCACAGTCTTAGGAGGAACTACATTTTTAATAGTCTCAACCCAGACCTCTTTGTCAAATTCCATCTTTGTTGCAACCACGCCGAGAATGATTGTATTAAATACCCTTGTATTTCCAAGCTTCTCAGCCTCAGCCATTGCATCAAGAGAAGTAACATCATATTTCTTTGATAACTCCTCAATGATATTTTCCGGATACTCGCAAGCACCGGTTACAACCGTCATAGGATCTATACGCTGATCATTTACGATTATATGTCCGTCTTTCTTCAGGAAATGTGCATATCTTAATGCCTCAAGTCTCTCAAATGCGATAAGAACATCAGCCTGTCCTTCTTCAACGATAGGCTCTGCCACATCCTTACCGTATCTTACATAGGTTACAACACTTCCGCCTCTCTGAGCCATTCCGTGAACCTCAGAGATTTTTACATCATATCCGCTTGCGGTAGTAAGGTTTCCGAGAATACGGCTTGCAAGAAGCGTACCCTGTCCGCCTACACCGACTATCATAATATTTACTGTCTTATCTGCCATATTACTCACCTGCCTTCTTTAAAGAAATCGCATCAAACGGACACTTGCTCTGGCAAAGTCCGCAGCCGTTACACATAGTTTCATCTATTACCACATGTCCATCCTTCTTTGTTATGGCAGGACATCCCGGTATGAGACAAGCACCGCAGCGCTTACACTTTTCGTCATCAACCACACATTTTCCCTTCGGAACGTAGTCCTTAAGAAGTGCACAAGGAGATTTTGCAATAATAACCGAAACGGCATCTCTTGCAACCTCTGTCTTAACCATCTCCTCAAGGCCCTTCTGGTCAAATGCATCTACCTCATATACATGTTCGATACCCATAGCCTTGCAAAGATTATAAATGTCTATAGCATAAGTAGGCTCACCCTTAAGAGTCTTACCGGTTGCAGCATGATCCTGATGTCCGGTCATACC
>DFDU01000062.1 GCA_002369325.1 Lachnospiraceae bacterium UBA3820
TTGATTATATCGAGGATTTGATTGAACGTGAGAATGTATTCACGATGGAAGAGTTTGAAAAGAGCGTAAATGCTTTTCTTGAATTCCGTCAGTACAAGATTCTTAAGGATAACGGAAGAATATCTCATAAGCAGGCAATAGATAAAGCCGATGCTGAATATGAGATATTTAACAAGACCCAGCCTATTGAATCAGATTTTGATAAGGCGGTAAAGAAAATGATCCAAGAGCAAAACTAAACCGGTCTACTCAAAAGGCAAATTTGGCGGATTAGTGGCGTAAAAGATGACGGATTGGTAAATGCATTAGTAGAAATGGTTTATGAGATGGCAATTCGGTTTTTTGAAGAAAATCGCAAGGCTAAGCATGGAAGAGATGCAAAAAATGGGTGGTATCGATATGATACAAGGTTTGGAATTCCGGTTTATAGAAGTCCTGGAAATGGCTTGAAATGGCTTTATTATAACTTATGAGCTTTGTTATATAGCTTTTGAATGTCTTTTGGAAGTTTATCAGGAAGCATAGCATTAATGCCATCTTCATTACCATCAGCTATAGCTTTGTCATAGTACCAGCATTTGAATTCAAGCATAGCTAAAGTTTTTTCAAGATGTTTTATTTCAGCAATAACTGCTTCTTTTCGGGTTTCAAATAGTTGTTTTCTATCTGGATAGCTTGAAGGACCTTCAGTAACCCATTTGAAAAATTGTTTGATATCCTTTATTTCAAGGCCTGATTTTTTCAGGCATTCGATAACATGAATTGCTTCAATTTCAGAATCGCTAAAATAGCGAATGTTTCCTTTTCTTTCCATATTAGGAAAGAATCCTTCTTTATCGTAGTATCTTAGTGTGGAAATTGGCAGGTTAAACATATCAGAAACTTGACCTATTGTGTACATAGAATTCCCTTCTTTCAAAAAAATAAAAATAATGCTTGACCTAAAGTTAGGTTTAGGTTGTATTGTGAATATAGTATATATCCGGGTGATGGATAATGCAATACTTAGATGATTTTGGAGGTGTTTTTTATGATGAATTTTGTGTTTGACAATCCTACAAAACTTTTATTTGGTACAGGTAAATTAGGTGAACTTCATAACGAGGTCATGCCTGGTAAGAAGGCACTTCTTCTCACATCGGCAGGAAAATCTCATATGATAAATGGTTCTTTTGATAAAGTAGTCGGTGAGCTAAAACTTGCCGGCGTAGATTATGTGCATCTCGGCAATGT
Source organism: Lachnospiraceae bacterium UBA3820 (assembly GCA_002369325.1). Lineage (GTDB taxonomy): Bacteria > Bacillota > Clostridia > Lachnospirales > Lachnospiraceae > Coprococcus_C. The sequence continues at coordinate 1,234 of DFDU01000062.1, forward strand.
AGTAGAGAATCCACTGAAAGAGAACTGTGAGGAGGCAGGGAAATTTGCAAGAGAAAATGGTTGCGATTTCATAGTTGCGCTTGGCGGTGGAGCAGTTCTTGACTCTTCCGTTCCCGTTTCAATTATGGCAACTAATGACGGAGATCTTTGGGATTATGTATTTGGTGGCACTGGTAAGGGACAGGTCGCTCCTAATCAGCCGCTTCCGATTATTACAGTAGCGACATCATCGGGGACAGGTTCGGAAATGAATGAGTGGGGCGTTATCTGTAAGGAAGATACTGACGAAAAGATAGGTATGGGAGATAGAAGATGTAAGCCGGTTATCGCTGTCGTGGATCCTGCTTATATGACAACAGTTCCTGCAAAATATACTGCATATCAGGGCTTTGATGCACTGTTCCATAACACAGAGGTAATGATGTCAACATCACTTAACATCTTGTCTGAAGCTATTGCACTTTCTGCAATTGAGAACATTTATAAGTATCTTCCAAGAGCAGTTGCAAATGGAGAAGATTTAGAAGCGAGAGAGCATGTGGCTTATGCGTCAACTATGGCAGGTGTGACAATGCAGCTTACAAGCACAACCGCACAGCATTCTATGGAACATGCTATGAGTGCATATCACAGAAATCTTCAGCATGGAGCAGGACTTATCATTATTTCAAAGGAGTTTGCACAGTTCTATGTAGATAAGCATGCTTGTGATGACAGATTTATTAAGATGGCTCGTGTTATGGGATATCCTGAAAGCAATGACCCACAGGATTTTGTAAAAGCCCTTGTAAAATTGCAGGAAGACTGTGGTGTGGCTGACCTCAAGATGAGTGATTATGGATTTGATAAGTCAGAGTGCATGACACTTGCAAAGGCAGCAAGAAGGCTTCAGGGCGGTCTTTATGCAGCAAATCCATGTGAGACTTCTGATGAAGATATTGCCGGCATTTTTGAAAGGTCATACAGATAAGAAACATTAATAGAGGTTACGAAGCCTATCAAAATCGTATTACCGGGGGAACAGGCAGTGCTTGTTCCTCTTTTTGTGTTAAAGTCAAATTACAAACGTGCGTATATTACTAAATTGAAGATACAGAGAAGTATATGTTTTAATACTTTTCAAGACTGTGCTTTATGTTGTATAATATATTAAGTGTTTTACACTGTTTGGGGACAGGTAATGGAGGTATATGGATGGTTGTTTTTAAATGATTATCCGGTTATGGAGGTTTAGATGAAAAATGAAAGAAAAATTTTTTCCATTAGGACTAAAATATACATTTTTGTTGGACTTATAGTATTTGGCGTGGCTTTTGGTACGGCAGAAATAGCTTATAAAACCGGTGCTGATCAAATAGACGAATATTATAAGCAAAATGCGGCGGATAATGCACGTAATTTTGCATCATTTGTTGATGGAGATTTTATTAAAGAACTTCGTGCGACAGTTGAGTCAGACGAGTATCAACAGCTTCGTGACAAAGCCGAGGAAGAAGATGATGAGTCTTTGATTGAGGATTATCTTAAGGAAAAGGGACTTTGGGATAAGTATAATGAAATACGAATTATGATAACAAACTATCTCGAAAATATGCAGGGCGTAAAATATATTTATATTGTTGCGCATGGTGATAAAGATGCGGAATATGATATGTATCTTATTGATGAAGAAGAAATAGAATTATATGAGACGGGTTATTATGAGGAAAGGGAGGCAGAGCTTCGCGGAATAGATTTGGAAAATATGTCGGAGCCTACGATTTCACATGGCGATTGGGGTTGGCTTTGCTCTGATTTTAAACCGGTTTATGATTCGGACGGAGAATGTGTTTGTATCGTAGGCTGTGATTTTGATATGAATGACATTATGAAGGAAAGACACAGACTCATGATTATCCTTCTTGTGACTGCGGCTATATTTACGTTGGCAATTCTTATCATAGCGGTTTTATTTATAAATAAGATAGTTGTGAAGCCTCTTGATTCCATGACAAAGGAAATGAAAAAATTCAATCCATCAGAGCATGCCAGTTATGAAGATGCAGGTGTTATAGAGCTTGATATAAAAAGTAATGATGAAATAGGTGAAATCTATAATGGAATTCGTTCCATGCAGCTTAATATTATAGATTATCTGAAAGATCTTTCCGCTCTTCAGGAAGATAAAATCAAAGCTAAAAACGATATAATGGATAAGGAAAAAAGAATAGGACAGCTTAGTATAGAGATTAACAGGGATAGCTTGACAGGTGTTGGCAGCAAGACGGCATATATTAAAAAAGTTGATACATTAAACCGGATGATCAAAGAAGAAGATGCGGAGTTTGCGCTTGTTATGGTTGATGCCAATAATCTCAAGAGGATAAATGACGATTATGGACATAAGTCCGGAGATATTTATATAAAGGGCTGCTGTCATATGATTTGTGAAGCTTTTAAGCATTCGCCTGTGTACAGGATAGGCGGAGATGAGTTTGTTGTAATTCTTCAAGGCATAGATTATAAAGACAGAGAGATGATTGTGGATAAACTTGTGACAGCCTATGAGAAATGTCAAAATGATACTGATCTTAAACCGTGGCAAAGATACTCTGCTGCTGTAGGTATGGCAGAGAGAACGCACGAAGACAGGACGGCTGAGCCTGTATTTAAACGGGCCGATAAAGCTATGTATGAAAACAAAGCCAGGTTAAAAAAGAATTGGAAGAAACAAAATAAATATATTGCGGGAGAGATTTGAAAAATGAAAAATAAATTTGCTTTATCAGGTATAAGCGGGCTGATGTTTATTCTTTGGATAGTAATTATTAAAAATGTGGATGTGGCAGCGATAGGTCCGGATGGTACATCTGTCGGTTTATCCGGCATAAATGAAGCCGTGCATGATTTGTTTGGCGTAAATATGATTTGGTATAAGATTACGGTATGTCTTGGAATATTTGCATTTGCCTGTGTGGGAGCAGTAGCTTTTATTGGTTTGTTACAACTGATGAAAAGAAAGAGCATAGCCAAGGTTGATAAGTGCATAATTGCCGCAGGAGGATTGTACGTAGTAACAGCGTGTATATATGCATTATTTGAAAAAATAATAATTAATTATCGTCCGGTTATAATGCCTGATGCAGATGAACCGGAGGCATCATTTCCTTCGACACATACCATGATTATATGCGTAGTGATGGGAAGTATAGTGGTTCTTGCCGGTCAGTACATAAAGGATAAGAACTTAAAGCGTTTGACTGTTATTATCAGTATAGCGATTGCCGTAGTGACCGTCGGCGGAAGACTGATAAGCGGAGTACATTGGCTTTCGGATATCATAGGAGGAATTCTTGTTAGTCTGTTTCTTGTATTCCTGTATGCGGGAATCGTTGAAAAAGCAAATAAACAGTCATGATAAACGGATTAAAATAATATTTGGAAACAAGGGTAAAAGACATGAATTATACAGATGATGAAAATTTGATTTGGGAAGAAATAAAGACGGAACATATAGTACAGGATGAATGGATAGATTTTAGAAGGTCGGCATTCAGATTACCCGACGGAACGGAGTATGAGCCTTATTATACTTACAGCAGAAGAAATTATGCGGTAATAGTTGCTTCCGATGAGGAAGGAAAATATATATGTGTCAGACAGTTTCGATATGGAATAAAAAAGGTTACTACCGAGTTTTCCGCAGGCGGCATAGAACGCTCGGACGGTAAAGAGTACGGTTCGGATGATACGGCTATTGTGGAGGATGCGCTTGAGGCTGCAAAAAGAGAACTTAAAGAGGAAACCGGATATATATCGGATGAGTGGAAGCATCTTATAACGGTCCCGTCAAATGCCACGATAGCAGATAATTATGCATATATATTTGAGGCAAAGAATTGCCGTAAGGTTTCAGATCAAAATCTGGATGATTTGGAGTTTTTAAATGTTAAAAAATATACAGCCGACGAGATTGAAGCTATGATTAAGGACGGAAGCTTTCCACAGGCGATGCATATAATGGCATGGCTTCTTGCCAAGGACAATAACAGATAATTTTAGTTTATGGAGTCATAAGATAAATGTTATTTTAAGGTGCGGTTTTTGGGGGATTGTACATGGGACAACAGCTTTATTTTGATAATTATAATCCGACGGGTGACGTAATAGTTGTGGCAATTTGCATTGTCATGCTTATTTTGGTGTCCGTATCTTATGTTACAAAAACCAAAAATTTCAGTATTTTTATTACCATGATTGCATATCTTGTTTTTGCGGCAATGGCAGATTATGCCCATCATGAGTGGTTCACATATATTTCGGACGGGAATTATTCTCCGGTTTATGCGATTCGAATAGTATATCATGCATTGCTTTTCTCTTTACTTTTACTCTATGTGTTTTATATTATCGAGATGCAGCATCTTGAAATAAGTAAAAGAATACCGGTTATGTTTATATCCACAGCAGTTTATGCGGCGGTTATAATTGTAGACATTGTTTCGACATTAAACGGGTCAAGCTTTAGGCTGAATAAAAACGGAACTGCCGTATCGGGACTAAATGTATTTTTAGTGGGATATATTGCTTTCATTGTTATAATTGTATTTCTTATGGTTGTATTCAGAGACAGAATATATAAGAAAGCGATGTTTGGCTTCTATGGAACGATGTTGGTGTCGTTTTTGATATTGTTTTATCAGGGAAGATACGGACAGTCTTCATATACGGTTGCATCATTTTTGTTTCCGGTTATTGCCATGATGTATCTGGTTCATTCGACACCTTACGATGTTGAACTTGGAACGATAAATGTAATGGCAATAAAGGATATGGTAAGATATAATTATGAGAAAAAAAGAGAACTCCTTTATATGAGTTTATATATGCCGGATTTTGATTCCGAAGGTAAATTGATTCCGGAAGCACTTCAAAAAACAATCAGAATTTTTGCGGCGGAGTATTTCAAAAAATCCGTATTGTTCCAGATAAGTAACGGTCATGTAATTCTTTTTGCACCAAAGAAAAGTAATCCGGATTATGAAAACAGGCTGAATAAAATATTAAATGCTTTTCATGATGAATATGAAAAATTCAAGTTTGACTACAAGGTTGTAATCGGTGAAACAATCGATGAAATCAGTCGTAAAAATGAATATCTCAGCTTTATTGAAAATATATACAGACATATGGAATTAAATGAAGTACATATCGTGGATAAAGACGACGTTACCATTTTCAACAAATATGCATATATTTTTGAACAGCTTGAAGATATATACAAAAAGCATGATTTAAGAGATGAAAGAGTTCTGGCTTATTGCCAGCCGGTTTTCAATATAAGCAATCAAAGGTATGATACTGCGGAAGCACTTATGAGACTCAAGCTTCCCGAAATCGGTATGGTTTTTCCGGACCAATTTATACCGATTGCCGAAGAACACGGGTTTATACATGTATTGACTGAGATTATCCTGCAAAAAACCTGTGATGAAATAAAGAGACTTATCGAAGACGGTTATGGAGTAAAACGTATTTCTATAAATGTATCCGTACTTGAACTTCGTAACGCCGGATTTACAAAGGATATAGAAAAAATTATCGAAAGCAGCAGGATACCTGATTCAAAGATAGCCATAGAGATTACCGAATCAAGAAGCGACAGCGATTTCATTGCAATGAAAACAATGATAGAGGAGCTTAAGGATAAAGGAATTAAATTCTATCTGGATGATTTTGGGACAGGTTATTCCAACATGGAACGTATCATGGAACTTCCGTTTGATATAATAAAATTTGACCGTTCTCTCGTTATTGCATGTGACACTGATGAAAAATCGGAGAAAATGGTAGGAGGCCTTGCCAATATGTTCTCTGAGTTGAATTATAAAATACTTTACGAGGGTGTTGAAAACGAATTGGACGAGAAACGATGTATCAATATGTCCGCATCATATCTGCAGGGCTATAAATACTCTAAGCCTATACCAATAATAGAATTAAACAGATTTTTTTCTAAGACGGCTTCGAACTGAATATATAAGCAAAACCGGGAAAAAGTATAAAAATAAGGTCGATACATTTTTGTATCGGCCTTATTTTTATGTAACAGGGTTATAGCTTTTTCCTATAAGTGAAGATAATTTTTAGGAATTATACAAAAACTGATAATCATGTTAGATTATTTTCAGATTAAAAAATGGAAACATATAAGATGGGAGATGAGGTTTGTGAACGAAACCGGTTGGATAAAAAGGTTCAATAATTTATCAAATGCGGAAAGAAGGGATATTTATGGATTTGGCTATTGAGACAAAATGTATATATGGAAACAAAAAAGATTGGAAAAAGGATCCGACCGGTGCGATAAGCTTTCCTATTTATCAGACTGCTACTTATGCACATCCTGAGGTTGGAAAGAGCACGGGATTTGATTATTCAAGATTGCAGAATCCGACCAGGGAGCATCTTGAGAAGGTTGTGGCTGCACTTGAATCGGGAACGGATGCACTTGCATTTTCAAGCGGTATGGCAGCGATAACAGCTTTGATGGAAATATTTAAGCCCGGAGATCATCTTATAACCGAGGCTGATCTTTATGGCGGAAGCATTAGACTTTTCGATAATATCAGTAAGAAAAACGGCATTGATTTTTCACACATAAATTGCAGTACGGAAGATGTGGAAAGCTATGTTAAAGAAAACACCAAAGCAATTTATATAGAGACACCTACAAATCCTATGATGAATGTTGTGGATATAAGAAAGATTGCGGATATAGCCAAAAAACATAATCTTTTGCTCATAGTTGATAATACTTTTTTGTCGCCTTATTTCCAAAATCCGCTGACGCTCGGAGCTGATGTTGTTATACACAGCGGTACAAAATTTCTGGGAGGTCACAATGATACTCTTGCAGGCTTCGTGGTGACAAATAAAGAAGAGATATCCGAAAAGCTTAGATTTATTATAAAGACTGTGGGTTCGGGACTTGCACCTTTTGACAGCTGGCTTTTGTTAAGAGGAATAAAGACACTTTCCATAAGAATGGAAAGAGCACAGGAAAATGCTCTTGCATTGGTAGAATACCTGTTAAATGAACCTAAGGTTAAGAAGGTTTATTATCCGGGAATAAAAGGAACTAAGGGATATGAAATATGTAAAAAGCAGGCAAGAGGTTTTGGGGCAATGCTGACCTTTGAGGTAGAAAGCAAAGCTCTCGCACAGCATATTCTTAAATTTACCAAACTTATTCCTTTTGCCGAAAGCCTCGGCGGTGTGGAAACCCTGCTTACATATCCGTGTACTCAGACTCATGCGGATGTACCTGAAGAGGTAAGAATAGCAAACGGTATAACTGACAGTGTGCTTCGTATGTCTGTCGGTATTGAAAATAAGGAGGACTTGATAGCTGATTTAAAATATGCCATCGATTCTTATGATGGATACAAAGCACAGTATATTTAATAATGGTAAAGATTTAATAAGAATCAGAAATTGATGATATATAATTATCGACAGGAAGGAGTGGGAGAATATGTCGGAAAGAAACCTCAATTTTGACGAAATAATAGAAAGACGCGGAACACACTGCCTGAAATATGATTTTGCCGTAAGAAGGGGTATGCCCGAGGATGTACTTCCACTCTGGGTTGCGGATATGGATTTTAAAACATCCTCTTATGTTGAAGATGCAGTGATTGAAAGAACCAAACATGCGATATTCGGATACAGTGAGCCGGATAAATCATATTTCGATGCCGTGGCGGCATGGATGAAGGAAAGACATAATTGGGAAATAGAGGAAAAATGGCTTGTTAAAACTCCCGGTGTTGTTTTAGCTCTTGCAATGGCTGTTAAGGCATATACAGAAAAAGGAGATGCCGTTCTTATTCAACAGCCTGTTTATTATCCGTTTTCGGAAGTAATACGGGATAACGAGAGAGTGATAATAAGCAATGATTTATATCTCGGAGAAGACGGTAGATACCATATTGATTTCGAGGATTTTGAAAGAAAGATTACGGAAAACAATATCAGGCTGTTTTTGCTGTGCAATCCGCATAATCCTACCGGAAGAGTATTTACAAAAGATGAGCTAACAAAACTCGGAGACATATGCTTAAAGCATAATGTGATTGTTGCGAGTGATGAGATACATCATGATTTTGTTTTTAAGGGTGAACATACCGTATTTGCTTCGATAAAAAAGGAATTTGCGGACATATCGATTACCTGCACATCACCGAGTAAAACCTTTAATCTTGCCAGTATGCTCATATCCAATATATTTATACCAAACAGAAGCCTGAAGCATAAGTTTATACACGAACTTGATGCGGCGGGCATAAGTCAGCTCAACATACTTGGACTATGTGCAACAAAGACAGCGTATGAAAAAGGCGGCGAGTGGTATGAAAAAATGATGGAATATGTTAAAGAAAATATATCCTTTGTAAAGAAATATGTTAATGAAAATCTACCGGGTGTAAATGTAATAGACGGAGAGGGAACATATCTTATGTGGCTTGATTTTAACGGTACGGGTCTTTCGCCGGAAGAGATTGATAAGAGAATAATATATGATGCAAAATTATGGCTGGACAGCGGAAAGATATTCGGTAAGACGGGAAAAGGCTTCCAGAGAATAAATGTAGCAGCACCCCGCCAAATTATAGCGGAGTGCCTTAACAGAATCAAAGATAAAGTTATATAGCCTGATGCTTATCTAAGTGAATACATATTGTTTTATAATTAACCAAGAGCGGTTTTTAATTGGTCGAGCATGGAAGCATATTCTTCGCTGACCGATTGATGTCGCTCTTTAATTAATCCGTAATTCTTTTCCTTAGCTGCAAATTCAAGTTCTCTTGCATGCTCGAACAAAGCTGTTGCACCGATGTTAAGAGAGGTACTCTTTATTGCGTGAGCATATGTTTCATAATCCTTCCAGTTTTCGGATTCGTATGCATCATTAAGTAAATTGAGTTTGTCATCATCTACATATGTCTGTATCATTTCTATGTAGAATTCTTCGTCGTTCATGCAATAACCAAGGCCTGTCTCGGTATCCAGCATGGAAAATCTCGTATCAAGGCTTAAATCGGAAGTGGTTGTTGACGTTTTTTCATCGTTTACATAAACATCAACATCGTTATCAATCATTTCTTTTGGAATATATTTATACAGCATTTCAATAAAATCACTGTATCTTACAGGCTTTGACATATAATCGGAAAATCCCTTTTCAAGATACATATCCTTAGCACCGACTATGGCATTTGCGGTAAGAATGATTACAGGGGTATCCGTATTCATATGGTCTTTTCTTTTCTTTATGCGTTCGAAGGTTTCTATACCGTCCATACCCGGCATCATGTGATCAAGAAAAATGATATCATATTTTTTCTTGTATATCATGGTTAAGCAATCTTCTCCGCTTAATGCCGTATCGATTTTTGCACTTGTGGATTTAAGCATTCCGACTGCTACTTTTATATTCATTTCAACATCATCAACGACAAGTATTTTTGCACTCGGAATATATATCTTTTTATCGTTGCTGTTTCGCTGGTCTACGTAGTTGTGGTATTTCTCGTTGAAATCTCCGATAGGCTCATTCTTAATAATCTTTTGATGAAGAGAAACGGTAAATGTTGAGCCTTTACCATATTCACTTTTTACGGATATTTCGCCACCCATAAGTTCCACAAGTTTTTTCGTAAGTGAAAGTCCAAGACCTGTTCCTTCGATATTTCTGTTTTTCTTTTCATCAATTCTTGTGAAGTTCATGAAAAGCTTGTCCATATCCTCAGGCTTGATACCGGTTCCCGTATCTGCAACCTCGATATTTATAAGAACCATATCGTCATTTCGGCTCTTTTCCTTCATCCTTAGCACAACCTTTCCGGAATGCGTATATTTTACGGCATTGGAAAGGAAATTGTTTATTACCTGTCTTATACGAACCTCGTCACCAAAAAGAACGGAAGGCATATTGCTGTCAATGTCCATCTCAAATTCAAGTCCTTTGTCGGTGGCTCTGTTTATAGTCATATTGTAGCAATCGTTGAGTATTGAAAAAACATTATATTCTACGGGAATTATTTCCATTTTTCCGGATTCAATCTTTGAGATATCCAGGATGTCGTTGATTATGGAAAGAAGCATCTGACCGGCACTGTTAATGTTATTTGAGTATTCGCGTATATTATCTGTCTTTCCGTTGGCAAGCTCATCCAGAAGAATAGCATTCATTCCGATAATTCCGTTGATGGGAGTTCTTATCTCGTGAGACATATTTGCCAGAAACTGGCTTTTGGCTTCGTTTGCAATCTGGAGCTGTTCATCCTGTTCCATTATTTTCTTTCGCTGCTTTTCATATACGTAAGTCTGATATTTAAATATGATACCTATAATTGCGGATACGGCAATTATTGTTTGAATTATATCGCTTTGCATATATCCGTCCGGTACTTCCTTGAACCAGTCAGGATGTTGATTTCCTATGACTATACATCCGATAAGAACTACCGTATCAAGAGCATACATTATGTAACACAGTTTTCCTGTAAGTGTAAGCCAGGTAAATATAAGGCCAAGCACGAACCATATCGGCATACCGCTGTACATACCGTTTGATTGGAAATACATCCATGGGAAGATAAGAAGGTTAGCCATACCGGTGATCAATACGGCTGCGGCAATAAGGCGGTTACGGATAACCGAAAGATACAATGAAATAAGCACAACGACAAGAAGTATTGCCGTTACAATTGCGCTTGAGAAGCCGCCGATCATTATGGTAACGGTAAGAGAGCATAAGCCTCCTACAAATGCAGCACTAAGTATTAGATTAAGCAATCTGTGATGTATATCCAGATCTTCGTGAAATAACATCTTAAATAATTTATTTCGCATAAGCATACTCCTGTTTCATTATATGGTGATATTGATACGTGTTAGTGGTTTGTTTTAAATTCATCCTTTTTACCGTTCAGGATGCCATATACAAGCTCTTTTGTGATAAAAGGATTAAGAGGCTTTGTCATATAGTCATCAATATTAAGCTCGTTTATCATATGAATCGTGTCAATGCTTTTATCTGAGGTCATTAAAACAACCGGAATATTATATTTTGCACGAATCAATTTAAATAATTCGAAGCCGTCAATGTCCGGCATCTTAAGATCCAAAAGTATTAGATCAATTTCGTTTTTATTAAGAATATCGAAAGCCTGATCTTTGTTCATGGCTCTTAAAACATGAATCTTAGGTGTATCCTTAAGAATTCTTTCGACCATTTTTATATTCATTAATTCATCATCGACAACAAGAATATCTTTTGTTTCACGTTCGGTTTGCTGCATGCGATAGTTGCTGTCCTCATCTATCATTTCAAGCATTATATCTGCAATTTTAGGATCGAATTGCTTGCCTTTACCACGTTCTATTTCGCTTCTAACAACATCCTGAGCAAGCGCCTTTCTGTAACTTCTGTTGCTTGCCATGGCGTCATATGCATCTGCAACACCGATAATTCTTGCAATCTCAGGAATATTTTCACCTACAAGCCCGTTTGGATAACCGGTTCCATCGTACCTTTCATGGTGATATTTTGCACCGTAGCCTATACGTTCATCATCATGAATATCCTTAAGTATATGATAACCGCTAACGGTATGTATTCTTATCTGATCAAATTCTTCGTCTGTGAGCTTGCCCGGCTTATTTATAAGCGCTTCGGGAATACGAATCTTGCCCACATCATGCAGAAGACCTGCATAATAAATAATCTTTTGATCATCTTCGTCTTTACCCATTTTTTTGGCAATAGCAAGAGAATATTCGGCAACTCTTTGGGAATGTCCGCTTGTATATCGATCCTTTGCATCAATTGTGTATGCAAGTGAACGTATAATATTCATATTAACCTGATCGAGCTTCTTGCGGCTTTCTTTCTCTTTACGCTGAACACGAATGATATTTCTTGCAAATACTATAAGGTATAAAATAATAACAACAAATACCAGAACGGAAACCGATATACAAACAATCAACTGATTTCTTAAGTCCATAAGAAGCTTTGAATTGTCAACAACTATTACAACATACCAATCGTCTGCAACAAGGCTGGAAAATACTGTGCAAGGCTTTTTATCGATAGTCATTGAAAAATGATCCTGTTCATTTTTGAATATTTCATCTAACATGGACCTTTGTTCATCATTAACAGGATAAAGTTTGCCCTTTTCATTTTTGTCAACATGAGCAACAACAAGACCTGTTTTGTCAATGATAAATCCGTAGCCCGTGTCACTCATGGTCATACTTTCGGTGATACGCTGAACCTCATTAAGAGCTATGTCGAGAGAAAGCACGCTTTGGCCATCCGATAAAAGACAGCTTATCGAAACCATGATTGTATGTGTTTGAGCATCTAAGTAAGGAGCCACAATAGTGGTTTTTCCTTCGGCATTTATAGCAGCTATGTACCAGTCACGAGTCTTCGGGTCGTAGTCTGAAGGTGGAATCCATCCGCTTCCGTCTATGTAACTGCCGTTGATTAATCCGTAAATTCCGGTAAAGTTTTCATCTATTTCTTTTTGAACTTTTTGGGTCTCCTGCGTAAGATATGAAAGAATGAATTCATCATCCATATCGTTTTCTATCATATAATTAACCGTGTCGGCTGTAACCCATAGAATATCAAAACCTTCATTAAGATAGTTCTCGATCATGGTTGCCTGACTGTTCATGTTACTTTCGCCAAGCTCCATAATTTTATCTACGGAACTGCGGTAAAATGAATAAATTATATATACTATCATTAAGGTCATTAATAATAAAATCACTAATACAGTTGACATCAGACGTTTAATTACTGTTTTTTTCATATCCGCTCCTTATAGAAAATTAACAATTTAGCTAATAATATCATAAATTATATTAAATTTGGAAAAAATATTGACAAAAAACAAATGAAATTATATAATCAGTCCATAATTTAACAATTTAACATGTTAAACCGTTGATGTGGAGATAAAAATAAAAGAGGCGCTCACAGAGAGTCGGTGTTGCTGAGAACCGATAGTAGCTGTTTATTAAATGGACCACTGAGGGCATAGTCAAAGGAGCCTTGGCTCTGAGTATTCTATGACGTTATGGCATGCGTCAATTGCCGGGAATATGTTGGTATTCTAATGAGAGGTGAAGTTTCACAATTTTAGGGTGGCACCGCGGTAAATGATTTATCGTCCCTGATAACAGAAGTATTCTGTTATCAGGGATTTTTTATTACTAAAATATCTCTCCATTAGAAGAAAAAAGGAGGAAAGATATGTACGAGAAAAACAAATGTTTTCCAACTATGGAAGATGCAAAAAGCTATGAGGGAAAATATAATTACATCCCTGTTGCAAAAGAAATCTATTCGGATTTCGTTACACCGATTCAGGTGCTGAAAAAACTAAAAAATGTAAGCAGGCATGTATTTATGCTTGAAAGTGTAGAAAATCAGGAAAAGACCGGAAGATATACATTTCTGGGATATGACCCGAAGCTTTGCATAACCTGCCTTAATAATATTTTAAAGGTAACGGATGCGGACGGAAATGAAATAAAGGAAGAAACAACAACACATCCGGCAATATTTATCAATGAAGTTATAAATGAACATAAGTGTCCGAAGATAAAAGGGCTGCCATCATTTACGGGCGGACTTGTCGGATATTTCGCATATGACTATATAAAGTATGCAGAGCCGACACTTAAGCTTGATGCAAAGGATGAGGAAGGCTTTAATGATGTGGATCTTATGCTTTTCGACAAGGTAGTTGCCTTTGATAATATAAAGCAGAAGCTCATCGTTATAGTAAATATAAAAACTGATAAGCTTGAGGATGATTATGAAAATGCAGTATCCGAGATTGATTCAATAATAAAGCTTTTAAAAACAGGCGAAGAGATAAAAGAAGAAAAGGCAAGAGTAACATCGGAATTCAGAAAGCTGTTTAACGAAGAAGAGTTTTGTGAAATGGTTGAAAAGGGTAAGAAGCACATTTACGAAGGTGATATATTTCAGGTTGTTTTATCAAACAGACTGGATGCCGATTTTGAGGGTAGTCTGCTTGATACCTACAGGGTTCTGAGAACGATAAATCCTTCACCGTATATGTTTTATTTCAGCGGTGACGATATGGAGGTGGCCGGTGCATCGCCTGAGACTTTGGTTAAGCTTGAAGACGGAGTATTACATACATTTCCTCTTGCGGGTACAAGACCGAGAGGAAGGGACTACGAGGAAGACCGGGCCCTGGAAAAAGAGCTTTTGGCAGATGAAAAGGAATGTGCCGAACACAACATGCTTGTAGATCTTGGAAGAAATGATATAGGGAAGATAAGTGAATTCGGTTCGGTTAAGCTTGAAAAGTATATGTCGATTGAGAGATATTCGCATGTTATGCACATAGGCTCAACAGTTCGTGGGACTATCAGAAAGGAATGTACGACACTTGATGCGATAGATGCGATACTTCCGGCGGGAACGCTTTCCGGAGCGCCGAAGCTTAGAGCGTGTGAGATTATAAATGAGCTTGAAAACAATAAAAGAGGAATATACGGCGGAGCAATCGGATATATTGACTTTACCGGAAACCTTGATACTTGCATAGCAATAAGAATTGCATATAAGAAAAACAATAAAGTATTCGTGCGTTCGGGTGCAGGAATCGTAGCCGACAGTGTACCGAAAAGCGAATATACAGAGAGCATCAATAAGGCAAAGGCGGTAATGACCGCTATAGAGTGTTCAACGGAAATGGAGGGATAGGAATGATACTATTAATAGACAATTATGACAGCTTTTCCTATAACCTGTTTCAATATGTAGGAGAGCTCGGCGAAGAAATGAAGGTAATCAGAAATGATGAAATGACGGTGGATGAAATAGCTGCATTGAAACCGTCGCACGTAATAATATCACCGGGACCGGGAAGACCGTCTGATGCGGGAATAATTGTTGAGGCTGCAAGGAAGCTTCCTAAAGACATACCGATACTCGGTGTGTGCCTTGGACATCAGGCAATATGCGAAGCCTTCGGAGCAGTTATAACATACGCAAAGAAGCTTATGCACGGAAAACAATCCGACATAGAAATAGATAATGAATCGGGAATATTTAAAGGACTTCCCGAAAAAATAAAGGTTGCAAGATATCATTCGCTTGCGGCAGATGAAAACACCTTACCGGATTGCCTTAGTGTAACCGGAAAAACCGCTGACGGTGAAATAATGGCGGTAAAACATAAGGACTATCCGATATACGGAGTCCAGTTCCATCCGGAATCAATACTCACGCCGGATGGCAAGATGATACTAAAAAATTTTATGAATTTGTAATTTGACTAAAGTATATTTATCAGAAGTGTAAGGTGTATATGAGTTTATGAACCATAAGCAGGTACTTTGAGTCCGCCGGTACTTAGCGAGGTTTTATCGAGCTTAGTACCGTTGCGAGACGAGAGTAGCGAAAGCGTGCCTGTGATGGTTTATAAACTTATATACACCGTATAGAATAAAGAAAAGAGGTAAGAAAGATGATAAAAGAAGCAATTGTTAAAATAGTAGATAAGCAGGATTTAACTTATGATGAGGCATATACCGTTATAACGGAGATTATGAGCGGAGAGACAACACCGACTCAGAATGCTGCATTCCTTGCAGCTCTTTCAACAAAGAGTACAAAGGCAGAGACCATAGATGAGATAGCGGGCTGTGGTGCAGCCATGAGAGATAAGGCAACAAAGGTTGATACAACAGGTATTGATGCAATGGAGATAGTCGGAACAGGTGGTGACGGAGCACACAGCTTTAACATTTCGACAACATCCGCAATTATTATGACAGCTGCGGGAGTAAAGGTTGCTAAACATGGAAACAGAGCAGCCTCATCGGACTCAGGTACCGCTGATTGCCTTGAGGCACTCGGTATAAATATAAATCTTGAGCCTGAAAAATGTATTGAGCTTTTAAATGAAGTGGGATTTTGCTTCCTCTTTGCACAGAAGTATCATACATCAATGAAGTATGTCGGACCTATCAGAAAAGAACTCGGTATCAGAACGGTATTTAACATACTCGGACCTATAACCAATCCGGCAAGCCCTAAGGCACAGCTCCTT
This sequence comes from Lachnospiraceae bacterium UBA3820, assembly GCA_002369325.1. Taxonomy (GTDB): domain Bacteria; phylum Bacillota; class Clostridia; order Lachnospirales; family Lachnospiraceae; genus Coprococcus_C. The sequence continues at coordinate 17,394 of DFDU01000062.1, forward strand.
GGTGTATATGACGAATCTCTTGTAGATCCGCTTGCAAGAGTTCTTACAAATCTTGGAGTTAAAAGAGGACTTATAGTATACGGACAGGATAAGCTTGATGAAATATCAATAAGTGCACCTACTACCGTATGCGAATTCAGAAACGGAGAATATAAGAATTACACAATTACTCCTGAGCAATTCGGATTTGAGCGTGCGACCAAGGAAGACATAAAGGGCGGAACACCTGAGGAAAATGCACAGATTACAAGAGATATTCTTTCAGGTAAGATAATAGGACATAAGAGAAATGTCGTTCTTATGAATGTGGGTGCAGCACTTTACATATACGGAAAGGCAGATTCCATTGAGGACGGTATCAGGCTTGCGGCAGAGATGATAGACTCGGGAAAAGCGACCGAAACACTTGAGAAAATTATAGAACTTACCAATAAACAATAGTAAAACATATATAGAAAAAGCAGGAGTAAATATGAATATATTAGATGAGCTTGCGGAATATGCGAGAGTCAGAGTAGAAGAAAATAAAAAAAATATACCTTTAAAGGAGATTAAGGAAAAAGCCTGTTCTCTACCGAAGGGCAACTTTGAATTCGAAGAAGCTTTAAAGAAACCGGGTATTTCCTTCATATGTGAAGTAAAGAAAGCCTCACCTTCCAAAGGAGTTATCGCTGAAGATTTTCCTTATCTTGATATAGCAAAGGAATACGAAAATGCCGGTGCCGATTGTATATCCGTTCTAACGGAGCCTAAGTGGTTTCTGGGAAGCGATGAGTATTTAAGAGAGATTACAAATGCTGTTTCGATACCTGTTATAAGGAAAGATTTCACCGTTGATGAATATATGATATATGAAGCAAAGGTGCTTGGAGCAAAGGCAGTGCTTCTTATATGTTCCATTCTCAAAAAAGAAACGATTGAAGAATATATCGGAATATGCGACGAACTCGGTATGTCGGCTTTAGTGGAAGCACATGATGAAGAAGAAATAAAGATGGCGATTCGGGCGGGAGCAAGGATAATAGGCGTAAATAATCGCAATCTTAAAACCTTCAATGTAGATGTGGAAAACAGTAAAAGATTACGAGAACTTATCCCGGAAAATGTAACATTTGTAGCCGAAAGCGGAATAAAAAGCAGAGACGATATAAAGACTCTTGAGGCTGTTAAGACAGATGCGGTCTTAATCGGTGAAACACTGATGCGAGCCGATGATAAAAGACATATGCTGGAAAGCTTGAAAAATGATATATAATTCTTTTGCCGGACAGTTTGAAAAACGATGGCAAATTAGTTTTTATAAAATAAAGATGTGTTAAAATGTGGAGGCTTTATGACAAAGATAAAAATATGCGGTTTGAAATCGGACAGAGATATAGCTGCAGTAAATGAGCTTTTACCCGAATTTGCCGGTTTTGTATTTTGGAATAAAAGTAAACGGTATGTTACTGCTGATGAAGCATCATTTTTAAAGCAGAGTCTGGATAAAAGAATCAAGGCGGTCGGCGTATTTGTGGATGAGGACATGGAAACGGTAATGAAGCTTTTGGACAGAGGAATTATCAATGTGGTCCAGCTTCACGGAAATGAAGGAGAAACTTATATCCACAGATTAAAAGCAGAAACCGGCTGTGAAATAATAAGAGCATTTAAAATCAGAAACTTTGATGATGTTCAAAAGGCAAATACATCCTGCGCGGATATGGTTCTTCTTGATTCGGGAATGGGCACCGGTGAGAGCTTTGACTGGAAGTACATAAATGCAATCGAAAGACAGTATATTCTGGCAGGCGGACTTTCACCCGAAAATGTGGGTGAAGCTGTCAAAAATCTGAAGCCGTACGGAGTTGATGCAAGTTCGCTTTTGGAAACGGACGGCGTAAAGGATGCAGCGAAGATGCAAAAATTCGTTGAGGAAGTAAGAAATATTAAATATTGAATAATATAATGATATTTATTATAGTATCAGAGTGTGAATCGAAAAATCGGATAAGTATGAAAGGATAAAGTTATGAGTGAGAAAAAAGGACGATTCGGAATACACGGTGGTCAGTATATTCCGGAAACGCTTATGAATGCGGTTATTGAATTGGAGGAAGCATATAATCATTACAAGGATGATCCCGACTTTAACAGGGAGTTAAATGAGCTTTTAAATAATTATGCCAATCGTCCATCGGGACTTTATTATGCAAAGAAGCTTACAAGAGAACTCGGTGGAGCAAAGATTTATCTTAAGAGGGAAGACTTAAATCATACAGGAGCACATAAGATAAATAACGTACTCGGTCAGGCACTTTTGGCAAAGAAGATGGGAAAGACGAGACTTATTGCAGAGACCGGTGCCGGACAGCACGGAGTTGCAACTGCAACCGCAGCCGCTCTTCTTGATATGGAGTGCGTGGTATTTATGGGCGAAGAGGATACCAAAAGACAGGCATTGAATGTCTATCGTATGAAGCTTCTCGGAGCGGATGTAATACCTGTTACAACAGGAACCGCAACCTTGAAGGACGCTGTTTCGGAAGCTATGCGTGAATGGACCTCGAGAATTGACGATACCCATTATTGTCTCGGTTCGGTTATGGGACCTCATCCGTTCCCGATAATCGTACGTGATTTTCAGGCGGTTATTTCAAAAGAAATAAAGGAACAGATGCTTGAAGCGGAAGGAAAACTCCCTGATGCCGTTATAGCATGTGTGGGCGGTGGCTCAAATGCCATAGGAAGCTTTTATAATTTTATTGAAGATAAAGAAGTTAGACTTATAGGCTGTGAGGCAGCAGGAAGAGGTATAGATACATTTGAGACGGCTGCCACCATAAATACGGGTAAGCTTGGTATCTTCCATGGTATGAAGTCCTATTTCTGCCAGGATGATGAAGGCCAGATTGCACCGGTTTATTCAATATCTGCGGGACTTGATTATCCGGGTATAGGACCTGAGCATGCATGGCTTCATGATATAGGACGTGCTGAATATGTGGCCATCACCGATGATGAAGCTGTGGAAGCATTTGAATTTTTATCAAGAACGGAAGGAATTATACCTGCCATTGAATCTTCGCATGCGGTTGCATATGCTATGAAGATTGCACCGAAAATGGATAAGGATAAGGTAATCGTAATAACGATTTCCGGACGCGGTGATAAAGATGTTGCGGCAATTGCAAGATACAGAGGAGAAAATATATATGAGTAGAATAAAGGAAGCGTTTAATAATAAAAAAGCATTTATACCGTTTGTAACCTGTGGAGATCCGGATATAGAAACGACAAAGGCTATCGTAAAGGAAATGGTGAAAAACAAAGCGGACTTGATTGAGCTTGGTATACCTTTCTCGGATCCAACTGCCGAAGGACCTACAATTCAGGGTGCTAATTTACGTGCATTAACAGGCGGAGTAAATAAAGAAAAGATTTTCAATATGGTCAGGGAATTAAGAAATGATGAGGGTATTACGGTACCGCTTGTATTTATGACCTATGCAAATGTAGTATTTTCATACGGGGCGGAAGACTTCTTTAAAATATGTAACGAGATAGGTGTCGACGGTGTAATTCTTCCTGACCTTCCGTTTGAAGAAAAAGAAGAATTTGAAGAGGTTTCAGAAAAATACGGTGTTGATTTGATATCTCTGATAGCACCTACCTCGGCAGGCAGAATAGCTATGATTGCAAAGGAAGCAAAAGGGTTTATATATATCGTCTCAAGCCTCGGTGTTACGGGAATGAGAAGTGCCATAACCACGGATGTAGCTTCTATTGTTAAGGTTGTAAAGGAAAATACGGATGTACCTTGTGCGATAGGTTTCGGAATCTCCACTCCCGAGCAGGCTAAAAAAATGTCTGAATCGGCAGATGGAGTTATAGTCGGTTCGGCTATTGTAAAAATTATTGAAAAATACGGAAAAGACTCAATTGAGCATGTCGGAAAATTTGTTAAGGATATGAAGGATTCAATCAGCTAACATAATTGACAAACTAAATTAAAATGATTTATATTAGATACGTGAGAGTTTATCTTACGTATCTAATTTACTATGAGGTTTTGTTTTTATGAAAATGACTGATTCGATATTTGACAGTATTATAAATACGGCACAGGACTGTGTTTTTTGGAAGGATAAGGAACGTCGTTTTGTAGGAGTTAATCAGGCGTTTCTTGATTTTTACGGATTTGAATCGGCTGAAATATTAATAGGTAAGACGGATGAGGACATGGGTTGGCACAGCGATCCGGAACCGTACAAACAGGATGAATTAAATGTACTTAAAGGAGACAGTACATATAAGGTTCAGGGGAAATGCATTGTTAAGGGCGAGGAGCGCGATATAATTGCGTCCAAAAGACCGCTTTATGATGGAGAAGAGATAATAGGTCTTGTAGGAAGCTTTATGGATATTACCGATGTTGTACGAAGAAAGAACCTGAAGTCCAACGTGAATGCCATGTATACCGTGAAACAGCTCAGAAAATACGAATATTTTGATAAGCTTCTTGATGAAATTAGCATCAAAGATATTCTTGACCCGCTTACAGGAGTTGTCTCACGCGGATATATTCAGGATTTTGTCCAATCGCTTATATCGAAAAATACACCGTTTACATTTGTGATAATAGATTTGGATAACTTTAAATTTTTCAACGATACATACGGTCATCATGCCGGTGATATGGTACTTGTGGATGTTTCAAGGGGACTGGTATCATTTACCGAAGAGTATGGAGTTGTGGGACGATTTGGCGGAGATGAGCTTTTACTGATCAATTTAAGAGACAGAGATTATCAGCAAAAGAAAGAATTCTTTATAAAATTGTACGAAAAGAACAAAATCCTTAGAAAAGATTTTAAGTTTGAAGGTAATAATCTGTTTATAACAGGAACGTCAGGATGTGCTACCTATCCCGATGATGCAAAAACCTATGACGAGCTGTTTTCTTTTATAGATAAGGCTCTTTTCAGAGGAAAAAACAAGGGACGAAATTGTTATATTATATATGTTGAAGAAAAGTATAAAGATCTGGAGATAAAGAAGCTTGCAAGGCGCGGAATATATACAAGTATGCGTGGACTTATTGACAGACTCGGACATGTAAACGGGTTTGAAAATATACTTAATGCGGCATATCCTTTCCTTTCTGAAGAGCTTCAGATTACGAATTTATATTATGCAGGTAAAAACGGGAATATGCATTCGGTTTTGGATAAGGCTTATAAGGCCGATATTTCTGATATTTCAAAGCTTGAAATGGACGATTTATATACGGACAACAGTCTTGATATTATAAAGGATACCTGTCCGAAATTATATAAAGCATTGAATGAATTAAAAGCGGAATCAGTGCTTATAGTTCGTATCGGACTTGGAGCAAAAACGGAAGGATATATAATTTGTGCGGAACCTAAGAGCAAGAGAATCTGGCAGGAGGACGAAAGAGGGCTTATGTATTTTCTTGCAAGACTTTTGGCTGAGCATATTCATTATCACGAAGATAGTATACCGGAGTAGTATTGGGGTGAATTATTTGTAAAAGGGGAAGGAGTTTTTGCTGATGAAGAAAAGAGTTTGTGTGATATTTTTGGGATGTATAATGCTTTTAACATTTGCCGGTTGCGAAAAAAACAAAAAAATTGAAACAACAGCTGAAGATAATACTGAAGATACCGGATTAACCATTGTCGGCGGAGGAATAGATGACACAACCGAATCCGGAACAAACCGGACAGAAGATACGACCGAACAACAAGGTCATTCCGATGCAAATGTTAAGGTTACGCCAAATGAAAATGCTTTAATAACATGGGAGAGTTATACGACACCTGAAGGATATATGACTCTTAATATTCCAAAGGGTTGGGAAACCATGACTTTAAATATTGATGTAATAGGATATCAGCTTTTGGTTTATGATCCTTCTTCGCCGGGAAGAAGATTCTTTTTCAGTACGGCAGTTACTTCGTATCCATCTCAGGACGAATGGTTATGGTGGCGCCAGAACACAATAAATTATATGGGTATAGATTACGGAGAAAACTGGTATATAAGTCCGCAAGCTACCACGCAATCACTGTTTGAAAACAGTGGAGCATTTTTTGGGTATACAGATTTTAAGCTGGTTGATAATCTTGGATCGAACGGATATGGAGGAGATGTGCTTCAGGCAACATGTACTCTTGATGGAATAAATGTAGAAGGTGTTTTTTCGGCGGCAGTTGTTGATTTACCTGTTCAGAAAATTCCTTATCTTGCCGACGGAACAATTGATCTTGTTGAAGGAACTGTTATAATGACTGCTCCGGAGGAGGAGTATACTAACTGGGAATGTGTCCTCGGACAGATGTTTGCAAGCCTTACATTTTCGGATAAATACTGGGAGGACAGAGCCGCTATGCAAAGGCAGATGCAGCAGACTGCCAATTACCTGAGCTATCAGGCAAATGTTATGAGTGATATGATTATGGATACCTGGGAAAAGAGAAGTAATTCTTATGATATACAGTCCCAGCAGTACAGTGATACCACTCTTGGAAGAGAACGTATATATGATACCGAAACCGGCGAAGTTTACTATGCCGAAAATGGTTGGAGTGACAGTTATTACGGTGACAGATATCAGCTTGTGACACCGGGGTCCGAGATTTATAATCTTCCTGTAACGGGAACCATAAGTTATTGATTTGTAAATGCTTAAGGAGGCAGGATAATGACGGATAAGGATAAAAAGGATCTAATCAATGAGCTTGAAAAAAAGTTTAAAAAAAGTGATAATTCCGAAAAAATGAAAAATACCGTTAATAAGGCATGGATGCTTTTAGTACTTGTTATAGCGGTTATCATTACATATAACATTTCCGCAAAGCTTCATACAAAAAAGAAGCCTGATATCGATACGGCATTTATAAGTGCAAAGCTTGAAAATATAAGTGAGCTTGCAACTGCGGAGCTTGAATATACAGGTCTTATTTCTTATTCGGAAGGAAAAATACCGTTTATAACACAGACCGGTTTTACCATGATATACACAGCGGGTGTAAAGGCCGGTGTGGATTTGTCAAAGATGGATATAGTTGTTACAAAGGATAAGGTTACTGTAACCCTTCCGAGAGCGGAAGTATTATCCATACAGGTTTATACCGATTCCATAGATTTTTATGATGAAATGCATTCGCTTTTTAACTGGAGTGACAAGTATGACGTTACCGAAGCGATTAAGGCAGCAGAGGATGATGTGTCCGGCAAGGTAGAAAGATTTGAACTTATTGATAAGGCTGAGGAGCAGACAAGGACAGTTATCGAAAGTATATTGAAAGATTCTATTGGAAAAAGAGAATTAATTATTAATTTCGTAGAACCTGAAACAAAATAATAACAGACTGTCTTAGTATTTGATACTAAGACAGTTTTTTGTTATTTTTTCACATTTAAAAAAAATACTTGCTTGTTACGCTGCGTAATATAGTAATATCACCACTAAAGGAGGTGGAAATGCTGTGTCAAAATATACGACCGGTGAGATGGCCAGGCTTTGTAATGTTACCGTAAGGACTGTCCAGTATTATGACTCAAGAGGAATATTAAGTCCTACCGAACTGAGTGAAGGTGGAAGAAGACTTTATTCGGATGAGGATTTAAAAAAATTAAAGATTATATGCTTTTTAAGAGATGTAGGTATATCAATCAAAGGAATAAATGAACTATTAAGTGATGAACATCCCGAAAAAGTCATATCGGTCTTACTCGAAGAGCAGGAAAAGCTTCTTTCGGAAGAGGTTGCCGATAAAAAAGAAAAACTGGATAAAGTCATTGAAGTAAAAAAAGAACTTAAAAGCATGGATGGATTTTCGGTTGAATCTATAGGTGACATAGCATATATGATGGAAAACAAAAAGCGGTTGAAGAAAATTCACCGTTTGATGATTATCGGCTGCATACCGATAGAGGTGCTTGAGGTTTTATTTTTGGCACTTTGGATTTTTAATGGAATATGGATTCCTTTTGTAGTATTTTTACCGATGGAACTTGTTTTAGGATTTGTAATCAGCAAGGTTTATTTTGAAAAGGTTGCTTTTATCTGTCCCGAGTGTCACGGTATATTTAAAGCTTCGCATGTTGAGGGCTATTTGGCACCTCATACACCGAGATTAAGAAAACTTAAGTGCGGCTGCTGCGGATACAAGGGTTATTGTGTTGAAACTGCGGCAATATCCGAAAACAGTCAACCGTAATAGTATATTTTGTTAAGTCTTATTTGGAGGAAAAACGGAATGAATGAATTAAAAGAATATTTACCGATTATTATACCGATAGCTATTGCAGAGCTGATTTTGCTTGTTATTACGCTGCGTCACATATTTACCCATGACAATTATAAGAGAGGAAACCGATTACTTTGGGTGATTGTTGCAATAGTAGGAATGGAGTTTGTCGGACCGATACTTTATTTTTTGCTTGGCAAGGAGGAAGAATGATTTGGAAGTCTTAAGTATTGACAATCTTTGTAAGAGCTTTGGCGATAAGGAAGTGCTAAAGGGAGTAACCCTTAAGGTGCCGGAAAACAGCATATTTGGATTTATCGGAAAGAACGGTGCAGGTAAGACAACGACTATGAAGCATATCCTCGGGCTTATGAAGGGCGATGAGGGAGAGATTAAGGTTATGAATGAAAAGGTTGTGTACGGTCAGACTGCGACCAACAGATTCATAGGCTATCTGCCCGATGTTCCGGAATTTTACGGTTTCATGAATGCAAGAGAGTATCTTTCGTTTTGCGGAGAGATAACGGGAATGGAAAAGAAGGATATTAACGAGAGAAGTGAAAAGCTTCTTTGTGCGGTAGGTCTTGATAAGGAAAAACACAGGATAAGAGGTTATTCAAGAGGTATGAAGCAGAGGCTTGGGATAGCACAGGCTTTATTAAACAGTCCTAAGCTTCTTATCTGCGATGAGCCGACCTCAGCTCTTGATCCTGTAGGACGTAAGGAAATACTTGATATTCTTATGTCCGTAAGAGAAAAAACGACTGTACTCTTTTCAACGCATATTCTGGCGGATGTGGAACGTATATGCACTGATATAGCTTTTCTTGATGAAGGGAGCATAAAGCTTTCCGGAAAGATAGCGGATATAAAGGGCAAATATCGCTCGGACGAGTATATGATAGAGACGGAGGATGAGGCTTCAAGGAAAGTGCTTTTACAAAAATTTGATAAGCTTAAGGAAGAAAAAGGTCAGCTTGAATCGGTTCTCTTGTTTAAGGAAACCGATTATGATATACATACGGTGCTGGCATTTGTTGCAGAGAAAAAACTTCCGGTTATAAAAATCGAGAGGGTTGAGCCTTCTCTTGAAAATCTGTTCCTGGAGGTGGTACATTAATGAGAACCTTAATCGCATTTACCAAAAAGGAATATATGGAGCAGGTAAGAAGCAGGAAATTACTTGTACTTGGAATTATATTTATAATACTTGGACTGATGAATCCTCTGGTGGCAAAGCTTATGCCTAAGATAATGGAGGGGATGGCAGATCAGCTTGCCGAAAGCGGATTGACAGTTGGAGAAATCAAGGTAACGGCTCTTAATTCGTGGGAGCAGTTCTTTAAAAATATTTCAACCGGACTGATTGCGTTCGTGTTGCTTGAAAGCGGTTTGTTTACCAGGGAATATCAGTCGGGAACGCTGGTTTTATCATTAACAAAGGGGCTTAAAAGATATAAGGTTGTCCTTGCAAAGATTTTTGTTTTGCTTACGCTTTGGACTGCATTTTTCTGGATGACATTTATTATAACCTATGTTTATAATGATTTTTACTGGGATAACAGTGAGGCAAGCCATCTGTTTTTTTCGGGTATATGCTGGTGGCTTTTCGGAGCATGGGTAATATCGATAATGGTATTGGTATCAACCGTTTCAAAAAGCGGAAGCGGTGTACTTCTTGGAACGGGTGGAATTGTATTTTTTATTTATCTTTTGGGCATGATACCAAAAGTTGAAAAATATCTTGAAATAAAGCTTACCGGAGGTTTAAAGCTTGTTAATGGTCAAAGTGTGGTATCGGATTATATTCCGGCTCTTATTATTACTTTGATTGTAAGTGATGTGTTTTTTATTGCTTCCATATTTATATTTAATAAAAAGAGCATATAGAATTTGTATTATAAAAGTGTTAAAAAAAAGTGTATTTTATTGCAATTATTAAAGGGAAGTGTTATATTAAATAACACTTCTTTTTTGTAAAAAAAGGATGTTTTCTCAATAATAAACTGAGATTAGAGAAAGGGATTTGTGATGAAGGAAAAAAAACTATCTGAATTTATGGGAGTCAGAGAAAGCATTCGGGTTCTTGATGCTACATTGAGAGACGGAGGGCTTGTAAACAATTTTTATTTTGTGGATGACTTTGTGCGTGCTTTATATGAAACCAATATAAAGGCCGGCGTGGATTATATGGAGCTTGGCTATAAGGCTTCGAAGGAAATGTTTTCAAAGGACGAATTTGGGGTATGGAAATTCTGTGATGATGAAGATATACTTCGTGTAATCGGAGAAAACAGCGAAAAGAAGATCAAGCTTGCGGTCATGGCTGATGTGGGAAGGTGCGACTATAAAACGGATATTCAGGACAGATCAAACAGTCCTGTGGATATGGTTCGTGTGGCTACATATGTTCACCAGATGCCGGGCGCAATTGATATGATAGAAGATGCAAAAAAGAAAGGCTACGAGGTAACCTGTAATATCATGGCTATATCTACGGCACAGGAGTCTGACGTAAAGGTCGCACTCGAAATGCTCGGTAATTCACCGGTAGATATAATCTATATAGTAGACAGCTTCGGTTCACTTTATCCGGAGCAGATTGCACGTATCGCAGATTTGTATCTGTCATATGGAGAAAAATATAATAAGAAAATCGGCATGCATGCGCACAATAATCAGCAGCTTGCATTTGCAAATACGCTTGAGGCATGTGGCGACGGGGTTGATTTCCTTGACGGAACCTATAACGGAATGGGACGTGGAGCCGGCAACTGTTCAATAGAAAATCTTATAGGATGTCTTAAGAATCCTAAGTATTCGATTTATCCGGTTATAAAGTTTATCGAAAAATACATGATTCCGCTTCGCGAATCGGGAGTTGTATGGGGCTATGATATGCAATACTTATTGACAGGTATCCTTAATCAGCATCCTCGCAGCGCTATCTCTTATACAAAGGATAAGCGAAAGGATCTTGTAAATTATTATAACGAACTGACTCAGCAGGAGTAGTATTTTGCGGTAGCAGTTCGGATTATTATAAAGAAACGGAGAGGTGAATGATATGTTTTATGATTTTTCTTATATCCTTGTAATTATCGGTGCCGTCATAAGTATGATCGCATCATGGAATGTTAACGCAAGCTTCAAAAAATACAGCAGCGTAAGAAACAGCAGAGGCATAACTGCCGAGCAGGCGGCACAAAAGATACTTAATGATGCCGGAATATATGATGTAAGAATAGAAAGAATAAGAGGAAATCTGACGGATCATTATTCACCGGGGGAAAAGGTTTTGAGACTTTCGGACAGCGTATTCGGTCAGACATCGGTTGCTGCTATCGGAGTTGCAGCTCATGAGTGTGGTCATGCGATACAGCATCAGGTGGGATACGGACCGCTTAAATTAAGGTCTTTATCAGTTCCTGTTGCAAATATCGGTTCAAAGCTTTCATGGCCTATAATTATTGCCGGTCTTGTAATGGGTTCAACAGGCTTTGCGATGCTTGGTGTCTGGATGTTTGTGGCTGTAGTATTTTTCCAGCTTATAACACTTCCGGTGGAATTTGATGCATCACACAGAGCCATAAAGATACTTGATAACAGTGGTATGCTTGCGGGAGGCGAGCTTTCGGGTTCAAAGAAAGTTCTTGTTGCGGCGGCTCTTACCTATGTGGCAGCACTTTTCTCTACAATACTTCAGCTTCTGAGACTTATTATGATAGTCAACAGCAGTAGAAGAGACTAGGAATCTTAATTATATATCTGTGTACATCATGTACACCAAAAAATATCTCCTTACGTGTATTATGTAGGGAGATGTTTTTTTGTTAAGGAGGGCGAACTATGAAAATGAAAAAGAAATGGTATAAAAGACCGTGGGTTATAATTTTGATAGCCATAATAGCGATAGGAGCATTTGCTTCGGCAGGAAAAAAAGAAAAGGAAAAATCGGGGAAAAAGGAAATAACGTCAAATGATTCATCGGATGGCAGTAGCGCAACAAATAATGATGCGGATGAAGAAAAAACAGAGAGTAAAAAGGTGACCATTGACGAACAGGTATTATTTGAAAAGGACGGTTTAAAGGTTACTGCCACGGAGTATAAAACGGATTCGATTTTCGGCGACGGTATAAATCTTTTGATAGAAAATGATTCGGATCAGGCTGTCGGCCTTGGCTGCAGCGCTCTTATTGTAAATGATTATATGATATTTGATTTGTTCAGTGAAACCATTGCTGCGGGCAAGAAATCAAATGAAATGATGTATCTTTCAAGCTCGGATCTAGAGGCTGCCGGAATTGACAGTGTAGGAAAAATAGAAATATATTTCCATACATTTAATCCGGATACATACATGCCTATAGACTATCTTGATTGCGTTACGATAGAGACTTCTGCCTATGATTCATATGATACGACACCGAACGATGCGGGACAGGAATTATTTAACAGCAACGGTGTAAGAATTGTAGGAAAATATGTTGATGAAAATTCTTTCTGGGGAGCAGGTGTTTTGCTTTATATAGAAAATACAAGCGGTCAGAATGTAGTTGTACAATGCGACAATATGTCCATAAACGGTTTTATGGTTACTCCGTATTTTTCAGCGGAAGTATATGACGGTAAAAAGGCGATAGCCGATATAACCATAATGTCAAGTGACCTTGAGGATAATAATATAACAAGTGTCGATGACATAGAATTGGTATTTAAGATTATTGATGCCGAAACCTACAGAAATATCGAAACATCAGATCCGATAAGCTTTTCAACAAAATAAACAAATAAAGATCTCCGAAAGCGATTATAAAAATAAAAGCCTTCGGAGATTTTCTATTCCAAAGGCTTTTCATTCATTTCATATAATAAATCATTGGTTTCATCAATGTTGTTACCGCGATTAATCGAATAAATAATTATGGAATCACGCTTGTTTTTTGCATAAAGAATTCCAACGGACAAAAGCTCAAGGCAACGCATGGTTTCTTCAAGGCTTAAGCTTGCACCGAGGCAAAGACGGATTGCATTGTCTCTTCCGGGAGTACGCACTCCGCTCAGGATATGATAAAGATAAGTCCTTTCTATGCCGGAAAGTTTAACCATATCGGATTTGCTTAAGTGTTTTTGCTCCAAAAGCCCGTTGAAATATGTTTGAAAGTCAAGATTTGCATATTCCGTGGTATCATCCAGATATTTTTTGAGACCCTCGGAGTTTTTTGCCTGATTTAGTATTTCAAGAAGCTCGACGGTCTTTTTCTCAGATGCTTTGCTCATTGATACAAAACCTCCATAGTGATATAATCCAATCATATCCTATAGATATAAAAAAATCAAGAAAACAGGGATAAAATTATGTTTAAAGATGATGGAAAAATAGTTGAAAATGAATTGCCGAAAGTATGGGATGATGCTTATATATCTAATACTTATATTTTCGAGGAGCTTATCGATAATTCGGAAAATACATTTTTGGTTTCAAATAAATTTGATAAAAAGAAATATGTCTTAAAACAGCTTAAGCATTTTGATGAGAAGATTTATTCGGTTATTCAAAATGAAAAAATAAAAGGGATACCGCATATATATGAGATTTATCGCAGCGGGAGCGGTGATGAGAAAATACTTGTAATAATTGAGGAATATATAAAAGCATATTCGCTTACCGATTACATAAAAGAAAATGAAATAACGGAAGCGTTTCTTGTTAAAATGATAAACTCAATTTTGGATATCTTGGAAAAACTTCAAAATATTAATCCTCCTATAATACACAGGGATATAAAGCCTGACAATATTCTGGTTAAAGAAGATGGAGAAATATATCTTGTTGATTTTAATATTTCAAGAAATTATACAGGAACAAAAAGCAAAGATACGGTAATTATGGGAACGGCAGGCTTTGCCGCACCCGAACAATTCGGATTTGGCGAAAGCGACATCAGAACCGATATTTACGGTCTTGGAGCAACTATAAATCATACATTGGAAAAATGCAACTTTTCATCCGCCAAATTGTCTGTTATAGCAGAGAAATGTATGAAGCTTAGCCCGAATGAACGTTTTCAATGCATAAATGAAATCAAGGAGTGCCTTAATAAAAGTGTTATGAATAATGGAACGGATGATGTCAATAAAAAAGGCTCTTATATGTTACCCGGCTTTAGAAAGAAAAATCCTGTGCATATGCTGGCAGCGACTTTTGTATATTCTTTTTTAATATACTGCACGATAACTTATAAGCATGATAATTATATAAGCGATAATAAGGTGTTTGAGTTAAATGCCAACAGGATAGGATTTTCGCTTGGACTTTTTTTGGTGTTTTTGTTTTCCTGTAATTATCTTAACTGGCAAAATAAAATAGGATGGCTTGAACAAGCATCTGGTATAAAAAAAGTTGTGGGGATAATAATCATTAATTTATTGATTGTACTGTTTGTCGCTTTAATTGTATCAATTCTTATAGCTGTTGTTTGATAATATTCTTTAAAAATGATAAGATAGAAACAACGTGTGCAATAAGCACACCTTTTGGATAAAAAAATGATATATAATATTATGAAGCTTTTATAACATTTTTTTATGAGAGGATTTATGTATGGGGGTTTCTACAAACTCATTATTAAATAAGCTTACAAGAGGAAAGAATATAAATACTGTTTTAGATAAGCATGAGACGGATTTTTATGAATGTACCATAGCGGAATACCTTATGAAGCTTTGCGAAGAAAGGAATACCGTTCCCGAAAGAGTTATAAATAAAGCACAGATAGAGAGAACCTACGGGCATCAGATTTTCAATGGTACAAGAACGCCTTCGAGAGATAAGCTTTTACAGATAGCATTTGGGTTTGGACTATCCCTTGATGAGACACAGAGAATGCTCAATATCGCAGGTAAGAGTGGACTTTATCCAAAGATAAAAAGGGATGCAATCATTATATATGCAATATCTCATGAAATGAGTATTATGGAGACGCAGGATTTGCTCTGCGATAGCGAGTTACCTATGCTGGGGGCATAGCTTTTTTGTAATGGGGTATGCGTCTGTGAAAGACAAAGAAAAATTTTTAGAAAACTTTGATTTTGAATTTGAAATAACATTTCCGAAAGAATTTTTGGAAAAATATACGATTGTAGAATGCTTTAACAATACCGAAAAATCATATGCCTTGCTTGCGAAAGATAAGAATAGCTCTAAAAAAGTAGTGGCGAAATGCTTCTCAAAAAATAATATATTATACGAAAACAATGAGAACAGCATTTTAAAAGAAACGGAAAGCTCGCAGATTCCAAGATTCATAGAAGAATTTAAGAATGACAATTATTACATAGTGATACGTGAGTATGTTGAGGGGATTTCTCTTGACGAGTATTTACGTGCACAAAGATTAGATGAAAAAAGCAGGCTTGAGCTGGCTATCAGGCTGGCACATGCCATGAAAGAGCTTCATTCTCTTAATCCGGCTATAATTCATAGAGATATCAAACCGCAAAATATAATAGTTAAAGCTGACGGAAGCATAGCGTTTATTGACTTTGAGATTAGCAGAAGGTATAAGCAGGGAGAACCTGTAGATACAACCATAGGAGGAACGGCGGGATATGCTGCGCCCGAACAGTATGGTTTTATGCAGACGGATATTCGCTCCGATATATATTCCTACGGTGTCGTTCTTGCATGGATGATGACCGGAAGAGCAGAGCCGCTAAAAAAATTTAAGAACGGCTTGGAGAAAATTTCAAAGAAGTGTACGGAATTTTTGCCTGATAAGCGATATAAAAATGATGATGCGCTTATTTCGGACTTAAAAAGGTTGTATGAACCTTATGATGAACGAGGAAGAAAAAAAAGAAATATGAGAGCACTTGTCGTTGGGGCTTTAATAGCCGTGGCGGTAATATGCGTAATTACTATCTGCATAATGTCTGCCTTTAAAAACAAGCAGACATATAAGTTCGCAGATCCGCTTATAGAAGAAGCGGTTAGGGCATCTCTTGATAAGCCGCACGGAAGCATTACCTATGATGATTTGGGGAAAGTAACAGGAATATATATTATTGTAAATACTGTATATCCCGATTACTATGAGATAGATACAGCGAAGGCGGATTTTTCAAATGACGGAAAGATAGGAAATTTGACGGATTTGTCGGATCTTAGGAATATGCATAATCTTGAGGAGATTATCATAGTAGGTGAGCAGATACAGGATATTTCTCCGCTTGAGAATCTGGATAAGCTTGAATATGTGGATTTTCAGTGCAATCGTATAGAGGATATATCTGCCCTTGCCGGTAAGGATAATCTGGTGCGGGTATGTTTTAACAATAACAGATTAAAAAGTATAGAGGCCTTGGGAAGCTGCAATGAACTTAGGTTTTTGGATCTTAACGGAGCGGGAAGCTTTGACGGAAGTACACTTTCAAACTTGAAGAAACTGACCTTTCTTGATGTGCTTTCAGCAGATACAGATGCATATAATTATATAGAAGGATTGGATTTTGATGAATTAAAGATAGGAAGCCCCGGTCAGACGGATTTATCCTGCATAAAAAATGTCCATAAGATAGATGCACTGTATATATATTATTCTGACATCACGGATATATCTGCATTAAGTGGAAGAACTGATATCACTTACTTTAACATGTGTGCGACTGAAGTAAATGATTTGACTCCGCTCTGGGAGATGCCGAACCTAAAAGAGGTTCATGCTACTAACGAGCAAAAGGATAAATTTGAGAAATACACTGAGCTTCTCGGTAAGCCTGAATTTGAAATAATATATGACTATTAATAACAGCGAAAGGTGTGCATGATGCACACCTTTTTTTTGGCGTTATATAGTAATATAAAAATGTTATATGCTAAAAAGGAAAGTTTACTCATTTGTGAGGAATTCTTATAAGGCATGGATGAAAAATGTACAAGGAGGTAGAAAAAGTGAATAAGAAAAGTTTGAAAAGAAGCTTTGCCTTAACGCTTGCACTTGTGATGGTAATGACACTGTTTATGGGTGTGAGTGCAAAGGCGGAAGAACCTGAAACCGGTCTTGTAATCGGCTGGTCGGATTGGGATGAAAATGGCAACCTGAAATCGTTTGACGATATTAACAGCTTTGATGCTGAACTCGGAGTGCCGATTAAAAATGACAATACAGTTGCTTTAGCTATGAAAAACGGAGATGAAAGAACACCTTTGTCATCTACTGCGGCACCTGCAATTTATGATGGAGAAAATCAGCAGGTTACTGATAGTGATATTGCAAGTATTACCCCTTATATAGGTGAGAATGGTCCTGTTGAAGGGTTCTTTAATATTCGTATTGAAGTTCCGGGAGATTATACCGTAAGGTATAATGAATATAGTGTTGCCGTCAATGCCGGATTACCGAGAGTGGGTATATACAGTGGTACTACAATAGATGCGACTAATTTTATCGGTATGAGCATCGATTATTTAGATGAAGATACCTATGTTAACAACGGAGAGTTTTATATTCTTACATATGATGAAACAGAGGGAGATACTGTTACATGGGAGCGTATCATAACAGGCTGTGTAATATATGACGGAGCAGAAGATGTTACTGCTGATTTTGTTACACTTGAGCCGGTTGGAACAGATAATAAAGGCTATAAGGTAACAATTAATGAGGATGTAAGAAATTATTTTA
The DNA here is from genome assembly GCA_002369325.1 of Lachnospiraceae bacterium UBA3820. Lineage (GTDB taxonomy): Bacteria > Bacillota > Clostridia > Lachnospirales > Lachnospiraceae > Coprococcus_C. The sequence goes on from DFDU01000062.1 coordinate 35,343, forward strand.
CAATTGAGGTTTCTGTTCAAGAGCGTGATCCTAATGATCCTGAATTTGAGCCGGAGACATCTTATGATTATATGGAATTCCGCGGTTCAAATGATGACGGACCTTATGAAGAAGAAGTAGGTGACGGTCTTGTAATAGGATGGGCATGGGACGATCCTCAGCAGACCTTCACATTTGGCGGAGAAGACGGAAGCTTTCATAAGCAAATGGGAGGAATAAGTATTAAAAACGGTGAGAATGTAAGCCTGGGTATTAAAACAACCGATGCTGAGGAAAATTCAACCGTAGTTCCTATAGGTCTTGATAAGATAGATAAATTCTCTTTAACTGACGAAGAGGGCAATCCTGTTGAAGGCTTTGAAATTACCGAATGCGTTTTTGATGATGGAGAGGGTAATGAAATAACTGAAGCCGGTTTGTTTAGTTTGTATTTGCCTAAGGCAGGAAATTATTTGCTTACATATGATACAGGAAATACTAAAGATAACCCTGATGATTATGTTATAAATATCAGTGCCAATATGCCGGGTATAGCAGCCTACAGCAGTGAAGAGGTTAATGAAGAATCCTTAATAGGAAGAAGAGTAGTATATAAATCTGCTGAGAGAACGTATTATATCAACAGCCGTGATGATGAAGGCGATGGCAGGGGTACTACCCGAACCATAACAGGATATAGAATTATAAAGGATGATTTGCCTGAAGACTATATGAAGGATATGGTTACGGTTGAACCGACAGATAACGGATATAAGGTAACAATTGCCGAAAACAGACAATTATGGTTCTCAATAGCTGTAGAATTTACACAAACCGATTACTGGTATGAAGACGGAGAAAAACAGGAAAACAGCTGGGATAGTGAAGAATGGATTGATTTCAACTTCGATGAGAATGAAGATTTAGGAGGAGGCTTGTGGCTTGACGGAGCTCCTCAGGCCGGATTCTCAGGCACATATATATCAGAGGATATGTTTAAATATGGCGTTTATAATGATGCTATAGACGGTAATTCGTATTTTGTACATGCTGCTACAGTTCAAGAGGTTATAGATAAGCTTTCAGAGGTGGCAATAGGTGATACGGTGCCGGGATATATAATTGATTTTGAAAGTGGTACGATAAAGTTAGATAAGAATACGAAAGTAACAAATACGGGATATATATCTATATCACCAAGTCAATACGGAGATAAACAGCTTGCTCCGCAGTATGTAGCTTCATCGGGAAATCTGCATGGCATTAGGTTTGGTAATGCAACTTATGCTTATTTTATAAAAGAGGATGAAGAGGGAATATATACTGAGATAACCGGAATGTCAGGTGCTGCCGGTGATTATGTTGAAATCGGAGTGGATGACCCGATACGTTTCCTTGAATTTGAGGGGGATAAGATTACTTCTGAACAGAGAGCTGTATTTGAAGACCTTGTTGATAGCGAAGATGGTCTTATAGAATGGAAGGGTAAGTTCTATCGTGCAGAGCGCCATGATAACTCTTATACCAACAGAGACGGTATAGAAATAGATGACAGCTATTTTACTTTTGGAAGTGCGGAACCTATATTAGAATTTGATAGTGACGAAGCATATGAGGATTTCATGGAAATATATAATGATTTCTTAGATAAATATGCAGATTATTTGGTAGATACGCATTATCAACGTAATGAATACAGACGTGGTGACATTATGCCCGGATTACATGTAAACCTCTATTGCGATATGCAGTTTGACGGTGATATGGGTAATCTGATTATAGGATATCCGGATGAGTCGCTTACAGATGGAAAGCAATATGAAGCCACAATAATGGAATCGGATGTCGAGATTACCGGACCGGATTCATATCCTGATGATACACTGATAGCTTCGAACGGCGGTCCTTTTGGACATACAACCTATAACCTTCGTACATATGCTATATCAAGTGAGCTTGGTGTTGGAGGTACGGCGACAGGTGTAACTGCTGTTGTACCTGAGCCTAATGCGCTTTCTGAGATGTCATACGAGCAAAAGGATGCGATTGAAGCAGGTGCAAAGCTTACAGTGGATGTCACTGCAGATAAAATTGATGCAGGCGGTGCACTTGATAATGAGACAAAGCAGGCTGTTGATTCTATTGTTGATGCAACGGGTAAATCAGCGGATAGTATGGAATTTTTAGATTTTACGGTTGATGCATCGGTGGCCGGAGTTGCGGGTAGTACGCAAATAACCGAAACCGTTGTTCCGATGATGATAACCATTAGACCTAAGAAACCAATTAATAAGAATTCTGGATTTAGGATAGCAAGGTATCACAAGGGCGTTGTAGACTATCTTAATCTTGTTGACAGCTTATACGGTGAGATTGCAGGTCTCAATATAGGATATGTGATTAATGATGACGGAACTATTACTTTCCTGACAGACAGATTTTCGGTTTATGCAATTGAAGGGGAGGCAGAGAAACCGGAACCTGAACCGAAGACATCTACAGGAACGGTTTCTTCGAAAGGAATTTATGTATATGAGGACAATCCGGCAATAGTTGCAGGTCTTGTTCATGAAAAGAGTGATGCTAAGGATGATGTTGAGTTCAGATGGATAGCATGTGAGACTGGTAATCCTGAAGCATGGTTTGAGATAAGCCCATGGACTAAGAACAATGAATGGCTTAACTGGACTCCTGAGGCAGCAGGTAATTATGTAATAGTTTGTCAGGCAAGAGTTGTTGGAAATGAAGATAAGTCAACCATCCAGGAAGCAGCGGGCGTGGTTTATAAGAAAAACGTTATTAAGGGTATATGTCAGATGCCGTGGTGGGGTGAAGGTGGCGGATACCTTATAGGTATTGAATCTTATAAAAATCCGAATCAGGCATACAGTTACGAATTACTTATACTTGATTGCACGCTTTTAATAGAGGGCAAAGATGCCTGGATATATTCGACAGGAAGATGTAATGTATCGGAAGGAAATGCATTCTGGGCAATCTGGCAGCCTCAATACGGATACTACTGGACACTCTTTAGAGTGTATGACGAAAACGGAAACATCATCGGGCAGGAATGCTACGGATTTGCAAATGTAAATTAAAAGAAGCGGGCTGTACCTTTAAATATCAAAGGTACAGCCTTTTTTCCCGGGCTATTTTTATTCTGCTGCGATAAATCGTTTAATCGGGATGATTACTGCACTCTCTCTAACGAAAGAATATGATTGTGAATTTCCATCATTCGTTCATCAAGCTTTGAACTTTGATTTGCACAGTCTATGAGCTCTTCGGATATTGCTTTAAGTTCTGCTTCGGGGATGTTTTTCTTGTAGCGAAGCTTGTGTTCTAAGCTTGCCCAAAAATCCATAGCGATGGTTCTAAATTGAACCTCGACCTTCATTGGCCTTTTTTCGTCCTGAAGAAAAATTGGTACCTCAACTATAAGATGAAGGCTTCTGTATCCACCCGGCTTTGGGTCCTTTATATAGTCTTTTCTGCGAATAAGTTTAATGTCGTCCTGAGAAAGCAGGCTGTCTGCGAGGGTATAGATGTCATCGATAAAAGAACATACTACTCGAACTCCTGCAATGTCATATATGTTTTCTTCAATAGCTTCAAGGTTAAGAGGTATATTTTTATCGCGAACCTTACGAATAAGGCTGTCCATAGATTTGATTCTTGTCTTTATGCTTTCAATAGGATTTCTGTCGTAACGAAGCGAGAATTGTTCATTTAGTACATTGAATTTGGTTTCTATCTCCATGATGGCGCAGCGGTAATACGAAAAAAACTGATCCATCGGAAGCTTATTTTCGTTCATGAAATCAAGAAATTCATCCGACATAAGTCCGTTTCTTATAAAATCATCCTGAAGCTGGTTGATATATGTGGTAAGATTGCTAAAATCCATTAAATTATTCTCCTTATAAACTAATAATAAAATGATATATTTTTACGCGGATAATGTCAATTAAGGTAAAATTAAAATTTTATGATTTTTTTGTGAATTATGGGGTCTCTTATTTTTTGAAAAATATTTCTTGATATTTTGAATTCACTGTGATAATATGTATGTCTGTGATATATTTTTATATATTCCTTGCTAACGCAAAAAGCGTTAGCCATTAGACCATAAGGAGGTGCAATAACATGAACAAGTATGAATTAGCGTTGGTTGTTAGTGCAAAGATCGAAGATGACGCTAGAGCAGAAGTCGTTGATAAGGCTAAGGCAATTATCGAAAAGGCTGGCGGTACTGTTACTGACGTCGAGGAATGGGGTAAGAAGAGATTAGCTTACGAAATTCAGAAGATGAA
>DFDU01000088.1 GCA_002369325.1 Lachnospiraceae bacterium UBA3820
TACGGACAGGATGACAGAGTATGTGCATATACTTCATTGATAGCTATGCTTGAAACAGAAAAGACAAATAAAACTACTTGCTGCCTTTTGACCGATAAGGAAGAAATAGGAAGTGTCGGCGCAACAGGTATGCGTTCCAAGTTTTTTGAGAATACTCTTGCCGAGATTTTAAATCTTATGGGTGATTACAGTGACATAAAGCTTAGAAGATGTCTTGCTGCATCAAGAATGTTATCCTCTGATGTTAATGCAGGCTATGATCCTTTATACGATAATGCATTTGATAAAAATAATGCATCATATCTCGGAAGAGGAGTTGTATTTTGCAAATTTACCGGCTCAAGAGGAAAGTCGGGTTCAAATGATGCAAATGCGGAATATCTTGCCGATATAAGAAGAATTATGGATGATAATAAGGTTAATTTCCAGACTGCCGAGTTAGGTAAAGTGGATATCGGCGGAGGCGGAACGATAGCATATATTCTTTCGCTTTACGGAATGGAGGTAATAGATTGCGGTGTTGCTGTTCTTAATATGCATGCACCTTGGGAAATTACTTCAAAGGCCGATATATATGAGGCATATAAGTGTTATAAGGCATTCTTAAAGGATGCTTAAGAAACGATTCGATAAAAGCATAGATTGATTTTTATTATGGAAAGATTTATGAGTTGTAAAATTAAGAAATTTAAGAGAAAAAGCATGGCATTCCTTTTGGTATGCCTTTTTCTCGTGTCAATAACCGGCTTATCCGGTAAGAGTATGGCAAAGGATACATATTTATCTTCATTTACTCAGACGATTTATAACCAGAGTAACGGAATAGGAAATAATGAAGTGAATTGTATTTTACAATCCTCGTCGGGGTATATATGGATAGGTACTGACGGTGGCTTATACAGATATAACGGTTCGGGATTTTTTGCGGTTAATTTGTGGAATACAGACAGTGCGGACGTATACTCGATAAATTGTCTTATGCAGGATACTTCAGGAAGACTTTGGATAGGTACGGGGAATTATGGACTTTTTTATCTTAAAGACGGTGAGTATAAGCATCTTGAAAATGAATATTACGACGGGATTAAAACCATAAATGATATCTGCGAAACAGAGGATGGTCGAATATTGGTTTCAACGCAAAAGGGTATATATGAAATAATTGACGCATCCGACGGAAATTCATCTATGACTATGCTTTTTGAGGATAATCTTTCAGGAATCGAATTCGGAAATATGGCTGTTATGAATAATACCGTTTATGTTATTTCCGGAAATAATGAAATTTGTGTAATTAATGAGGAAGGATATGACGTAATCAATACGCAGGAAATGACCGGAGGCGATGATTTAAGGTGCCTTGAGGATATAAATGACAGATTATATATCGGTACTTCGGGAAGAAATATTATAGTAATGCGTGATAAGGATAATTACGGATTAATTGAAACTGAGGTATACGGAATTAACAGCATTTTAAAGGACAGCAACGGATATATATGGGTATGTGCCGATAACGGTGTTGGTTTTTTCAATAGAGGAAATGTATTTAACAGGCTTACCGAATGTGAAATCGACAGCTATCTTTCGGATATAATTGAAGATTATGAGGGGAATCTTTGGATAGCATCCACAAGAATGGGTGTATTGATGCTTTCAAAGAGTAAATTTACCGATTACAATATGTATACAGGTATGCAGGAAACTATGGTTAATGCAGTACTTGTATATAAAAATAATCAATATATCTGTACTGATGACGGACTTTTGATTTACAATAATGAAGGTGAAAGAGTAAGTAACGATTTAACCGAGGCGCTTGACGGAATAAGTGTAAGAAGTATTATGGCAGACTCGGAAGGAAATCTTTGGATCGGTACATACAGAAAATACGGATTGATAAAATATGTTTTCGGTAAAGATAAGGAAGAGGGGATTCTTAACAGTATAACGAGAGCCGGAGGACTTCCAAGTAATTCTGTTAACACTTGTATAGAATTGGATAACGGAAATATTGCCGTTGCAACAAGTGAAGGTCTTGCTGTGGTTGATAAGGAAGGCCTGGTTTTGCATACATTTTTAAAGAAAGACGGCTTAAACCAGGATAATGTTCTTTGCATTTATCAGGATAGCAAGGGATTTTTATATGCCGGAACCGATGGCGGAGTTTTGTATGTTTTGCCGAGAAATATAAGCGAAGTATTGGAAAAATTTAATGCGGATTCGGGACTTAATGCAGGTATGATTACGTCCATTGAAGAGGGTGAAAAGGGATTATGGATTGGAACCGATAACGGTCTCGGGTTTTATAATGATACCTATCGTGCAATCTCCAATATCGAATATTCCAATAATATCTATGATATTATTCCGGGTGAAGATTTTATATGGATAATCAGCTCAATGGGAGTATTAAGGACCACTGAAGATGAGCTGCTTGGTTCGAACGGTATATCTTCAAGATATCTTGATACGGATGACGGATTAAATAAGACCATAAATGCATACAGTAATTCATTTATGGATAATAACGGAATATTATATATTTGCTGTAATACAGGAATATGTTCGTTGGATACGAAGAACATTTCATATAATCAAATGGCACCTAAAATTCGTGTTACGGCTGTGGATGTAGATGGCGACAGATATGAGTTTGATGATTTGGTCAATGGTCTTAAGGTTGGAAGCAACGTTTCGAAAATAACGATAGATTTTGCTGTATTCAGTTATTTAAACCGTGGAGATATACAGGTTGAATACATGCTTGAAGGATTTGATAACGAACCGATAAGAATTTCCGGAAGAGATACTCTTCAGGCTGTATATACAAATCTTGCGGGTGGAACATATACATTCCATATAAATGCATATAACGCAGACGGAACACCGTGTGAAAACGAAATTTCTTTTACTATTGTTAAAGAAAAAAGCTTTATGGAAAAACCGGTTTCTAAAATTTTTATTATTTTCATCATAATTGTTGTTGCTGTTTTATTTACAGTCGGAATACTCAGGATGAGTAAAAGTTTAAAGAAAAAAAATAAAGCTCTGGAAGAATTATCAAAGGAGCATGAAGAAGTTATAAAAACAAGTACAGCAAAGAATGATTATCTTGCTAACATGAGTAACGAGATAAAAATACCTGTAAATGCAATGATATCAAAAGCCGATGAGCTTATAAAGCTTATGGACAAGGATGACACATACAGGGGAAATGTTCAGGACATTTATGATATAGGAAATGGAATCCTTGGCAAGGTGGATGATATTATTCTGCTTGCAAAGATAGAAGCCGGACGTCTGGAAAAAATAGATGAGCCATATCTGGTTTCATCCATAGTATATGATTTGTCTGAATATGCAAAGGAACAGATTGATTCGGAAAACATAAGGCTTTTTGTGGAAATAGGTGATAATATTTCCGATAATCTTATCGGTGATAAGGAAAAGATTGAAAGCATATTAAAAATATTTATAGATAATGCAATAAAATATACCAAGGAAGGTTCAATTACCATTTCTGTGGATTCATATGAGTTAAATGAGGAAGAAGTCAGTATGGGTTATACTATATCTGATACGGGTGTCGGTATTTCAGAGGACAGGCTTTCCGATATATTTGAGGTTTACAGCATTGTAGACAACAGAAAAAATAATATCAGCAGAGGAAACGGTATAGGCCTTGCTATAGCAAAGGGTTATTCGAAGCTGTTGGATTCCGACATTGCAGTAGAAAGTGTATACGGAGCCGGTTCAACATTTACCTTGTCGATTAACCAGAAAATTGCCGGTGTATTACCGGATAATGACAGAGAAAGAATTGATGAAATAGTATCTCAGGAGACGGCAGATAAAATGTGGCTTCCTGCGGTTAAGGCTCTTGTTGTTGATGATGAGGAAGTAAGCAGGGAGGTATCGGTTAAGACGCTTGAAAGCTTTGAGATGTCGATTGATACTGCTGATTCGGGAGTATCTGCTATTGATATGGTCATGAATAATGATTATGACGTTGTATTTATGGATCTTGCCATGCCTATTATGAACGGAACGGATACCATGAAAGAGATAAGAGGCTTGGAAGGGGACAAATATCTCTTACTTCCGATTATTTCGCTTGATTATGATGCGGTTTCCGATAACAGTGATATACTTTTGGAAAACGGATTTACAGGAACCCTGCTTAAGCCTATGGATGTAAGAAGAGTTGCGGCAATGCTTAAGGACTGCCTGCCTGAAGATAAGATAAAAGAAAAATCCAGTAATGTTATTGAAAATATAAAAAATTCAAAATATGCAGATGAGCTTTATAAGCTTGAGGAAGAGATAAATATAAGAAAAGCAATTGAGAAAATCGGTGGAAGCATTGATGTGTTTAATAAAATAACTCGTTCCTTCTATAAGAAGAATTATAATTTGAAGGACATTATAGAAGCACACGGAATATCCGATACGAGATGGTTTAAGCAAAGAATACATACTCTTAAGGCATCAAGCTATAATGTGGGTGCATATGCATTTTCACAAGAGGCAGCAAGAATTGAAGCAGCAATCAACGCAAACAATAAGACCTATATGAACAATAATTATGATAAGCTGCTTACTCATTTTGAAGAGCTTATGACCTTGATAGGTAATTATCTGGAATCAATTGATGAAATTGATAATGAAAAGACCGAAATATCTGAGTCGGATGAAGAAACAAATAATGCCGAGAATATTAATTCTGTCGATACCACCAAGGAAGAAGAAACAGGTAAGACGGGAATAAGCATAAGTATGCTAAAAAAACTTGCCAGATTTATTAAAGAAGCGGATCATGACGAGATCAAAAATACTTTGGATATAATTAATCAAAAGAATTATATAGGAGAGGATGCAGACTTTATAACTGTATTGAATGAAAGTCTTAACGAAAATGATGACAAAAAAGCACTCGAACTTATAACAACTTATATAGATCTTAATTCCTAAGAATTGAACCTGTTGAGCCCCGGAGGGGCTCGATTATGCAAAAAAAGACCGAAACCAAATATGGTTTTCGGTCTTTTTTGCATAATAAGAGCGCGAGACGGGGATCGAACCCGCGACCCCCTCCTTGGCAAGGAGGTGCTCCACCGCTGAGCCACTCGCGCATTTCATTGCCGTTTCATAACGACAAGACATATATTAACATAATGATTTGTATGTGTCAACAATTTTTTTTATAAAAAAATAATAATTTTTTTTTCGAAAAGTAACTTTGTAGTAACTTTGGGTATTGTATAATTCGGATAATGAATGAAATAGGTGTGGAAATTATGAAAATGATGTTGAAGTCTCACGCCAAAAGGAGGAAAAATGGAAATATTAAGAGTAGAAAATTTAACAAAAATATACGGAAAGGATGAGGCAGAGGTAATTGCATTGGATAATGCTACATTTTCAGTTGAAAAGGGTGAGTTTGTAGCAATTGTAGGTGCATCGGGAAGTGGTAAATCAACACTCCTTCATCTTATTGGTGGAGTTGACAGAGCTACTTCCGGAAAAATATTTATCGATGGAGAGGATTTGTCGGAACTTGATGATGATAAGCTTGCCATATTCAGAAGAAGACAGGTCGGACTTGTATATCAGTTTTATAATCTTATACCGATACTCAATGTTGAAGAAAATATAACACTGCCTCTTTCACTTGATAACAGAGAAGTAGATAAAAAAAGACTGGATGAGTTGCTTAAGCTTCTTGGTCTTACAGACAGAAGAAAACATTTACCGCATGAGCTTTCGGGAGGACAACAGCAAAGAACATCCATAGGAAGGGCACTTATAACAAATCCTTCAATTATACTTGCGGATGAGCCTACGGGTAACCTTGATTCGAAATCGAGTGATGAAATAGTTGCACTTTTGAAAAAATCAAATAAAGAATTAAATCAGACCATAGTAATGATTACACATAATATGGAAATTGCAAAAATAGCAGATCGAATTATAAAGATAGAAGACGGAAGATTGAGTGAGGTATAAAAATGGATGTATTAAAAAAGTTTACCGTTAAGGATTTAAAACTTAATAAAAAAAGAACGATAGTTACTATTATCGGAATTATGCTTTCGGTTGCACTTATAACTACCGTTGCTACCATGTATCAAAGTTTAATTGATTCACTTATTTCTTATGAAACTACCGTAAAAGGTGATTATCATGTATACTTTACGGATATTCCGGCAGAAGAAGCAGAAAAAATAGAAAGTAATCGTAATGTTGATAAGACTTCCTATATAGATGGTATAGGTTATGCAAAACTTGAAGAATCAAAAAATGAGTATAAACCTTATGCTTATATTATAGGATATTCGGATGAAGCTCTGGATAACCTTGCAGTCAATCTAAAGCAAGGACGACTTCCGAAAAATGATAGTGAGATTGTTATTCCGACACATCTTAGAACAAACGGAAGAATTAAATTATCGGTTGGCGATACGATAACGCTTGATGTCGGAAAAAGAGTAAATAATTACGGAGAAGAGTTGAATCAATCAGTTTCTTACTCCTATGAAGAACCGGAAAAGATAATAGAGACGTCTTCAAAGACCTATACGATTGTAGGTATTGTCAACAGACCTTCATATGATATTGAGGATTATACCGCTCCGGGATTTACCTTTATAACATATATGAATAAAAACGAAATGAAGGGAAATGTTTCAATATTCATAAGATTAACTAAAAAAGCCATAAAAAACAGTTACGAAACAGCTGCGGATATATTGGGAGTAGATTCAAAGCTGTTTAATAAGTATATAAACGGTGGATTTGGAAGTGAGGAAGAACGACAGGAGTTTTTGGATACCATAAAAGAAATGAATTGTAGTTTTGGCTTTAATTATTATCTTATAATGCTTGAAAGTAAGCCGTATAATTTAGGAAGCACATCCAATGGAGTATTTTTTGTGGCTCTTATAGTATGCTTAATAATTGTGGTTACTTCAGTATTCTGTATTAAGAATTCATTTGACATATCAATTACCGAAAAAATCAGAGAGTATGGTATGTTAAGAAGTGTTGGTGCAACAAAAAAACAGATAAGAAAAAATGTAATGTTTGAAGCATTGATACTTGGCACAATCGGTATTCCTCTCGGAGTATTACTGGGAGAACTTGCATCATGGATTCTGGTATTTGTAAGTAATACGCTTCTCGGAGAAAATGTGTTTGATAACGGAGTACTTCTTATATTTTCACCTTCATGGATTGCTATTATATTTTCGGTGCTACTTGGAACAATAACCATATATCTCTCAGCCTTCAGAAGTGCAAAGAAGGCATCTAAGGTTTCACCTATAGTATCTATAAGAAACAGTGGAGAGATAAAGATTAAGTCAAAAAAGCTTGGCGTACCGAAATTGGTTTCAAAGCTTTTTGGTATGGGAGGAACTCTTTCATATAAGAACCTTAAGAGAAACAAGAAAAAGTACCGCACTACAATCATTTCAATAGCGGTTTCGGTAATGACATTTATAGCTCTTTCATCCTTTATGAAGATGGCTTTCGGAGTTGTAAAACATGAAATTGATTTATCGGATTATGACCTTGCGGTTACCGTTGATTTTGAGGAAATAAAAGATAAAGACAAAGATATAGAAGAAGTATACGATAATGTACTTGAATCATCTTCATGGGATGAGGTGGATGAGTACGGAATATATAAATATGTCGGTTTTATATCAGAGAATCTTAGTTACAGCGAGAAATATATTCAGGAATATTATAGCGGATACACAGATGAGGAAACGTATGTTGATGTTCTTATTCCGGATGATGTAACCTATAAAAAATATATTGATAAACTCGGACTGAAATATGACGAGATAAAAGATAAAGGAATACTGGTTGATAATATTAAGGCTTATACCTATGACGAAGAAGGTAATGAAAATAAGATTAGATTTAGAGCTTATTCGGCTAAAAAGGGTGATATGGTTAGCGGAAAGATAAATGGAGTCGAGAGTGAAATAGAATTAGGATATATCGCGGATGAATTCCCTTTCGGAACAAATGAGTATTCGGGCTATATCATATTATCAAACGAATTCTTCGATGAATCAGGTGCAAATGCAGACCAGATATGGGCATATTATACTTCCGAAAAATCAGATAAAGTTCAAGATAATCTTGATGTGATGTTTAAGGATGCCGATTTTAATGTATATATTAAAAATATTGCCGAAAATGCAAGACAGACAAAAAAACTTTTTCTTCTTATAGCAATATTTTTATATGGTTTTATAATTGTAATTACGCTTATAGGTATTACAAATATATTTAATACAATCACAACCAATATGCAGCTTCGAAGAAAGGAATTCGCAATGCTCAAATCTGTAGGAATGACATCTAACGAATTTAACAGGATGATCCGACTTGAAACTATATTTATGGGTTCAAAATCATTATTTTACGGACTTCCTATCGGTATGGTATTTTCGTATCTTATATATTTAAAACTCGGCAAGCCTGAAGGTCTCCCTTTTGCTTTTCCGTATATGGCTGTTTTGATTGCTGTATTTGCGGTATTTCTTTTAATAACCGGGATTATGAAATATTCAATGAGTAAGATTAAACGTCAAAATATTATTGAAACAATCCGAAATGATAATGTATAATAATGAGTGTTGACAAAAGAAAAAAACAAAAGGAGATTCCAATGTCAATTCTGCTAATCGAAGATAATGAAACAATTATAAAGGGGCTTTCTTATTCGCTTGAAAAGAACGGATATGATTTTAAATACAGAACTTCCGTGAAAACATCTGCTTCATATATTGAAGAAAATGTCGGAAATATTGATTTGATAATACTTGATATAACTCTTCCGGACGGAAACGGTTTTGACTTATATGAAAAAAGTATAAAGGATAAAGCAATACCAACCATATTTCTGACAGCAGAGGATGATGAAGAGTGTATTGTTAAAGGGCTTGACATTGGAGCTGAGGATTATGTTACTAAGCCTTTCAGTACAAAAGAACTTATGGCAAGAATTAACAAAATCCTTATGAGATATAAAAAATCCGAGGAGATACAGGTTAAAGATATAACCTTTAATCTGGATAAAATGATTGTTAAGAGAGGTAATGTGGAGCTTGAGCTGACACCGCTTGAGCTCAAGCTCCTTAATCTTTTATTTCTTGATATAAATAAGGTTGTAAAACGTAATGTGATACTTGACAAGATATGGGAATGGACAGGTAATGATGTTGATGACCATACGGTAACCGTATATTTTAAGAGGATAAGAGAAAAGCTGAAAACGGATATTATAACCACCGTAAAGGGTGTGGGATATAGGATTGATAATGAAAAATAAAATAAAATTAAAAAAACTTGTCATAATATTAATATGTATTCTTTCGCTATTTTCGCTTTTATCTGTTTTTATTAATATTTACGAATTTAAGTTGTACAATAGAAACTATAATGATAAAATTTCAGGAATTGTCAGCCTTGTAAATGAAAAATATCCGGATGTTTCTGATAAAGAAATAATAGAAATCCTTGAGAAAGAAAAAACGGATGATGCATTTTTGAAGAAATACGGAATAGATATTGAAGATGATTCTGCGGTTTTGGTTAACGAAAAGGTATACAGAACCTTTATTGTCATCAATGTTATTTCGGTTATTGTTTTGGGTACTCTGATGTTATCGGCATTTCTTTTTTTTAACGGAAAGAAAGATAAAGAGATTGCTAAGATAACGGGATACATAGAAGAACTAAATAAAAAGAATTATACACTTCATATAAATGATATCTCAGAGGATGAGCTTTCCATATTAAAAAATGAAATATATAAGACGACGGTTATGCTTAAGGAAAGTGCAGATAATTCGTTAAGGGACAAAAAAAATTTAAAAAAATCACTCGAAGATATATCGCATCAGCTTAAAACCCCGATTACGTCAATACTTGTTATACTTGATAATCTTATAGAAGAGCCGGATATGGATGCCGAACAAAGGGCTGACTTTATACGGGATATAAAGCGTGAAATGTCAAATATTAATTTTCTTATACAATCCTTGCTAAAGCTTTCAAAGTTCGATGCGAATACAATATCATTTATAAAAGAAGAGATATATCTTAAGAATATTGTTGACAAGGCTGTGAAAAACGTATCGGCGCTTTGCGATTTAAGAAACATAAAGCTTAATATAAACGGAAATGAGAAAGCTAAAATCACCTGTGATTTAAGATGGCAGGCGGAGGCTCTTTCAAATATAATAAAGAATTGTACGGAACATTCGAAAGAGGGCGGAAGTATTGATATATATTATGAAGAAAGTAATGTTTATTCATATATTTCCGTAAAGGATTACGGAGACGGAATTTCAAAAGAAGATATTCCACACATTTTTGAAAGATTTTATAAAGGGCAAAATGCTTCTAAGGACAGTGTCGGTATAGGACTTGCATTAGCAAAAACAATTATAGAGGAAGAAAACGGAAATATATTTGTAACCTCTGATGAAACGGGAACTTTGTTTGAAATAAAATATTTCAAAATCTAATATTTATTTAATTCGATTTTATTTTTGTTGAAAAATAAAAAATCTTTGCTATAATATATTGAATAATTAACAAGTTGATAAAGATTTATGTTTATGGTGTGGGAGCATGAGTAAAAAAAATAAAAAAACAAATGAAAAGCCTGTTGAAAAGAGCATCAAAAAGGTAATTGATATTGATGACGACGATATTTTGGATAAAGCTGATGAATCGGATGACAGCATAAAGCCGGATGAAAAAAAGGCTAAGGATTCCAAATCAGATAAGAAGGAAGAAACTCCAAAAGATGAGTCGGGCTTAAGTAAAACCAAGAGAAAAAAAATAGCAAAAAAAATCAAGAAGGCGGTTAAATATTCAATTCATACATGGATATTTAGGTGTTTTTTGTGCGCCCTAGGAATAGAGCTTATTCTCGAAATGTTCGGAAGACGTTCCATTCTCGGAGGTTTTGCGTTCTTATTTAATTCACCTATTGTATTTTTATATAATGTTTCGATTATTTTCTTTACACTATTATTTGCATTATTTATCAGAAAAAGAGTATTTGGAATAGCATTAATCAGTATAGTGTGGCTTGTGTGCGGTTTGATCAATTTTATTGTTTTGGGCTTCAGAGTAACGCCGTTTGCTGCTGTTGACTTTCTTATGGTTAAGGATACTTTTAGTATGATAGATGTTTATTATACTAAATTTCAGCAGGTTTTAATTGTATTCGGATTATTACTGCTTGTGGTCGGAATAGTCTTTTTGTTCAAAAAAACACCGAAATATGAGGGGCAGATGAATGTTAAGCTTACAATGCTTGCATGTGTTATTGTATGGTGCGTAATTTGGGGATTTACCAATTTTGGAGTTAAGCATAATATAATTTCGGACGATTTTGCCAACCTTGGTATGGCTTATCAGGAATATGGATTTGCATATTGCTTTACAAACAGTATTATTGACAATGGTATAAGTAAACCGGATGATTACGGGAAAGATGCCATACTTGAGATTAAAGCAGAGCTTGATAATATGGAAGAGCCGAAAGGTAAAATGAAAACGCCGAATATAATAATTATTCAGCTGGAATCATTTTTTGATCCTAACGGACTAAAGGGTCTTACCATGAGTGAGAACCCGGTTCCTAATTTTGATAAATTCAAGGATGATTATCCGTCTGGATACCTTACGGTTCCTGCACTTGGAGCAGGTACTGCAAATTCCGAATTTGAAGTTTTGACAGGTATTAAATCCACATATTTCGGAGCAGGAGAATATCCATATAAAACAACCGTGAATGATACACCTGTTGTATCGCTTTGCAGTGTTCTTTCGGATCAGGGCTATGCAACACATGCTATTCATAATAATAAGGGTTCATTTTATGACAGAGATGATGTTTATAATTCAATGGGATTTGATGATTTTACTTCCATTGAGTATATGTATAATCTTGAATATACATCCACGGGATGGGCAAAGGATTATACCCTCACAGATGATATATTAAAGTGCCTTGATTCTACGGAAGGTCAGGACTTTGTATTTACGATAAGCGTTCAGGGACATGGTCGTTATCCTTCGGATAAGGACACTTGTGAGGACCATATCCAGGTTGAATACACTTTTGAGGAGGCTATGGAAGAGCCGTTCCATTACTATGTAAATCAGATTTACGAAATGGATGAGATGCTGGGTCAGCTCAAGGAAAAACTGGATGAAAGAGGAGAAGATTACATTCTTGTTCTCTACGGAGATCATCTTCCGTCACTTAATATTTCACAGCATCAGCTTACAGACAGCACATTGTTCCAGACGGAATATGTTTTTGTAAACAATATGAAGTTAAAGCTTGAGGATGAAGATATAGCCTCAAATGAGATGGCTTACAAGCTTCTAAAGGAACTCAATATTCCGGCGGGCTATACTCAAAAGGCACATGGTTTATATGAGGGTGATGAGCTTGATGATAAGCTTGAGATGCTTGCATATGATGAACTTTTTGGTGAAAATTACCTTTATGACGGACATACTCCTGTACCTGAAAGACATATAAGAAGAGGAATCACACCGATAGTTCTTAATGAGGTTGCTGATAACGGCTCATCAATATCTGTTAAGGGAGAAAATTTTAACACATATTCGGTAGTGTTTGTAAATGATAAAAAAGTAGATACCGATTATATAAGTGAAAATGAACTTTTGATAGACTCAAAAAAGGTTTCATCGGGAGATGAAATAGTTGTAAAGCAGGTTGATATGGCACACCATCAGCTTAGTGAAACCAATATGATTGTTTACAATTAAATAGAAAAAAGGACTGTGTATATTTAATTTTTCGTTTTTACAGTTTTTTTGATATAATACGTATTTTAAAGTAAATAATGTTTGAATGAAAACAATATTTATGATATAATGACAAAACAGTCAGTCCAATATTTGTTTTGATTGTAATGTGTGTCTTTTAAGGAGAAAAGTATGAAGCCGATTATTGACGTTAAATACATAAATCCATTTTTACAATCCAGTATGTCGATAGTTAAAAGTGTAGCGGCTCTTGATCTTGCGGTTGGAAAACCCGTAAAGGCTGAATTTATGATTAAAGAGCTTACCTATGCGATACAAGTCGGAGTGGTCGGAGAAATGAAAGGTCAGGTTGTCCTTGGTATAGAGGATTCAAAGGCGAAAGCAATCGCTTCCAAGATGATGTTTGGCATGCCGGTTGACACGCTTGATGAAATGGCTTCTTCGGCATTAAATGAGCTTAGTAATATGATTATGGGAAATACTGCAACAATTTTTTCAACACAGGGTATATTGATTGATATTACTCCGCCTATAGCAGTATACGGGCGGGATATACAGCTTATGTCGGATATCGAAGGAATTAAAGTTCCTCTATTGGTTGACGGAGAAGAATGGATTACATTATACGTTTGTGTATATTTGGATAAGTAAGCAAAGTACCTGTTTTATATAAACAGGTTTTTTGTTAATATTTTTTAACATATCAGATGGATAAGTAGAGAAAGAAAGGAAAACAACATGGGAAAGATTATTGGTGAAGGAATAACTTTTGATGATGTGCTTTTAGTTCCGCAATTTTCAAGTGTAATTCCAAATGATGTCAATCTTGCAACAAATCTTACAAAAAAAATCAGACTTAACATTCCTCTTATGAGTGCGGGGATGGATACCGTTACAGAGCACAGGATGGCTATTGCCATGGCTAGACAGGGCGGTATAGGTGTAATTCATAAAAATATGTCTATTCAGCAGCAGGCAGAAGAGGTTGATAAGGTAAAACGTTCTGAGTTCGGTGTTATATCGGATCCGTTTTCTCTTTCGCCTGAACATACTCTTGCCGATGCGGACAAGCTTATGGCTAAATTCCGCATTTCAGGTGTACCTATTACCGAAAATGGTAAGCTTGTAGGTATTATTACAAACAGAGATTTAAAATTCGAAACAGATTATAACAAGAAGATTAAGGAATCAATGACTTCCGAGAATCTTATTACCGCAAAAGAGGGTATTACTCTTGAGGAAGCAAAAGATATTCTTGGAAGAGCCAGAAAGGAAAAACTTCCTATAGTTGATGATAACTTTAATCTTAAGGGTCTTATAACTATTAAAGATATTGAGAAGCAGATTAAATATCCTAATGCTGCAAAGGATTCACAGGGCAGACTTCGTTGTGCGGCAGCAGTAGGTGTTACTCCGGATATAACAGACAGAGTTGATGAGCTTGTAAAGGCGAAAGTTGATGCTATCGTTATCGATACTGCTCATGGACATTCGGAAAATGTGCTTAAGACATTTAAGATGATTAAAGAAAAATATCCTGATCTTGATGTTATAGCAGGAAATGTAGCTACCAAGAGCGGAACTAAGGCTATGATAGATATGGGTGTAGATGCTGTTAAGATAGGTATCGGACCTGGTTCTATATGTACAACAAGAATCGTTGCAGGTATCGGTGTTCCACAGATTACTGCAGTTATGGAAGCATATGATGCAGCAAGAGAAGCCGGAATTCCGGTTATCGCAGACGGTGGTATCAAGTATTCAGGTGATATTACAAAGGCTCTTGCAGCAGGTGCAAATGTTTGTATGATGGGAAGCTTATTCGCAGGTACAGATGAAGCACCGGGTGAATTTGAGATTTATCAGGGTAGAAAATATAAGGTTTACAGGGGTATGGGTTCTATAGCTGCTATGGAAAACGGCAGCAAGGACAGATATTTCCAGGCAAATGCAAAGAAACTTGTTCCTGAAGGTGTTGAAGGAAGAGTTGCATATAAGGGTTCTATCGAAGATACTGTATTCCAGCTTTTAGGTGGTTTAAGGGCAGGTATGGGTTATTGCGGAGCTGCAACAATCGAAGAACTTCATGAAAAGGCTGAGTTCGTAAAAATTTCGGCTGCATCACTTAGAGAGAGTCATCCGCATGACATTCAGATTACTAAGGAAGCACCTAATTACAGTGCTGTGACTATATAAGAGGTCGGTCAGACAGAATTGGGCTACAGATAACCCGTGCATATACAGGTGAGAAGATAAGGTCACAAAGGACACGTTCTCACTCGGTTAAAAACGCAGGAGTACTAATAAGCTAATTCAAAAAATAAGAGAAACATTTTTGCATGAACGCAAATGTTTCTCTTTTTTTTCATTACCTTAAAGTGCTCGCGTTTTTAAACGGTCCGTTTGTTGACCTTACATCCCACCTGTACACGCCCGAGTTGTCTGCAGCCCATCTGTCTGACCGACATGCTGCGCATATGTGACCGGGATGCTCACCATGAAATAAGAAGAATCCTCGATTGTGTTTTTAATATATATTGATATAGTTTTTATTTTGATATATAATGAATAAAACAATTATAAGAGAAGGCAGCTGCTGTTGTGAATTTGTGAAAGATTTTAGTCTGAAGCTGAATTAAAACAAAGATTTTATAAGAAAGTTGAACGGTATTGGATTAAATGAGTGTCAACTTGACACTACCGAAACATGAAAGAGATTATTTTTATGAAAAAAATTATAGAAAATAAAAATATAATAATTTTAATTATGGCCTTTGTGGTTGTATGGACTGCATGCGGTATGTCGATTGATGATTATGATACTCTCGGAAAATCATCATCTGGAAGCAGTGTCTCATATCAGGTTGCAGAAATATCTAATCATTTTCAGAGTGTTAAACAGGAAAACAATAATGTTGTTATAACAATAATCAAAAATATAAGTTTATCAATGCATAAATCAAAAGTTAACGGATGCTTTGTTGCCTTTGGTTTATTACTTTTATTGACATTATTCAGGTTATTTCAATTAGCCTGTAAACTATCTTACATTTGTATTTATCAATACAGGGCATATGTCATTGCCTATATTCACGATTTGGATGGTAGGAAACGTCTTTCATAAGCTGATGAAAGAGTGTTGAAAACTAAATAATAATGACGAAGCTGGCGATTTTCATCAGCTCTTTTTGACGTGTTTTTTATAATTAAACGTAAAAAGGGAGATTGTGTATCATGAAAAAAATTTTGGTATATCTTGTTGTTATTTTAGGTGGAGGATTAAGTTTGGCTACGTGTTTATATATATTACTTTCATTGTTGATTATGATAATATATAAAATTTACAGAAAAATAAAGTATCATGCTTCTTTTTATGATTAATTGAGTGAGGTGTAAAAAATGAATTTTATGAATATTATGGTTATTATATTTTGTATTATAGCTGCGGGAGCGGGATTTATAGGATATGTTTCCGATTATATGGGAAGCGGAAAAAACATTAAAGAGGATGAAGAAAAAAAGAATTTTGGCGATAAGAATAAGGTAAATAAATAGTATAAACGATTGTGAGGTTAATATGTTTTTTTTATATTTGATTTTATTGGTTTTAGGATTCTGGCTATTGGTAAAGGGAGCTGATTTGTTTGTGGATGGGAGTACCGGAATAGCGGGCTTATTAAATGTTTCCGGACTGGTAATTGGTCTTACAATAGTAGCTTTCGGTACCAGCGCACCCGAACTTGCCGTAAGTACGACAGCATCAATGAATGGTTCAAATGAAATTGCCCTGAGTAATGTAACCGGTTCAAATATTTTTAATTTGCTATGCGTACTTGGAATATGTGCAGTTATAAAAAATGTTCCTGTGGAAAAAATAGTTTTAAAAAGGGATTTTCCGTTTTCAATCTTTACAACTTTTTTGATGTTGCTTATATTGGGGTGCCAATTACCGGGTTCCGGAAAAGTCAAATATCTTGGGATGGAGGATAAAATTGGCAGTATAAATCGCATTTTTGGAATTATATCAATCATAGTTTTTATTATATATATTGTGTTTTTGATATATGCTTCCAGAAAAAAAATGGATGAAGATGCAAAGGTAAAAAAGATATCTTTAGGTAAAAGTATATTGCTGGTTATTTTCGGAATTACAATGATAATCGGAGGAGGGCAGGCTGTTGTAAATAGTGCCAAATTTATAGCAAAAGCCGCCGGAATGACTGAAACATTGATAGGTTTGACAGTTGTTGCGGTAGGTACATCGTTACCTGAACTTGTAACGTCAATAGTAGCTGCGAAAAAAGGTGAATCAGGTCTTGCTGTAGGAAATGCAATCGGTTCAAATATATTTAACCTGTTACTTATTTTAGGACTTTCAGCAACAATAAATCCGATTGACGTTAATCTTGCATCTTTAATTGATATCTCCATTCTGCTTGCAATTAGTATCATTACATATGTATTTGTATTAACGGGCAAGAAGATAACAAGACTGGAGGGCATAACAATGATTCTGATTTATATAGCTGATTTGGTTTTTGCGATAATCAGATAACTAAAGCTTAAATTCAAAAAAAAGAGAAACATTTTTGCGTGAACGCAAATGTTTCTCTATAAGAGGTCGGTCAGACTTAAATTGGGCATGGTGCCTGAGTTTGGGGTTTTGAAAGTGTTTTGAATTATACAAGAGCTTTTCAGGACGCGCTCTCGCTCGGTATTCGACGTAGGCTCACTAAGCTCAATCCATCCAATTCAAAAAAGCAGATAGGTATGTTTTTTCATAAATGAAAACTTACCTATCTGTTTTTTCCTTGTCTGGCTTTCGCTAAGTGAACACGTCTCATAACGGTCCTTATAAAGCTCTGTATTATTCAAAACACGTCTCAATTCTATAAGCGGCACCATGCCCCTCTGTCTGACCGACATGCTTCGCATTGCTTATATCCGGAAGCTCTTTAGGAAATACGGATGTTAAGGCACAAGAGCTTGAAAATGCTGTGGGGGGCAGCTGTAGAGGATAACCAAAATGGTTATGTCGATATGTACCGTCTTTACAATCCAAACAGCGGCGAACATTTCTATACCGCAAATCCTGCAGAAAAAAATAATCTTGTTTCTTTGGGATGGAGATATGAAGGTATAGGTTGGACCGCACCTAAAAAGTCAAATACTCCCGTATATCGCTTATATAACCCCAACAGTGGAGATAACCACTATACAGTAAATGTAGGCGAGCGAAATTATCTTATAGAAGTAGGCTGGAGAGCCGAAGGAATCGGATGGTATGGTGTAAAAAGATCATCGGCTGACAAACCGAACACTACTGATAAGCCATCTGATACACAAAATCCTAATACCGAACCATCTACTGTTCATACGCATAGCTGGAGTCCTGTTAAAGAAGATTTTGAATGTATCGATCAATACGATGAGTATTGGGAAACTTTTGATGATGGTTATACATGTAAATTAAGTGAATTAAGTGAAAGTGATTGTCTTATTCATGGTGGTTCGTCATTAGATACACATACAATTTATGTAGATAAAATTACTCAATATCAGATTTGCGAGTGTGATGAAAAGAAAATTATTAAGTCTTATATTAAATATACAGAATCTGTTACAGGTGAAACTTGGACAGAATAAAACTAAATTATATGAACTGAAAGTAGTGTATGTTCAATTAACAAAAGATTCGACCGAAATTTATTTCGGTCGATTTTTTTGTTGATCTCTAAATTTTTTTGTTGTATATTTATAGTCAAGCAGATATTTCTTATTCAAAAAATTCTGATTTCAATTAAGATTTCCTGCTTATTTCCAAATAGTGGAATTTATTTTTATAAAATAGGGAGGTGTTTGTTGACACATTTTATTGAAAATGAAAAAACTATAATGTAAAATAAGGAGGAATAAATTTGAAGTCACAAAACAGTTTAGCAAAAAGAATTGATACCGCAGGTATTATAGCTTCGTATGATGAAGTCTGTAAGCAGTTGCTTGCAAATAAGGTGATTCTTGCGTGGATTTTGAAATATTCCACAAAAGAATTTGCAGATTTTGACATTTATGAGATTGCAGAAAAGTATATTGAGGGAGAGCCTGAAATATCAAAAGATGCAGTACACAGAGATGAAGCATCCGTAATTGCGAAAGATTCGATAAACAGAGATAAAGCCACTGAATTTATAACAGGATTAAGAACGGAAGATGTATCTATAAAAGAAGGTATAGTCAAATATGATATAAAGTTTAGGGCTATTGTTCCGGATACAGAAAGCAAAACAGATATGATAGTGAATATCGAAGCTCAGAACAATTTTTATCCGGGATATCCGATTATTAAAAGAGGGATATACTATTCAAGCCGCATGATCTCGTCGCAGTATGAGACGGTTTTCACGGAATCCCATTATGAAAAGCTTAAGAAAGTAAGTTCGATATGGATTTGTACCAAACCACCGAAGTACAGACAAAATACCATAGCTCGATATGATTTTAAGAAAAAAGATATTTATGGACATTTTGAGGAAAACGATAAAGATTATGATTTGATATCAGTTGTTGTGGTATGTTTGAACGAGAATGCAGTTAATGCCGAAGGTGATAAACTTATAAATATGTTATCAACCTTACTTTCAAAAAACATAAATTCAAATGATAAGAAAAAGATATTGAGTGAAGAATTCAAAATAGAGTTAACTAAGGAAATGGAAGGAAGTGTCAGTGATATGTGTAATTTAGGTCAGGGTATTTATGATGATGGATATAATGAAGGCTATGGTTCAGGATATGGAACAGGATACGATTCAGGTCATGATGAGTCAATCATAAAGAATATTAATAATCTTATGAAAAACACAGGTTGGGATATCGAAAAATGTATGGATGCATTGGGGATAGATGAGGATGAAAGAGAAAAATATAAAGAACTCAGGTTGATAAAAGCTTCCGTATGATGTTATAATATTATAAATGTGTACGATGCACAAAAGACGGTGTATCGTT
>DFDU01000104.1:0-27494 GCA_002369325.1 Lachnospiraceae bacterium UBA3820
TTTCAAACTGATGAATTCTGTAAACTCCTCTTTCCTCTATACCATGTGCACCCTTTTCTTTTCTGAAACAAGGTGAGTAGCTTGTAAGAGTCTGAGGGAGTTTATCTTCTTCTGTAATAGTGTTTATAAACTTACCGATCATGGAATGTTCACTTGTTCCGATAAGATAAAGATCTTCACCTTCAATCTTATACATCATGGCATCCATTTCTGCAAAACTCATAACACCCGTAACGACATCGCTTCTGATCATAAAAGGAGGAATACAATAAGTAAAACCTCTGTCAATCATAAAGTCACGTGCGTAAGAAATTACTGCTGAATGAAGTCTTGCGATATCACCCATAAGATAATAGAAACCGTTACCTGCAACTTTTCTTGCACTATCTAAATCTATGCCGTTAAGCTTTTCCATAATGTCTGTATGATACGGAACTTCAAAATCAGGGACAACAGGTTCACCAAATCTTTCTAGCTCGACATTTTCGGAATCATCCTTTCCGATAGGAACAGTTTCATCAATGATATTTGGTATTACCATCATAAGCTTTGTAAGTTTCTCTCTTACCTCAGGTTCCTTTGCCTCAAGCTCTGAAAGTCTTGCTGCATTTTTTGCAACTTCCTTTTTTACTTCTTCAGCTTCTTCTTTCTTGCCCTGTGCCATAAGTGCACCGATTTGTTTTGCGATGGTATTCTTCTTTGCACGAAGTCCGTCGGCTTCCTGCTGAATCTCTCTTACCTCTTTATCTAATTCGATAACTTCATCAACCATAGGAAGCTTGTTATCCTGAAATTTCTTTTTAATATTTTCCTTTACTATGTCCGGGTTTTCTCTGACAAATTTAATATCTAACATTTGTGTTTCTCCTTTTTATAAATTTCTTATGACTTTATATAGTTGTTTATTTTATACATAGTTCTTATGACTTTATATAGTTGTTTATTTTATACATAGTTCTTATGTGTTTGTATAGTTGTTAATTATTATAAATTTCGTACATCGATTTCAACTTCGTTTTCATCCGGCTGTTCCTGAAATGCAGTTGCATAAGGATTAGCTTGAGCGTTATAGTCAGCTTCCGTTTGCGCATAAGTCTGATTTGGTTGAAGGTCATTTACCGGAATATCGAATTCAAAATTCAAATCATTATCTGCATCACTTGTTAAGTCGTCGATTTCTTCCTCGACAGTCTTAGCTTTTTCGATTGCTTCCTTTTCTTCATCGGAAAGAGGAATATAGGATTCACCTTTAATTATTTCTTTTGCATAATTGAAACATCCCTCACGAGAATGCATTGAATTAAATACAAATCCGGAATTGTCTTCGTTTAACAATGCGATTACAAAGCTGAGTTTTCCTGCCATCTGCTCAAAAGCATCATATTTAACTATTCCGAGTTTGCTGTAGCAGGATTTAAGATTGCGTTTTATTTCTTTATGTTCTTTGGTTATTCTTTTTGCATTTGCTTTGACCTGATCCATTTCCTTAAATCGGATACGGATTATTTTTTCCAGATCGGCACCTTTCTTTCCGCTCATAAGAGCTTCGTATTTTCTTGCCATAACATTTAACTTGTTTATAACAGCAAAAAGTAATACTAAAAGTATAACCAACAATATAAACATGATAACGCAAAATGTTTTAATTTTGATTCCAAATATAGTTTCCATATTTAATATATACTCCGTCGTTTTTATTATTTTGCGTTATATAACATATGAGTTATTCTGTCCAGGTCTTCCTCGGAATAATATTCTATTTCTATTTTTCCTTTGTTTCGGTTTGAAGCCTTGATAGTAGCTTTTGTTCCGAGAGCATTTTTAAGACGCTCTTCTATCTCCCTGTACAGGAAAGAAAAATCTTCCGTGACAGCAGCTTCCTTTTTTGCTGTTGCTCCGCGAAGAACTTTTTTTACATAGCTTTCTGTTTCACGCACACTTAGTTTTTTATCAAATACATAAAGTGCGGTTTCATATTGAAGAGTGGTATCCTCAATACTGATTAAAGTACGAACATGTCCCGTGGTAAGCATATCATCAATAAGCATCTGCTGAACAGGTTCGGCAAGCTTTAAAAGTCTTAATGAATTGGTTATGGTCGATCTGCTCTTTGATACTTTTTCCGCAACCTCATCCTGTTTAAGATTAAATTCTTTAATTAATCTGTCATAAGCAAGAGCTTCTTCAATAGGATTAAGATCTTCACGTTGAATGTTTTCAATAAGAGCAATTTCAACTATTTCCTGATCGGTATATTCTTTAATTACGACAGGAACCTCTTTGAGTCCGGCAAGTCTTGCAGCTCTCCATCGTCTTTCACCTGCAATTATTTCATAATATTTATTGCGCTTCGTAACTACGAGTGGTTCGATAATGCCATATTGTTTAATTGAATCCGCAAGTTCTGCAAGTGCATCCTCATCAAAATTTTTTCTGGGCTGACTCTTGTTAGGTTCTATCTTATTAATGTTGATAGTACGTTCAACCTCTTTAACAACTTCTTTTACAGTCTCTTTTGTTTCTGTCTTTACCGGCTGCTTTGCCGCAGGTGCTTTTCCTTTTTTTTCTTCACCGGTAGGAATAAGTGTATTAAGTCCTCTTCCTAAACCTCTTTTTACCGCCATTTTATCTCTCCTCTTTATCAATATGTATATTTATAATCCGGCAAATAATTTGTTATTAATTACCTCTTCGGCTAAATCTCTGTATCCTTGTGCACCGGCGGATCTGCTGTCGTATAAATTAATAGGCAGACCGAAACTTGGTGCTTCTGCAAGTCGAACATTTCGTGGGATAATGGTTTTGTAAATAAATTGGTCAAGGTTATTCTTTACATTTTCAACAACCTCCAATGAAAGATTTGTTCTTGAATCAAACATTGTAAAGACAACACCTTCAATTTCAAGTGACCTGTTAAGTTTCTTTCTAATAAGATTGATTGTGTACATCAACTGGGTGAGTCCGTCCAATGCAAAAAATTCACATTGAATAGGAACCAATACCGTATCGGCTGCAGTCATTGAATTAACTGTTAAGATTCCTAAAGCAGGAGGACAGTCAATAATTACATAGTCAAATTTGTCCCTTACCTTTGCAATCAGGTTCTTAAGAATATATTGTGGCTTATCAATATCTATAAATTCAACTTCCGCACCGGCAAGCTCCCTGCTTGCAGGAAGTAAACTTAAATTTAATTTTTTGCTTTCGAGCGGATGAACGATCATACACTCTCCGATATTACACTCTTCACACATGGCGTGATAAATTGTGTATTGTAAAGAATTTTTATCAACCCCAAGTCCACTTGTCATATTTCCCTGCGGATCCATATCTACTGCCAGAACCTTCTGACCTTTTTCTGCAAGACAAGCAGCTAAATTAATTGAGGTTGTGGTTTTTCCAACGCCGCCTTTTTGGTTTGCGACAGCTATAACTCTTCCCATCTTCTAAACCTCCGTATGTAGTCAACATTATATCACTAACCGACTTTTTTCGCTATATCTAAATATAGTTTAAAATCACTAGTATCTACAATATATAGAATATTTTGCACGTTTCTATCCTGAGAGGATTGATTCTATTGCTTTGACTCTTGTTTCTGTGAGAATGTTTCACGTGAAACATCTATTGTATGATAATTGAAGAATTATTTGCCTTTAGAATCACTTAGAAGTACTGCACTTTCTTCTTTTGCTTGGCTTTTTCTTTTTTGTTCTGCTTTGGAATTTGCTCGCTGCTTTGATTTGGCTTTATAAGTATGATTAAGATTCGCTTCTGGTTTTGGTTTGTATTGGTACTCGATTATTTAATTGAGCAACTTTGGATTCGTTCTTGTTGATTGGAATGATTTATTGGAATGTATTTCTATGTATTTCTTGATTTGTTAATTGCGTTTTGAATTTGTCTTTTCCTCTTGTGTTTCACGTGAAACAATACTCCTTATGAATTGATTTCTATTATGATACTTGTTGTATCTTGCTCATCCATGTTCTGATGTTTGCACTTTAGAATTAGATTTTTATGTGAAACGTAGTTATTCGTATTGTTATATGAATTTTATAATTTGTATTTCTCTATGCTCTGATACTATGAATTTGTCTTTTGATTTTGTGTTTCACGTGAAACATGTTTGATAGTGCCTTTAGTTGTTTATTGATGAACTCAAAATTTTTAGCTGACTTATAGATTATATTCCTGGTTGAATTAGTTTGGCTTTTGAAGACTTGCCTCGTTATTCACAAATGTTTCGTGTGAAACAATTTGGAGTTGTTGCTTTTTGTATAATAATCGCGTCGTCTATGTTTCACGTGAAACGTCAGCTGTTACTGAATTTTGAAATACTATTTGTTGTTGTACTTTTTTAAAATCATTATAATAGTAAATATCCCGGCTATTGTTTGTGCTTTGCTATAAAAAATAAGGGTTGCAATCATCAAACCTCAAATGTTTCACGTGAAACATTGAAACTTGCAAAATGATATTAAGAAGGAAGGTTCTTTGTTGTTTCACGTGTAACGTGAATAATGCGGTGGACAATGTGGATAACTTTGGGGATTGCCGCGAAGGAATGTTGATAACTTTTTGAAATTGCAAAATATAATCAATAATTTGTGCCGCGATTTATTAAGGTACAATATGTCGATGCTTCGTCGAAAGATAGTGCGGATAAATCAAATAACCAAATAAGTGATGAGGTCTCTATGATATAATATATGCAGCGTCCAAAAATAAAATAACATATGAAATGGATTTATATACTCAAGTCAAAGGATGACCGGTTTGAATTCGAATATCTGCGTGATTCCGGGTTGAGCGTTGATGTGCAGTTTGAAAAATATTCGTACAGGATATGCATTTATACCTCTTGAAAGCGAGCGATGATAATTGGTATAATATTGATGGTAAGGATGATGATTGGATACAAACAAAATATATTTACTTAGAAATAATCAAGTTAGGGGTGTCTGTATAAATTGAAAAAAACAGAAGAAAGAAAGTGGTTAAGAACCAGCGACGATTTGTATGAGAAATTCGCTGCTGAACTGGAAAGTGGAATTGAAACAGGTGAAAAAGTGTCTTCCGGTGATCAGGATATAAAATATGGCATAGAGCTTTGGAGAAATCGTCTCAATAAAAAGAAACTGGGGGTTTCGTATGATATAATTCCACGCGGGTTGTTTGCGGATTCGTCTCACTCGCGCGAATGGAAAGATGAACATTATAGCAGCAAGGTATATCACAGAACCTGTCGCTTAAATAAAGCTGTATATGTTGATGGAAAAGAAGTTTATTCCAATGGTGACAATAAGGTTATGTACCAAACCGTGACTGATGTTCTTGACGGTGCCAGGGTCGAAGATGATTTTTATTGCTGTCCGAATTGCGGAGCGAATGTAAAAATCGGTGAGCTTGTTGAGGGTTGTCCGTATTGCGGTACTTTTTTTAAGATGGACGAGTTGTATCCAAAGGTTTCGGGGTACTATTTTATCAGTGATTTTGGTGAAACGGAAAACGAGTTGAAATCAGAAATAGGAAAAATAATATGGCCGATGATAATTGGATTCAGCATTTTATTTACATTTGTTTTTTCGGTGCAAAAAAACGGTACCGGTCATTCTTTGCTGCTTTCGGCGATTCCGGGAGTGCTTTTTGGCTTTATCTTTGGAGGATTTTTGGGCTATATATTATGGGTGTATAAAAAACTCGGAAAGCTTTTTAAAGAGGCGGGAAAATCTATAGTGCTTCTTTCGAACACAGCCGGGTCAAATAAGAAATTTGAAAACTGCATGAAGAAATATAGTCCTGAATTTTCTTTTGAATACTTTCAATCTAAGGTTGTGTCCATGATAAGGGTAATAGTGTTCTCGGATAATCCTGTTGATCTGCCTTTTTATACCGGAGACGGAGTAAACGGATGTTTTGATGATGTGATAGATACCGATTTTCGGGGTGCACTTGCATTAAGAAGTATCAAAGAAGAAAACGGAAAGATATGCGCTTATGCTGATGCATATATGATTAATACTTATGAAAGAAACGGAAAAGTAAAAAGAAAAGAAGAAAAAATAAATGTTGAATTAGAGAGAAGAACAGACATACCTATAGATTATGGTTTCTCGATAAAAAAGATTCAATGCCCGGGGTGCGCCGGAAGTTTCGATGCAACCAAAAACAGAACCTGTCCTTATTGCGGAAATTCTTATGATATAGAGGATATGGATTGGGTTGTCAAATCTATCAAAATAGTTAAGTAGTTTTATCGGGTTGTATTTAATGATGATTTTACGTGGCGCTCTTAAGAATGTGTTTTGTAGGTATAACGGAATCTTCTCGTAAAAAATCTTTTGAAAGCACCGGATTGTATAAAACATTGACAAGACGGTAAAATACGGAATTGCCAACTAATTCTTGCTATTATGATACTACTGTTGGGTCGATCTGTGACAAAAGTGGTAAATGCTTTTGAAATACGTTTTTACGGTACTTGCCGAGTGGTAAAAAAAATTGCAAATCAGAGATAATTTTGATATACTTTATATATGTTTTAAAATCTAAAAGCAATGGGGGTAAATGCTTATGGGTAATACTGTCTTTTATAGGGACGTCAAGAAAAATCCCAACAAAATTACATTTAAAGAAATTTTTTCAGATTGTACCAAAAAACACAGCAGAAGAGATTTTGATTATCAGTTGTCTGCCGGCATGGATTTTAACAAAGCGTCGGAAAGCGATATGTTACAAAAATGGCAAAAACCGTGGCTGTTTTATAGGCTGTTTATAATTTGCGCGATATTGACAGGCATAATTGTCGGTTTTTATAGGCTTATGCCAAAACTTTTGGATGGGCTGGATTACGGAACCGCAATCATGGTAATGTTCGTTATTCCTATGTTTGTTCCTTTTATAGTTGCCGTTTTTTTCTGGGAAATGAATATTCCGAGAAATATAGCGTTATATGAGGTGGTTCTTTCTATTATCGTAGGTGGTTCCATATCCTTCTTTGCAAATATGGTTATCAATAAGTTCGGATCGGAAAAGCTTCATGAGGCCGCATATGCCGGTGTTTACGAAGAACCGGCTAAACTTATAGCAGCGCTTATTATAATTGCGGTATTGCTAAAAGGGAAAAAGATTTACGGTTTAACGGGAATAGTAATCGGAGGCGCTGTAGGAGCCGGCTTTTCTGCGTTTGAATCGATATCCTATGTTTTTTCTAACCTTATGTCTACCGGTGATCTTACAGGAATGGCGAAGTTTTATTTTCAGTCAAGATTTCTCGGAGCATTTGCGGGACATCTTACCAGAGCAGCTGCGATTACCGGAGCCGTAACCTTACATGCCGAGAAGAATAAAATAACGCTCTCTTCTTTCTTGAATTCCGATTTTATTATTATGATCGTGGCAACTATCACAACACATTTTATTAACAATTCGGACGATGTTCATATTGCTCTGAATTTAGACACTGAAATGAAATATTATATTTTCAAAACAGGCCTCGACATAGTTGAATGGTTTGTTCTTTTGTACATATTAAGAAAGTGCCTTTATCAGGCGGTAGCAAGAGGAAGATATGCAAGCGGAGAAGGCATAGGTTACACACAGGCTGTCGGTGCAATCGGCGGTCAGATGGCAGCAAATGCTCAGATGGCGGCAGCCGCAAGCGTTGCAAGAATTACTGTAATGAGCGTAGATGGAGCCATAAAGGGTGCCGTGTGGCAGTCTAACGGAGGAGAAGTGCTTACCATAGGTCGTGATGATGGAAATATATTTAAGCTTCCTCCGAATATCGGCGGTATCAGCCGAAAGCATTGCGTTATAAAAAATACTTCAAACGGATGGGTTGTGGTCGACCTTAATTCGTCTTACGGAACCTCGGTTAATCAGGTTAAGATTCCGCCAAATACAGAGCAGCCTTTAAAAGAAGGAGATGTTATAAATCTCGGAGGCTCCGGTCAGGCTTTTAAGATTTCGTATAAATCATAGTGATTATAAACATTGAAAATATATGTAAACAAATATATTAAAAGCTATATATAAACAGGGAGGGGATAGCTTGGCTAATACAGTTTTTTACAGGGACGTAAAGAAAAATCCTAATAAAATTACATTCAAGGAAATCTTATCGGATTGCAGAAAAAAACACAGCAAAAGAGATTTTGATTATCAATTATCGGCGGGAAGTGAGTTCAACAGTGCTACCGAACAGGATATGCTTCAGAAATGGCAAAAACCCTGGGTTTTTTATAAGCTGGCGGTAATCGGACTTATAGGCTTGGTTTTGATTTTCGGATTTGATGCCCTTTCGAAAAGCCTTCTTGGAGAAGGAGGTTTTTATCCGGCATCGGCGACAATGGCAATTATCGTACCGCCAATGATAGTTCCTTTGATAATTACTATTTTCTTATGGGAGCTTAATATTCCGAGAAATGTTGCACTTTATGAAGTGTTCCTGGCATTTATGTGCGGAGGAGTGATTTCTCTTTTCTCAAATCTTGTAATAAGAATGATTGGTTCGGATTCACTTCAACAGGATCCGGCATATGCGGGAGTTTTTGAGGAACCGGCTAAGCTTATTGCAGCTGTGGTTTTATTGGCTATATTATTTAAAAAGAAGAAAATGTATGGTCTGTCCGGTCTGTTGATTGGTGCTGCCGCAGGTGCGGGATTCGGAGCTTTTGAATCGGTATGGTATAACCTTAACTTTACTTTGTTAAGCAACAATATTGAAATCGCAAAATTCTTTTTACAAAACCGCTTTATAGGTGGATTTGGAATGCATACCGTTTGGTGCGCCGGATATTCTGCGGCATTGGCATTGCATACAAGAAATTCAAAGATTTCTGCCGAATCATTTTTTAATTTCGATTTCCTGATTATGTTTGTGGCAGCGGTATTTATGCATTTTGTCAATAATTCGAGCGCTTTTTGGGATTTAATAGGAGCAAATAATGATGATGGCAGTGCAAATGAAATGATTTATATTTTCGGTCAAATCGGTCTTCGTATTGTTGAATGGATCATACTTTTGTACATAATAAGAAAATGCTTGTATCAGGTTATATCAATCGGAAGATACCAAAGCGGAGAGGGAATCGGTTATACTCAGGCAATTGGTAATCTGGAAAACAATATGGCGGCGGTTCAGATGGGAGCGGCTGCAATGAATCGGAATCAGGCTTCCTTTGCGGCACCTGCAAGAATTACAGTTGTTTGTATGAGTGGTGTCTTAAGAGGAGCGGTATGGCAGTCGGCAGGCACGGGAGACGTGTTGACCATAGGCCGGGATGACAGTAACAGGTTTAAGATCCCTCCTGAGGTTGCCGGCATAAGCAGACAGCACTGCATTATCAGATATTCGGCGAACGGATGGACAATTACCGATCTTAACTCTTCGTACGGAACATCGGTAAATCAGATAAAGCTTGCACCGGGAATAGAGCAGCCGTTAAGAGAAGGGGATGTATTCTATCTCGGAAGTAATGAACAGTCGTTTAAGATTTCATATAATTCTTAATGAGATTTAAACAAAAGATTAAGGTGTATTAGGTATTGCTTGAAGAATATAAGCATTATTTAACTACAATAATATGACAGGGGGAAAATGTATGGTTCAAATCAAGAAGAAAAAATACTTAATTGTAATTATGTTTGCATTTTTGTTTGCGCTGACGGCTGTTAAACCGGCTAAGGCTGCAAAATCAGAGGATGAGGATATTTTTGAGGCACTTGAAAAAGTGGCTATTGAGGAAAGTGCCAATACGGGTTCCGGTGGATTTGCCGGAATATCGGGTATAGTCGGAAGCGTGGATGCGAGTGGAAATGTATTGAGTGTAGATTATGCGATAGCTTTAAGCGGCGGAATAATTTTCTCAACGACAAGCGCATATACTGAGGGCGCAGCCGGATATGCTTTTATTTCGGTTATGGAAGGCCAGTGTGTTGTTAAGCTGGATGCTTCAGATTCAAGCCTTGGTGCAACCAAGTGGTCCATAACAAGCGGTGCTGAGGATTCGACATTTATGAATGTTACTTATCCATATGAAAATCAGCAGGCAACCTTATATTATATTGACCCGGACGGAAATTCAAAATCAGCACCTGTAGTAATAACCGGGTATAACATAGTAAATGATTATTGTATGCTTTCCGTACAAGCAAATGTTGATAGTTCTCAGATTATGGACCCTGCGGTAATTTGTGACGCGAACGGTTCTGTTGTAGCGATGGTATTTAGTGGAGGAGTAATGGCTCCTTACTTCGATGAGAATCTTTTCTACGGTTCCGATGGTGGCGGAAGCGGTACCAATCCTGAACCTACAACAACAACCAATAATAACAATAATAACAATAATAACAAAAGCAGCAAGGATGATAAAAATTTCTTCCAGAAATACTGGTGGGCTATTCTTATTGCGGCAGCAGCCGCTGCTTATTTCTATATGAACAGCAGGAAACAGACAAACGGCGGATATGGCAATGAGGATGCCGGTTCCGCAAAGGATATTGCATTGGACGGAGGCCCGTACAACGGAGGTTTGGGAGGTTCAAGCAGTCCTGCAAGCAGTAATATCGGAGCGACCACTCCATACGTACCACCGGTTGAGGATATAGCTCCGACAGCTCCGGCAATGCCTGTAACACCGCCACCGGCACCAACACCTGCTCCTGCAGCGCCTGTCGGACCTCAGAATTATAAATTATATGCAGTCGGTGGATATATGGACGGCAGAGTTTATCCGTTTGATGGCAAGGAAATTACATTCGGACGTGATAACTCGGTAAGCATAAAGTTTCCTCAGGAAACAAAG
Source organism: Lachnospiraceae bacterium UBA3820 (assembly GCA_002369325.1). Lineage (GTDB taxonomy): Bacteria > Bacillota > Clostridia > Lachnospirales > Lachnospiraceae > Coprococcus_C. Next base: position 10,812 of record DFDU01000104.1, read on the forward strand.
GGTGTAAGCCGTATTCATTGCAAGCTTTATATGGAAGGCGGCAAGGTTATGCTTATGGATCTTGGCTCAAGCTACGGAACATTTATTGAGGGTAAGGGCAAGATTGTTGCACAGGCTCCTGTTGAGTTGAAGCCCGGAGATAAATTCTGTATTGGTGAACAAAAGAATTCATTTATATTAAAACTTTAATTACAAGGAGGATTTACTTATGGAAATTGTCAGATGTGAGAAGGGACATTTTTACGATGCCGAGGCAAACACAACCTGTCCACAGTGTGCTGCAGAGGCCGGCGGCGGAATGCCGACATATACTCAGGCGGCTATGGGATATGGTGCAACAATGCCTGCGGGAGCTATGGGCGAAACTATGCCGGTAAATAATCCGTCTGGATTATTTCAGCAGCCGGAGCAGAGTGTAAACAATGGTGTAGAGGATTATGACGGAGCTACTCAGCCTGTTAATATGGGAGGTATAGCAGGTTTTTCACCTGTTACCGGATGGCTTGTTTGTGTAGACGGTCCTGCAAGAGGAACCGATTATAAAATCAAGGCAGGTTACAACTATATAGGCAGAGGCGAAGATATGGATATAAGCATCCAGGGAGATCAGAAAATCGGAAGAGAAAGACATGCGCTCATTGCTTATGATCAGGAAGAAAAAGTATTTTTCTTCGGACCTGCTGACGGAAAGAGTATTGTAAGATTGAACGGCAAGATGGTTATGACACCTATGCAGGTAAATCCTCATGATGAGATTACCATAGGTTCAACTAAGCTTTTGTTTATCCCTCTTTGCGGAGAAAAATTTGATTGGAATGAGTGATGCGTATGATTTATAAAGGATATAATTATTATATAAAAAATAGTGAAGAAACCGAATCGGGAGATTCGATTATAGATATCGGCAAACCCGAAAAAAGCGAAGACACCACGGAAGAAAAAAACACAGGCGGTCAAAATGACACAACAGAAGGCGGCTTGTTAATTGCAACAAAGGGTGATGCGGATTCTACGGAAGAAGACGGCGTAACTACCGAAACAGGAACTCCTGATGGCGGCTCAAGTTCGAAAGATAAGCCGGATCTGGCAATGATTTTCGGTATTACAAGTGCGGTACTTCTTTTAGTGGTTATTTATCTTGCAAGCATGCTCGCAAAGCTTAAAGGAAAGAATAATGCTTCCGTCGATGACGAGGAAGGATCGGGTAATTTCGGCGATTCGGATAATATCAATAATGTCGATAATGCCGGAAGTGATCCGTCGAGATTTGCGCCAACCTTTGCACCTGTTGAATCGGTTTCAAAATCGGCAGAAGAAAAAATAGGTAAGCTTCATAATATCGGAAGAAGAAAGGGACAGCAGGATAGTCTCGGTCTTACCGAATATAACGGTGGAACGCTTGCCGTCGTGGCAGACGGAATGGGCGGCCTTGCTGACGGTGACAGAGTAAGTCAGAAGATTGTTATGACACTTCTTCAGGACTCGGCAAGCATAGCAGGCGCTTCGAGAGATAACAGACTTTATGAAATGGTTTCTCACGCAAACAGAGAAGTTAACCAGATGCTCGGACCGGAAGGCCTTTACAAGAGTGGTTCAACACTTCTTGCGGTTATGGCGGAAAGTGACGGATTCCATTGGGTTGCTGTCGGTGACAGCCACATTTACCTTTTCAGAGCGGGAACGCTTCTTCTTATGAATCGTGAGCATATTTATGAGGCGGAACTTGTTCAAAAGGCAATTAACGGTGAGAATACATTTGCCGATGTTAAGACAAATCCTAAGAAGGACGGTCTTACAAGCTTTATCGGAATGGGTAATCTTAAATATATTGACGGAAGTATGGAGAAGGTTACTTATGCACCGGGAGATTGGATTCTTCTTATGAGCGACGGTGTATTTAATACCGTTCCGGAGCCTGATATGTGCAGACTTTTGAACGAGGCACCTTCGGCAAAGGTTGCTGCGGAAAGACTTGAGCAGGAAGTACTTAGAAGACAGAATCCAAAGCAGGATAATTTCACTGCAATTATTATGGAATTATAAAAAATAAAAAACTAAGGTATTATCACCGGCTTAGCCGGTGATGCCTTATGTTGAAATGTGGGGTAGGTATTATGGAATTATATAATCTTTGCACTAATTGTATGAACGGTTCTACGGAAAGATATATATGTCCTTCCTGTGGTAAACCTGCCGATTGGGACACCAACCGACCTGTTACTGCTTTGCCTTCAAAGTATATTCTCGGAGGCCAATATTATCTCGGAAAGGTTATAGGTTGTGGCGGTTTCGGAATAACTTATCTTGCATGGGATATCAATAATAAGAGAAGGGTTGCAGTCAAGGAATTATATCCGAATAAGGATGTAACCAGAGATCACAACGGATGTTATGTTAATGTTGTATTGGGGCAGGAAGATTATGTAAGACATATTAAGAAGCGCTTTCTTGAGGAAGCGCAGGCTTTGTATGCATTTTCCTCGGAGCCCGATATTATAAATGTTTACCGGTTATTTGAGGAAAACAACACTGCATATTATGCTATGGAATATCTTGAGGGTATGGATTTGAAATCAGCCCTCTTAAAGCGCGGAAAGATGAAATGGGAACAGCTTTCGGTATATATAAGCATGGTAATCAATTCCCTTAAGTCAATTCACGGAAGGGGACTTATACATAGAGATATAAGTCCTGATAATATTTTTCTTACTACAAACGGCAGAGCCAAGCTTATAGATTTCGGCTCACTTCGAAGCTACAACAATCCAAACGGACTAACAACAATATTAAAGCACAATTTCGCTCCTTATGAGCAATACAGGACAAACGGTAATCAGGGCCCATGGACGGATATTTATGCATTATGCGTAACCATGTATTATTCCCTGGGAGGAGTTTTGCCGCCTAAGGCACCGGACAGAATTATGTCGGATAAGACTGTGTACATAAAGCAGCTTTGTCCGGATGTTCCGGATAATGTTGCAAGTGCCATACATAAGGGAATGGCAACCATGCCTGAAAACAGATACCAGAATGTGGCCGAGCTTTCCAGAGACCTTTTCGGAACAGAGGAACCGAGGACTTATATAGGAAGTGCTCCGGGTCAGCCTACCGGTCAGAGCAGGTTTCCGCATCTTGAATTTGTCGGAAGTCTGAATGGTAAAAAATGGTATATGAAGCCTGAGTCCAGTGTGGTTATAGGAAGAGATGCAAGCTGTGACATACAGTTTCCGCCAAGTACGGGCGGCGTAAGCAGAAGACAATGTATGGTTTACGTCGATGAAAACTTCAAAATCTGGGTTAAGGATGAAAATTCATCTTACGGAACATTTCTCGACGGACAGAAAATTCCTTCAGGAAACTGGGTGGAAGCATCAAGGGGAAGTGTCATAGCTTTTGGAAATGAACAGATCAGGATTTTACAATAAATCAGTTTAAATTAATTTTTTTAATGAAGGAAATATTTATGGAAGTTAATCGATGTTTAAATTGCATGGAAGAAATTGAAGATGCGATTTGTCCTAAGTGTGGGTATAATTTTTATAAGATTTACGAACAGTCACCTATGGCGCTTAAGGGAAATACCGTTCTTTACGGAAGGTATCTTGTCGGAAGAATGCTCGGACAGGGTGGATTCGGTATGACATATATCGGCTTTGATTTGCTACTCAATATTAAGGTTGCAATCAAAGAGTATTTTCCTATGGGAAGTGTCAGCAGGGATAATACGATAAGCAATCATTTACAATGGAATCTTGCATCAAATCAGGAAGATCAATGGAGACAGGGGTGTGATAACTTCCTTAAGGAAGCCAGAAAGATGGCGAAGCTGGATTCTATTTCGGGTATTGTAAGGGTTAGGGATACTTTTTATGAAAACCAAACTGCGTATATTATTATGGATTTCATAGAAGGAAAAACTTTAAAGCAATATCTTGAAGTAAACGGAACTCTTGATTATATGACCTGTATCAACATGCTTTCTCCTTTGATGGGAAGTCTAAGTAAGGTTCATACACAGGGACTTATACACAGAGATATAAGTCCCGATAATATAATGGTAACAAAGGAAGGAAAGCTTATGCTGCTTGATCTCGGAGCGGCAAAAGATGTAAGCACGGGTGGGGAAGGAATGTCCCAGCTTGTTACCAAAAGAGGTTTTTCTCCTGCCGAACAATATATGGAAAGCGGATCGGTTGGTGCATGGACGGATGTCTATGCATTTTGCGCAACCATATATTATTGTATGTACGGAAAACTTATTCCGGAAGCGATGGAAAGACTTGTGGGAGATGTGCTCTCATTTCCTCCTCTTCCTAACGGAAGTATGCTTCCGGATGATTTAAAGGAAACGCTTACCGACGGTTTGGCTGTTCTTCCCGAAAACAGAATTCGTAGTATGGATGAGCTTCTGACAAGGATGGCACCGTATATAACAACGCCTGATCAGGATATATTAACTGCCATGCAGAGTTACAGTGCGACAGCTAAGCCGAAAAAGAAAAAGAAGAAAGATAAAAAGAAAGTCGCAAAGGTTTTGATTCCGGTATTAAGCTTGATTATTGTTGCTGTTGCAACGGTTTTGCTGTTTTTGTTTAAACCATGGCTTCCGAAAATAAAACAGTTGGGAAATTCCAACGCCAATATGCTTAATGATGGCGGTCTTGTAATAAAAGAAAAGGAATATGAATATTTCCTTGACCATAATAATAATTTAAGAATGTGTACCTATGACGGATATAACGGTCATTTCTATGTGGATACATCGGAAATAATTACCGATAATGCCATGTATATCAACCTTGGAAAAAACAAGGTATATTTTATGCAGGATGATGGTACCGAAAATATAAAAATCTGTAAAATGGATTTTGATGGAAGCAATATAGAAGTTGTGGCAGAAGGTCTGAATACTTCTATGCTCATGCAATATGCACTCTTGTCAAACGGTGAAGAATATCTTTATTATATTACCATGAATGACAACGGAACAAGTCCGGTGCTTAATCGATGTGATGCTAAAACAGGAAAAATCGAGACGGTTATTAAGGAGGATATGTGTTGGTATAACTTACATGGTTCTTCGATTTATTATACCGTGTTCGGAAAAGACAGCAATATGTTACTTAAAAAGGCAAACCTTGACGGTAAACATAAAAAGATATTAAGTGATAAAAATCATTATTGTTACGGATTTATTGAAAATGATACAATCTTTCTGTATTCAATTTCGGATAATGCTTTATATTTGCTTGATATGAAGGGTAAAACAAAAGATGTTTTATACGATGTTAAGCTTGATTTAAGTCGTTTTACGGTGGGATACGGTGACGGCTGGATATATTATTCAAATCCGGATGAGAAAGGAGTATATCGTATCAGAGAGGATGGTACGGCAAATGCGAAGCTTATAGATGATAAAGATTTTATATCCATATGTTTTGACTCGGATGAGCTTTGGCTAATGGAATGCAAATTAGATGATGAAGGAAATGCTACGTTAACGCAATCGTATATATGCTACAAGGATGGTACGTCCGTTATCCTGATAGATGAGCCGGATGTAATGAAGACGGATGACGGTTTTGTTTATAGGCTTGCGGATGACGGCGAAACCTATGTTATTTACGGATATGAGGGAGATAAAGATGTTGTAGGCGTACCTTATTATATCGACGGAGTAGCGGTTACGAGCCTGGAACCGGATGAGTTTCCGACGGATAAAAAGTTTTATGTATATAGCTTAGACGAGGATTTTGAATATAAGAAAACAGACGACGGTACCGGTATAATAATTACAAAGTTTGTCGGAGATATCGATAAATTTATGATACAGGAGGAAATAGAAGGGCTTCCGGTAGTTGAAATAGGAGACGATGCTTTTGAAGCAAGTGATGTAGTCGATGTGGCTATTCCTTCGACTGTAAAGAAGATAGACAAGGACGGCTTTTATAATTGTACAAAGCTTGAAAATGTATGCTTTAGCGAGGGATTGGAAGAAATAGGTCAGGATGCATTCGGGCAGACGGCATTGACGGAAATTGATTTACCGGAAAGTCTTACGACACTCGGTGGTGGCTGTTTTGCCAACACAAAACTGAAGAAGGTTTATATTCCGAAAAATACTGAAAATATTTATACGACATCCTTTACTTATTCGGAGGTTGAGGAGTTTGAGGTTGACAGAGCCAATGATGTTTTTGCATCAAAGGACGGAATAATTTATCTGAAGGATATGAAGACTCTTGTTGTTTGTCCGCCGAAGAAGTCGGGAAGTATAGTGATTCCTGCCGAGGTTACAAAATTAGGCGGAGGAGCATTTATTTATTGTGACCTTATAACAGATGTAAGTCTGGAGGACGGATCACAGCTTAGTGAGATTGGCCCTGCGTTTATAGGATGTCAGGGTATAACGAAGATAGATTTATCAAAGAGCGGAAACCTCATGGAAGCTGCGGCAATTTATAATTGTTCAAGCTTACAGGAGATATATTTTCCGCAAAGCCTGATGACCATACCGGCCGATTTGTTTGGTGATGCAGGTATGCCGGACACCTTGACTCTCGTAAAATATAATGCCGATTGTGATTGCCGGGTAGAGTGGCCGGAGAATGTAGAAGTTCAGAATTATTAGGAAATAAGATGGAATTTTTATTGAAGGTGGAGATAGTATGGTAGAAGTAGCACAGCTTACCGGACAGGGCGGAAGAGATTATAATGAAGATACCGTTGGGATTTCACAGGATAATAATCGTACCTGCGTTGTTGTGGCTGACGGTGTCGGAAGCTGCGGCGGCGGTGAAATCGCATCCAAGGCAGCAGTAGAATCGATTATCGAACAATTTCTGAATAACCGTATGAACAATAAGGATGAGATGGCAGAAGCGATTTATCTTGCCGATAAAGAGGTTAAGAAAAAGCAAAATGACAATACTCATATGAAAACTACGGTTGTCTGTCTTGTTATTGATGAAGATGAAAACGCAAGATGGGCACATGTGGGTGACTCCAGACTTTACAGATTTAAGAACGGAGAGCTTATATTTCAGACTGCGGACCACAGTGTTTCACAAATGGCAGTTTATATGAATGAGATAAGCACTGCGCAGATTCGTTTCCATGAGGACAGAAACAAGATTTTGAGAGCACTCGGAAGCGACAGTAGCGAGCCTGAGATTATGGATGATGTTCATCTTGAAGCGGAAAAAGGTTTTCATGCATTTTTACTTTGCACGGATGGATTTTGGGAATATGTATATGAGGCGGAAATGTGCAAAATTCTTAAGCAGTCTCACACACCTGAGGAATGGCTTAACGGAATGAAGCTGTTACTTGACAGTAGGGCACCGAAAAACAGTGATAATTTTTCGGCGGCAGCAGTTTTTGTTGCTTCATAGAATAAATTGGGTTATATTAGTTAAGGGGCTTTCGGTTTTACCGGAAGCCTTAATATATAAAAGGAGCATGAGTTAAAATGGCAAACGGAATATCTGATGAAGTATATAAAGATATTGAAAAAATAAAAAAAGAAGCATTGAGAGTTTTTAATGAATTGATAGAGCAGGCGGATTTTGAGGAGGATGATATTCTTGTGGTCGGCTGCTCAAGCAGCGAGGTTGCCGGAAAAAAACTCGGAACTTTTTCCAGCGAAGAAATAGGGCTTGCCATAGCAGAGACATTTTTTGAAGCAAGTAAAAAACACGGAATACATTTGGCTGCACAATGCTGTGAGCACCTTAACCGTGCACTTATAATAGAAAAGTCAGTCGCTAAAAAGAGAGGATATGAAATTGTAAGTGTTGTTCCGAAGCTTAAGGCAGGCGGTTCATTTGCGACAGCGGCGTATTCACTTTTGCCGGATGCGGTTGCCGTTGAACATATAAGTGCCGAAATGGGTATAGATATTGGGGATGTTATGATAGGAATGCATCTTAAAAATGTTGCCGTTCCGATAAGAGTAGAGACAAAAAATATAGGAGAAGCACATGTTGTCTGTGCAAAAACAAGACCGAAGTTAATCGGTGGAGAAAGAGCAAAGTATTGCTGATTATGTTAATCAAGAGTATTGCAATAAAGATATGCCAAGGGTTATAATAAACTTGTTTTAAGTAATATTACAGGGAGTTTATTATGCACATTATTTTAGCGTCGCAATCGCCGAGAAGGCGGGAGCTTCTGGAAAGAGCAGGATATAAATTTGATATAGAGCCCTCGGATGAGGAAGAAATCGTAAAAAGCAGCATACCGAAAGAGGTTGTTATGGAATTGTCTCGGCAGAAAGCGAATTATGTATTTGATAAACATATGAATAATGCCGATCCGGAAAAGGATTTGCTTGTCATAGGTGCCGATACCGTGGTTTCGATAGACAAAGAGATACTCGGAAAGCCGAAGGATGAAGATGATGCCTTTAATATGTTAAAGAGGCTTCAGGCGAAAAGTCATAAGGTATATACCGGTGTATCCCTTGTGTATAATGCCGATGAGGAAAAAAAGTGTCATACTTTTTATGAGGAAACAGAGGTTATATTTTATCCAATGACGGATGATGAGATAAGATCGTATATTAAAACAAAGGAACCGATGGATAAGGCGGGAGCTTACGGTATACAGGGTTTATGCGGTATATATATCGAAAAAATAAACGGTGATTACAATAATGTAGTAGGATTGCCGATTGCAAGGGTTTATCAGGAAATTAAAAAACTTAAATTAGATATTTGACAGGGGTTAATATGAGAAAAAAATTTAGTTTTTTTAAAGGCGATATAGTTAAAGAAGAAAGCAGACAGATGTATAATCTTTGCTTAAAACGTGCGGAGAGTATAGGCAGAGCTGCATTTATAAGAAGTGAAGGCCGTATCGATCTTACTGAAATGTATAAGGATGATATGCTTCGTTTTCTTGTGTACATAGTTTGCGCTGACGGGGATATAAGTTCGGAAGAAATAGAATATGTTAATTCACTCACCGGTTCCTGCTTTACACTTGCTCTTATGGGTCAATATGCTGACGGGCTTGAACTGCGAAGTGAAAAAATCCTTGAAAAACCGCCTATGTCACTTGAGGCATTTGTGCGCTCAAATATCGGTCCCGAGACAGGAGAGGTAAGCAACGGATATTATGATTTGCTTATGCTTTATGTTACAACCTTTAATTATATAGGAAATGATTTGATAGCATGTAATCAAAATATAAGACAGGGCGAGCTTGATTGTCTTTCTTCTTATATAAATATGCTTCGTGAAAATATTGATATTATTAACGGAAAGATAAAAGAAGAAAAGCCTACAATCGCTTTTAAATCCGATAGATTTTCGGTAAGTTCAAATGAGTCGTCCAATACGGGATATATAAGAGAAACAAATTATGATATTAAGCCGAACGAAGAAAATGAGGATAATAATATAAGTTTCGGACGAAATGAAGATGGTTTAAATGTAAAGAAAAAAATCGGCGACAGGATATTTAACAGAGAAGAAAAGAAAGAAGTTTTAAATGCTGATTCACAGGGCGATGTTAAAAATGATATTGAAGACGCAGGAATAGATCCGGATACAATTAACCTTGGGAAGCTGATGGAAGAGCTTAACAGCCTGACAGGCATGCAAAGCGTTAAGAAAGAGGTAAATAATCTGGTTAACCTTCTTAAGGTATGTGAGTTAAGAAGAAAGAAAGGTCTTAAGGTTCCGCCGACTACCAATCACCTTGTTTTTTTGGGAAATCCGGGAACAGGTAAGACAACCGTAGCAAGAATACTTTCAAAAATTTATCATAATCTTGGAATTCTTTCCAAGGGTCATTTGGTTGAGGTTGACCGTTCGGGGCTTGTTGCCGGTTATATGGGTCAGACCGGTGAGAAGGTTATGGAAGTTGTTGAAAAAGCAAAGGGTGGAGTTCTTTTTATAGATGAGGCTTATGCTCTTTCCTCCAATAAACAGGATGGTGATTTCGGACAGGAAGCAATAGATATTTTGAATAAAGCCATGGAGGATTTTCGTGATGACTTAATTGTAATAGCAGCAGGTTATCATGATGAGATGCAGAGCTTTCTTGACGCAAACCCGGGACTTCGTTCCAGATTTAACAGGACGATCGAGTTTCCGAATTATTCTGCCGATGAGTTAATCGAAATAATAATAAACAGAGCAAAGAGACTGGATTATACCTTTGATGATGAAGCAATTTCCTTTATCACGGATAAATTCAAAAAAACTCTTATATCACCGCCGCATAATTTCGGTAATGCACGTTCGGTTAGAAATTATCTTGAAAGAGCCATAAGCAATCAGGCAAATCGTCTGGTTACGGATATGGATATAAATGAAGACGAGCTTATGACTATAAAGCTTGCCGATGTGGAAAATCTGGAGCTTGAATAAAAAAGTCCCGGTCACATTTTAAATAATAGTATATGAAAGAACAGGAATATGAAAAGACATATAGCGGAAGGATTAAGTAAATATATAAACGAAAATCACGGTGTCTGGCATATGCCGGGGCATAAAAGAAAACCGGCATATCCCGGGTATACTTATGATGATGACGGGCAAATAAAAAAATATGATGAAATAATTGACATGATTCATGGTATGGACGTAACTGAGGTTTTCGGGCTTGATGATTTACATAATCCTCATGAAATGATTAAAGCATCCAATGAAGAGCTTGCAAAGGTTTATAAAACATTTGCAAGCTATTATCTTATTAACGGTTCAACCTGTGGAATCATGGCATCCGTCGCAGCCTGTGCTTCACCGGGTGATAAAGTGATAGTTGCCGGAAATTGTCATAAATCGGTTCATAATATAATTGAATTGTTAGGTCTTTCGGCAGTTTATATCGAGCCGTCACGCATGCTTATATCAAAAAAAGATGATTTTGATAATGAAGGATTTATGTATAAGCTTGGTGCCTGTATAGAGCCTGAAGAAATTGAGAGACTTTGCGGATTAAATAAGGATGCCAAAGCGATTGTGATAACATCACCTACATATGAGGGGATTATTTCTGATATAGAAAAAATAAGCAAAATCGCGCATAATTACGGAATTAAGCTCATCGTGGATGAGGCTCACGGTGCGCATCTGCCTTTTATGTATCGTAAAGATAATAAGATGTCTGCCGTTTATCAGGGTGCGGACGTCATAATCCAAAGTCTGCATAAAACCTTACCGTCCATGACGCAGACGGCAATCTTACATGTTATGGATGATAGAATTAATTCTGATATACAAAAAAAGCTGTCTGTATTTATGAGCTCATCGCCGTCTTATGTGATGCTCTATGATATGGAAAGAGCCATTGATATAGCGGATAAATATGATTTTACGGAATATGCGGGTTTTCTTTCGGAATTTAGAAAGAAATGCAATGAGTTTAAAATATTTACTTTATTGGATGAAAAAACCATTCAAACAAAAACAGATTACAATCTTGATATTACCAGGATTGTTTTGTTTTCGGGACCGTCACTTGGCGGAGCGGGTCTGGAAAGATTATTATATGAAGAATTTGATATAGTCTGTGAAATGTCCGGACCGGATTATATAGTTCTTATATCGTCATGCTTTGATAAGCAAGAGGATTTTGAACGCCTTTATGAAGCGTTGAAAAAAATTGATGATAATTATGATGATTATATAAAAAAAATAAAAGAAATAGAAAAAATAACAGGACGAATTTACACTTTTGACACAATTATATCGGATAATACTTGCAATGAAGATATGATAAATAAACTGAGAAGCATGGAAGGGACAGCCGCAAAGGATAATATTTATGTTTATCCGCCCGGAATATATATAGTAAAAAGGGGCGAGATATTTACAAAAGGTAAGATTGATGAACTTATAAATTATGTAAATATGGGAAAGCGGCTTCGTGGTGATTTTGATTGAAGGAATTAACTAAGGGATATCCGGCAAAGGTTATACTGGCATTTGCATTTCCTCTAATGTGCAGCTTTATATTTCAACAGCTGTATAATATGATTGATGCAAAGATTGTAAGTGAATATGTCGGTACTAATGCTTTTGCCGCAATCGGGGCAACGGCGGTTGTATCAAATACAATAATCGGTTTTATTAACGGTTTGACACAGGGATTTGCGATACCTGTAGCAAATGCTTTCGGAGCGCAGGATTATAAAAAAATCAGAAAGTTTGTTGCCGGTGCGGTAGTGCTTACCTTTTCCGCAGCCATAATTTTGACAGGATTAAGCGAGTTTTTTATTGTAATGATATTGAAGGCGTTAAATACTACTAATGAGGTTATGCCGTATGCCGTTTCTTATGTACGTATAATATTGGCCGGAATTGCTTTTGCAACCTTATATAATTTTTGCGCCAATATGTTAAGAGGACTTGGTGACAGCAAAACACCGCTATACTGTCTTATGGCAGCGGTTTGCCTTAATATTATTCTGGATTTACTTTTTGTAAAAGGCTTTGGATGGGGAATAAACGGTGCGGCATATGCAACGATATTGGCCCAGGCCGTTTCCGGATTTTCCTGTCTTACATATATGTTATTAAAATATAAAGATATTCTTCCGCAAAAGAAGGACTGGAAGGTTTCGTCGGAGGATTATTCCAATCTTTTCACGACGGGAATAGCCATGGGGCTTATGTCCTGTATAGTAAATATAGGAACCATAATTTTGCAGGGTGCAATTAACGGACTCGGAACTGCAATCACCACCGCGCATACAGCGGCAAGAAAGCTGTTTGATATATTGACTATCTTCCTGTATTCCATCGGCCTTGCCATGACGACATATACAAGCCAGAATATGGGAGCCGGAGAGATTAAGAGAATAAAAAAGGGAATTTTGCATGCACATATTATAGTTACCGTAATGACAACAATTCTTCTTGCTGTATGTTATATCCTGGGCCGACCGATTATAGAATGGCTGACAAGTACCGATGATGTGGATATAGTCGATCCGGCGGTTATGTATATGAGGATAAGTATTTTGTTCTTTTATGTACTTGGACCTTTATTTATTATGAGGTGTTCGCTTCAGGGTATGGGGCATAAGATCATGCCTGTTATTTCAAGCGTAACGGAGATGCTTATTAAGATTATGTCCGTTTTGTTTCTGGTTCCGAGATTTGCCTACAAGGGCGTTGCATTTACGGAGCCTATAAGCTGGGTAGTTATGGCAATTATTTTATGGCTTGCTTATTTTAAGGTCAGACCAAAAGAAAATCTTTATAATACTTGACATTCGTGTTATAATCTAAGGTAATTGCTTTATGAACGGCAAAAAATTGATTTATGAAAGGATTAAAAGAAATGAACAAAGGTTTTGACGCTTTACTTGCAAAAATTGGAGAATGTAGTGTTAAGAAGGTATCAGTAGCAAATGCTCAGGATGATGCGGTTCTTGAGGCTGTAAGAGCAGCAAAGGATAAGAACATTGCAGATGCTATTCTCGTTGGTGATGAGGATAAAATTAAAGAAATAGCTGCTTCAAAGAATATTAATATTTCCGATTTTGAGATAATAGATGTTAAAGATATGATTGAGGCTGCAAGAGTTGCAGTTTCACTTGTACATGACGGCAAGGCTGATATGTACATGAAGGGTCTTATAGATACTAAGGATTTCCTTAAGAGCGTGCTTGATAAGGAAGTAGGTTTAAGAACAGGTAAGCCTCTTTCACATGTTGCCGTATTTGAGATTGAGGGCTATGACAGATTGCTTTTCCTCTCAGATGTTGCATTTATTCCTTATCCTACACTTGAGGACAAGGCAGGAATTATAAAGAATACCGTTGAGGTTGCTCATGCTTGTGGTCTTGAGTGCCCTAAGGTTGCACCTGTTGCAGCTGTTGAGGTTGTAAATCCTAAGATGCCTGCAACCGTTGAGGCAGCAGAGCTTGCCAAGATGAATGAGGAAGGACAGATTACAGGTTGTATAGTTGACGGACCTCTTTCACTTGATCTTGCTATCGATCCTGAGGCAGCAAGACATAAGGGAGCTACAGGTCGTAAGATCGTCGGTGATGCAGATGTTATTATCTTCCCTGATATTCACGCAGGTAACCTTGTTTATAAGTGTCTTGTACATACAGCAAATGTTAAGAACGGATGTATCTTAACAGGAACAAAGGCTCCGGTTATCCTTACTTCACGTTCGGATGAATTCGAGACTAAGGTTAACTCAATCGCTCTTGCTGCAATCGTTGCAGAGGAACTTGGTAAGAACAAATAATAAAGAACATTAATATTTTTACATAAAAAATAAAATAAAAAGGAGATTAAAGATGGGTTATAAATCACTTATTATTAATCCGGGTTCTACCTCAACCAAGATAGGTGTTTTTGAGGACGAAACCCTGCTCTTTGAAGAGACATTAAGACATGCTACAGAAGAAATTTCAAAGTATGATTCAATTGTTGCACAGAAGGATTTCCGTAAGGAAGTAATAACCAAAGTTCTTGCGGATAATAATTTCGATATTAAGTCACTTGATGTAGTTGTAGGTCGTGGCGGACTTTTAAAGCCTATTCCGGGTGGTACATATGCCGTAACCGACGAGCTTATCAAGGATCTTGTTGAGGCTAAAAGAGGCGAGCATGCTTCAAACCTCGGCGGACTTATTGCAAAAGAGATTGCCGATGAAGTAGGTGTTCCTGCATATATCGTTGATCCTGTAGTTGTTGATGAGCTTAGTGATGTAGCCAGAATTTCAGGACATCCGGAGCTTCCGAGAACAAGTATTTTCCATGCACTTAATCAGAAGGCTGTTGCCAAGAGATACGCTAAGGAAAAGGGTGTTCCTTATGAATCACTCAACCTTATCGTTGTTCATATGGGCGGCGGTGTTTCTGTCGGAGCTCATAAGGACGGTAAGGTTGTAGACGTGTTTAACGCACTTAACGGTGATGGTGCATTTTCGCCTGAGAGAGCAGGTGCCGTACCAAACGGTGAACTTGTAAAGCTTTGCTACTCCGGAAAATATACAGAAAAAGAAATGGTTAAGCAGCTTGTCGGAAACGCAGGTTACAATGCTTACCTTGGAACAAACGATCAAAGAGATGTTGAAGATCTTGCATTTAACAAGAATGATGCTAAGGCTAAGCTTGTTATGGATGCTTTTATATATCAGGTTGCTAAGGATATGGGTGCTCAGGCTACAGTTTTATGTGGTAAGGTTGACCAGGTTATTCTTACAGGCGGTATAGCTTATTCAACTTATGTGGTTGATGAGCTTAAAAAGCGTGCAGGATTTATTGCACCGTTTACTGTTTATGCAGGAGAGGACGAGTTGCTTGCATTGGCACAGGGTGCATTAAGAGTATTAAATAAGGAAGAAGAAGCCAAGGTATATTAAAAAAGGGGGGACTTTTTGCAAATGGATAACAACCAGCAAAACAATTTCCAACAAAATTATGGAGTGACGATGCCGGTTGGCAATCAGCCACAGCAGGGTTACGGGGCAACGATGCCTGTGGATAATCAGCCACAGCAGGGCTACGGAGCAACGATGCCTGTGGATAATCAGCCACAGCAGGGCTATGGAGCAACGATGCCTGCTTACGGACAACAGCCTCAACAGGGTTATGGGGCAACAATGCCTGCTTACGGACAACAATATCCGCAATCCGGATACGGTCAATCTCAGTATGCACAAACGGGATACAGCCAAATGCAGTATCAGCAGCCTTACGGACAACAGTTTTCTTCACAGATGTCTAAGGTTGCGGGAAATGTAAAAAATATTAAGGATGATTTTAAAGGTAAAGTATCCAGTATGGGGCTTAGCATCTGGTGCCTGCTTGGAATTATAGCGGCTATGCTGCTTATAGTTTCACCGTTTATGAACTTTGCAACCATTCATGTAAGCACCAAATATAATTATGAAACATATAATTATTCTATGGATAAATACGTAAATCATAATTATAAAATCAAGGCAAGCGATGGTTTGAGTCTTTTTGAGCTTTCCAAGGCCAGCGGAACAATAAACAGATTTTTAAAAGACAGTCCTGAACCGAAGTATCTTAATAAGGATACAATAATCACTTATATTGATATGTTTGAGAGTATGGCGACAAAAGAATTGATGGAAGAGGATATCAACATTAAGGAAAGCTCCGTCAAAGAGGCTGCGGGAATAGCCAAGCTTTTGGTAAAAGGAAGATTTGTATTATTTATTTCACCGTTGCTTATTATCATTTGCGGACTTGGTCTTTTGATTTTTACAGTTATAAACAACAAATTGTTTAAGATTATTTTTTCATCAGTCCCTATTGTATTTATCATCTGGATTATGGCATGTTCATCACATTTCTTCACTATGATGGGAATAGGTGCCTGGGCATTACTGGCAGGTGTGATACTTGGATTGGTAAGCGCTTTTCTTGACAAGAAATCGTTTGGTTACTAAGAAAGAAATCAGAAAGGGGTAAAGAATGGATAATAATTTTAATAACGGAAATTTTGATCCAAATATGACTCAGCCTGTTGATACAGGAATGACACAGCCTGTTGATCCGGGATTTGCACAGCCTGTAAATACAGGATATAATCAGCCGATGGATGCAGGAATGACACAGCCTGTAAATACAGGATATAATCAGCCGGTGGATGCAGGAATGACACAGCCTGTAAATACAGGATATAATCAGCCGATGGACGCCGGAATGACACAGCCTGTAAATACAGGAT
>DFDU01000104.1:27621-32878 GCA_002369325.1 Lachnospiraceae bacterium UBA3820
TGGACGCAGGTATGACACAGCCTGTTTCTCCTGATATGAGTAATCAATTTGCTCAGATTAATCAGCAGAATATGCAACAATTTGGCGGAAGCCAGTTTAATCAGCCTGTAAATAATGTTCCACAGACAGGCGGCAAGGCTAAAAAGGTTAAAAAACCTAAGAAACCGTTAAGCGGCGGAGCAATAGCCGGTATTATAACTGCATGTGCTGCTTTGGTAGCGCTTGTGGTTTGCGGAATTATTTTCCTTCCAAAGATGTTTAAGTCACCTAAGGAAAAGGTTAAGGCTGCTTTTGAGAAGACATTTGATAAGAGTGATGAGGCACTTGAGTTTAACAAAAAACTTCTTGAAGAAGGCGGAGAGATAAAAGTCGGATTTAAGACTGATGAAGTAGCCGGACAGAGTTTTCCTGCTGAGTTTAATCTTGGAATGATTTATGCACCAAAGGATAAGCTTATTAATTCTGATGTAAATATTAAGCTTTCCGGTGATGATATTCTTGTTATCAAGTTAATAGGAACAGAGGATGAAACATATATTTCGGTTCCTGATCTTATTAAGGGATATTTTGCACTTCCTAATAAGGATTTTGGAAATGCTTTTGCAAATTCACCTCTCGGTCAGGCAATGGGAGTTGACGCAAGCCAGTTCCAGAATATAAGCTTTGATTATTTTAATATTTCATTGGAACAGGCTTCAGACAGTGAAACCATATTGGATAAAATATGGGATAAGAGTGAAGTTAAAAAGGACGGAAAGAAGTCTGTAAGCGTTAACGGCAAAAAGGTTAAGGCTAAGAAATATATAGTAACCATTCCTAAGGATGCTATACTTGATGAACTTGAAGCTACATTAAACGAATATATGGGCGATTATGCTGCACAATACGGTCTTAGCACATCTGATTTAAGAACAGCTCTTTCAACCGTATTAGGTGGCGATATCGTTGCAAATGTTTATGTTAAAGATGATAAGGTTGTTAAGATTGAATGCAAAAATGAGTCAGGAATGATTAATTATAATATCTGGCTTGATTATGACAGCGATGCTATAACAGGTGAGGCTGTGCTTTCTGCTATGGGCGAGCAGATTTCATTGAAGCTTGACATTAAAGATCCGGAAGGTAATCCTAATGGAACTCTTACTCTTGCTGCAGGAGGTACATCCATCGTTGCTAAATTTGATGCAACAGTTGTTGATAAGAGCGATGAAAAGAGTGCGGATATAAATCTTGAGGTGGCTCAGGATGCCAACGTTTTATTCAAGGGTTCGGTAAGTGTCAGTGAGAATCTCAAGAACAAGACTGCATCAAATATTGACAGCTCTGAGGCAGTATATGATATATGCATTATGACTCAGGAAGATTTTGCTACTCTTGTTCAGGATAATATGTATGCTATCAATGAGTGGGTAACTAAGATTTCACAGAATGAAATTCTTTCTCAGATTTTCGGTAATTATGGTGGAGATATCATAGATTATGATGATTTGGATGACGACGATGACGTTGACGATGATGATGACGATGATGACGATGATGACGAAAATTTATCCGAAGATGATATGACTCTTGAAACCTATAATGGCGATAAGGTTACTATACTTGGTTCATTACCGGGATTTGAATGTACATATACATGTGATTATTTCATCGATTTCGGAGTTAATGACTACAGCGCAAGTATAGAGTATGAGATTATGGATGATTCATGGTATAATTCGGCTGAAGATATTGCAGACGAAATGTATATTCCTGAGGATGATGATTATTCAACTTACGAGATAGTCGAGCAGGAAATGGCTAAACCTTTAAGCTTTGAGGATGGAACAGTTTACGCATCAAAGGTACATTATATCCAAAAGAGCGACGATTGGGAATCAGAAGTAATAAACTTTGTGTTTGTTCGTGAGATAAAACAGGGACTTTACATTCAGGCATATGTTAGTTTATATCCTGAATCGAATATGTTTAATTCCACAATGGAAGACCTTGTAAAGGTAATTTCTTCAGAGTACTACACTGTTGAATAATTAGTTATTGCTAAGAATAATAAAAAAGTATAAAATAAGGATACCTGCTGATTTGGCGGGTGTCCTTTTTTATGTTAAACCGGCATAATGAAGATTAATCAGGTTAAAAAAGAATTGCCTAAAATATAAGATAAGCGGGGAAAAGATGAGAGAAAAAATAAAAAGACCGGTGGTTTGTGTACCTGTAACGGCAAAAAATGATTCGGAAATATATTATCAAATTGATAAAATTATCGAAAAGAAAAAAACGGCTAATATAGATATGGTTGAGTTAAGGGCAGATTATTTTGATGAATTGTCCAATGCCGATAAGTTAAAAGAGGTATTGGAAGAAATCCATAATAAGCTTAATAAAGCCGGTATAAAGCTGTTATTTACCATAAGAAGTGAAGCTGAAGGAGGAGAAAAGCTTTACTTTAAGGAGCCGTCCATAAATATTATAAATATGTTTATTGCCGGAAACAAGCTGGCAGACTATGTTGATGTGGAATACTTTTCAGATAAGAAAACGGCGGACATGGTTGTTAAAATCGCAAAAAAGAATGATGTTAAAGTAATTATGTCTTCGCACGATTTTGAAAAAACACCTTCATACAATGAGATGATAAAAAGATATGAAGGCATGTATGAAAGAAAAGCCGATATAATAAAGCTTGCGGTTATGCCGAAAGATGAAGCGGATGTTGACAGCCTGTTAAATGCAATATCCGAAACATATGAAAAATATCAGGACGTGGATGTAATAGGTATATCCATGGGAGAGCTCGGAAGAAGAAGCCGGACAGAAGGGTATATTTTCGGAAGCTTTCTGACTTTTGCGATACTCGATAAGGCTTCAGCACCGGGTCAGGTTAGTGTAGATGAGTTTTAAAATAAATTTTATTTATAAAATAGAATCTTATATATGATTATCGATAATAAAATGCCGAAATATTTCGGCATTTTTTAGTTTCAGATAATTGACATATACACGATAACGTGTTAATGTTGGAAAAAGGAGTGATGTATATGGAAGGATATTATACTGTTTCCGAATATGCAAATATAACGGGAAAAGATACCGGAAATATAAGAAGAAAATTAATTAAAGGTGAAATAAAAGGCGAGAAAATAGGAAAACAATGGTTGATTCCGAAAGATACCATATATCCAAATGATAAAAGAGTTAAAACCGGTGATTATCGTAATTGGAGAAAAAAATCCGATGTAAACCGCACTAATCCGGAATTGATGAAAGCTTTAAGAAAAATGTGCAAAGATATTGGAGCGGTATATGGCTCAATGCTTGATAGGATTGTTTTATATGGTTCATATGCAAGAGGAGAAGAAACACCTGACTCTGATGTTGATATTGCATTGATTTTAAAACAGAAAGATACAGAGGAAAAGCACGATGCAATAACAGATATTGTAATAGAACATGAGCTAAGTCAAGGTGTTACACTTTCGGTAATTTCAATAGAAAGAAAAGAAATGCTGGATTGGAAAAATGTATTACCTTTTTATTCTAATATAGATAAGGAAGGAATTGTTTTATGGAAAACAGCATAGAAGCATTATCTAAATATAGATATGAATCCGGATTGGAAGCATTGGAAGATGCTAAGCTTATGTATGAAAATAAGAGATATAAGAATGCTTTAAACAGAGCTTAATCAAAAAGTGAAGCTGAGAAACAAATAAAACGTGCAGAAGAGTTTAATGAAGTTATCAAATCATATTTGATACAACAAGGGATATTTTAATAAAATCGCTAATTGAGGGAACCGAAAAAATATTGATTATGATTAGCATAAATAAGGCGGAGGATTAATGAGTCCTCCGCCTTACTCATAGGTTTTTGTTTTTGTTTATTTTACCTTCCAATTTCTGCGAAGGTTATCCATAAGTGTCATAATATTTATCGTATCCTTATGAGGCATGAGTGCGGTTTCGAACTTGCCTGTTATAATCGCATCTCTTGCGGCGATAAATTCGTACTCATATCCGCTTATCTGTTTTTCAGGCGGTTTGATATCGGCGATGGCCTTTTCACGGTCGTAAACAATTATTTCTTCAGGATTATTTATGTTCTTAACTTCGATATAGCCTTTGTCTCCGTATATAACGGCGTTATTATCAGCCTTAAACATCATAGTAACAAATGCGTGAGCCGAACCGCCGTTTTTGTAATTAAACTGGAGTATTTCCTGTGCATCGACGCCGGTATCGAGCTTTACACAGCTTGTGCCGATGGAAGCAGGAGGTGCGTTATAAATCATGGTAAAGAGATTTATAGGATAAACGCCCAGATCAAGCATTGCTCCACCTGCAAGCTCAGGCTTTATAACTCTTTCCTTTTTTCTTAAATCATAACCGAGGCTGCAGGTAATTGTATTTACCTTACCGATGGTACCTTTTTCGATAATATCGATAAGTCTTAAATACATAGGTAAAAATCTTATCCACATAGCTTCGCCGCAGAAAACATTTTTATCTTCGGAAAGCTTCATGACCTCAATGGCACTTTCCATATCCGCAGTAAATGCTTTTTCAACGAGAACAGGCTTGCCGGCATTGATACACATTTTAGCCTGCTCAGCGTGATGAGAATGCGGAGTGGCAATGTATATAAGCTCTACGTCCGGATCATTTACAAGCTCTTCGTAAGAGCCGTATCTTTTTTCAATATTGTAAGTGTCGCCGAATTCGTTTGCTCTGTCTATGTCTCTTGATGCAATTGCATACGGACAAAATGCGTCTAATTTATTGAGTGTGTCTGCGATAACCCCGGCTATTTTTCCGGCACCGAGTATTCCAACCTTAAATTCAATCATATGTTTCTCCTTTTCAGCCCCGAGCGTATGCGAAGCTCATCTTATTTTTTGTGCAATCTTCATATATTATACTTTAAAATAGATTATCAGGCAATAATAAACACCAAAGATATAAGGAATTTCCCTATTTTGTTGACAATTCAAGGCTTTATACTGTATACTAAAAACTTGGTGGAGTGCGTTTTTGCACAATATTTTTTGAAAGGACAAAGAAGATGTACGAAAAAGTTTCCAATAAACTTAACTTTGTTGAACATGAACAAAAGGTACTTGATTTCTGGAAAGAGAACAGGGTATTTGAAAAAAGTATTGAAGAGAAGAAGGATCTTCCGACATATACATTTTATGACGGACCTCCAACTGCAAACGGTAAGCCACATATAGGACATGTGCTTACACGTGTTATCAAGG
>DFDU01000091.1 GCA_002369325.1 Lachnospiraceae bacterium UBA3820
GCATCTCAACACCGTATTTTTCGGAAAGCTTAAGCGCAGCCTTAGCCGAATAAACGCCCTCGACAACCATTTTAACCTTATCCATTGCTTCCTTATATGTGCATCCCTGACCAATATAATAACCGGCCATACGATTTCGGCTGTGAATGGATGAACAGGTTACGATAAGATCGCCTATTCCGGAAAGTCCGCCAAATGTTTCGGCATCTCCTCCCATAGAAACTCCAAGCTTCTTAATTTCAGCTATTCCTCTGGTAATAAGAGCGGCTTTTGCATTATCACCGCATCCGAGACCATCGGAAATACCTGCAGCAAGCGCAATAACATTTTTCAATGCACCGCCAAGTTCTATGCCAAGTACGTCAGGACTTGTATAAACCCTGAAATAATCCGACATAAAGACATCCTGTATAAGCAAAGCGTCTTCTTTATCTTCGGAACCTGCAACTACAGTTGTAGGAAGTCTCTTTCCAACCTCTTCTGCATGACTCGGGCCGGATAAAACAGCCGTTTTGCACTGAGGAATCTCGTCCTTTATTACATCGGTAAGTACCATGAGCGTACTTTCTTCTATACCCTTTGCAAGATTAACAATAAGCTGTTTTTCTCTTACATATGGTGCAATAGTCTTTGATGTACTTCTTATAAACGGAGAAGGTACAACCATAACTATAAGCTCTGCAAAGTCAACAGCTTCCTTTGCATCATTTGTAAGCTTTAAGCTATCGGAAATTTTAACGCCCGGAAGCTTGGTTTTGTGCTCTCTTTCCTCTTCAAGCATCTTAATTTCATCTTTATCAATCGACCAAACCATAACGTCATGTCCGTTATCACATAACAAAACAGAAATAGCAGTTCCCCAGCTGCCTGCTCCCAATATAGAAATCTTCATATAGTTTAATCCTCCTTTTTCTTCTCTCCAAGTTTTCTTTCCTCATGATGTATAAGTCTTTTAATATTTGCCTTATGTCTGTAAAGTCCCATAAAGGATATAATACAAATAATAATTATACTTTCTATCAACAGCTTATCGGAGTTTTCAAAGCCAAAATGTCCTTTCAGTGCGAAAGCAGTATAGTATATAATCACATAAAACATAAGTAAAATAGAACCGAGTGATACATATCTTGTAGCAATTACTACTACCAAAAACAATGAAAGACCGATAATGAAAAATACAGGATCACAAAATCCGATTACACATCCACCGGTAACAGCTATTCCTTTTCCTCCCTTAAAATTAAGATAAAACGGGAAATTATGTCCCAGAGCAGCTCCAAGCATGCCATAGCAAACAAATAAATTAACTGCATCAGGGTAAAAATTCATCATTATTGCTCTTACAAGAAGTGTTGCCGCAGCACCTTTTCCAAGGTCTACGAAAAATGTAATAATTCCGGCTTTTTTTCCGAGAATTCTTAAAGCATTTGTTGTTCCGGCATTTCCACTACCGTGTTCTCTTATATCAATCCCCTTAATTCTACCGAGTATGTATGAGGTCTGTATCATACCGAACAAATATCCGATTACAATACAACCAATCCTTGCTGCTAAACCTGATAACATTATTTTTCTTTCCTCTCACGAATTATAAATTTTAACGGAGTTCCTCTGAAACCAAAGGCCTCTCTTATTTTGTTTTCAATATATCTGGTATATGAAAAATGCATAAGTTCTTTATCATTAACAAAAATTACAAAGGTTGGTGGTTTAACTGAAACCTGAGTAATATAAAACAATCTTAATCGCTTTCCCTTATCCGTTGGCGGTGGATTTAACGCCACAGCCTCCGCAAGAATCTCATTAACCACACCGGTTGCAATTCTTAATGTATGATTTTCTATAACACTGTCAATCATTTCAAAAAGCTTAGGCAACCTCTGACCGGTCTCTGCCGATATAAACAGGAGCTCGGCATATGGCATATAAGCAAGCTTTTCACGTATTTCATTTGTGAATTTGTAAATTGTTTTATCATCCTTTTCAACGGCATCCCACTTATTTACGGCAATAATCATACCCTTGCCTCTTTCATGTGCTATACCGGCAATTTTTGCATCCTGTTCGGTAACACCTTCTGTAGCATCTATAACAAGAACGGCAATATCACATCTTTCAACCGCGGAAACAGTTCTTATAATACTGTATCTTTCTATTTCTTCTTTAATTTTATTTTTCTTTCTTAAACCTGCTGTATCGATAAATACATATTCGGTTCCGTTTCTTTCAATAGCAGTATCAATTGCATCCCTGGTTGTTCCCGCTATATCCGAAACAATAACTCTTTCTTCGCCTAAAAGCTTGTTGATAATAGAAGATTTACCAACATTCGGTTTTCCGATAATAGCTATTCTCGGTCTTTCATCTTCTGTTTCATCAAGTGCCGACTCATCAAAATGAGCTGCCACTTCATCCAGCATATCTCCTATGCCAAGCTGTGAAGCCGCAGAAACAGGTACAGGATCACCGATACCGAGATTATAAAATTCATACACATCCGGCATGAATTTTTCGAAGCTGTCAACCTTATTTACAACAAGTACTACAGGCTTTTTTGAACGTCTGAGCATATCGGCAACTTTGCCGTCTGCATCTACCAGCCCCTGTCTGACATCAGTCAAAAATATGATTACATCAGCTGTTTCAATAGCTATCTCAGCCTGTTCGCGCATTCTTTTTAAAATTATATCATTGCTTTCGGGCTCTATACCGCCTGTATCAACAATGGTAAAATTATAATTTAACCAGCTTACATCAGCATAAATTCTATCTCTGGTAACACCCGGAGTGTCCTGGACAATTGAAATTTTATCACCTGCCAAAGCATTAAACAGTGTGGATTTACCTACATTAGGTCTTCCTACTATGGCAACTACCGGTTTGCTCATTTTAA
Organism: Lachnospiraceae bacterium UBA3820; assembly: GCA_002369325.1. GTDB lineage: Bacteria > Bacillota > Clostridia > Lachnospirales > Lachnospiraceae > Coprococcus_C. Next base: position 2,894 of record DFDU01000091.1, read on the forward strand.
ATCTCCATTTCTATTTATAATTCAAGTATTTTATCAAAAAAATCCATACCTTCTGATTGTACAATAATCACCGGAACTTGTAAAGCGTTTTGAAGTTCCTCAAGAGTTACATCATCAAGGAAAATATCCTCATCCGCCTTAAGTGTATTTGAAGGTAAAAGCAATACATCACCGAGGTCCTTATCCTTTAACTGATCTATTATATCCTGTCCGGTCAAAAGACCGGTAACGGTTATCTTCTCACCGAAAAAATTATTTATTATTTTATATACTTTAATATCCGCCTTTGGTATTGCTCTTTTAATTATTTCCATGGATTTACAAAATATAGGATAAACAAGAGTTCCTGATATTGTTGAAACCTTAATTTCTTTTTCGGACGGTTTTTTCTTTTTATTCAGATATTCTTCAACCGAGGAAGAAAGCTCATTTAAGAACATTCTTGTCATACCCACCCCGTTTTCAAGCTGAATATATCCATCGTAATTATCCTCATCCGGAATTTCATAGCCTGCATTTATATACCATTCGTCACTTGCATGTACAAAATGATAATTATATTTTTCCATGGCCACATTTTGATATTTATGAACCATCTCGATAACACTGATTGCATCTTCCCTGTTAAAAGGTTCAAGCTTGTGAAGTCCGTTCCTGAATTTTGTAAGTCCGACAGGTACAATGGAAAGACTTTGAATAACAGGTGCATATGAAAGTAAATCTTTAATTGTTTTTTCAAGCTCTTTTCCGTCATTGATGCCTTTGCATAAAACAATTTGAGCATTCATCGGTATCTCGGCCTCATAAAGCATATCCATATATCCCTTAAGTCTTCCGGCAAATCTGTTATGCAGCATCGTACATCTGAGTTCGGGATTTGTTGTATGGACAGAGATATTTATAGGCGCAAGCTTATAATCTATAATTCTTTTAATATCCTTTTCCTGAAGATTTGTAAGAGTAACATAGTTTCCCTGCAAAAATGATAATCTTGTATCATCATCCTTAAAATATATTGTTTCACGCATTCCCGGTGGATTTTGATCGATAAAGCAGAATACACACTTATTATGACATCTCCTGTAGCTGTCCATAAGTGATTCTCCGAAGCTGATACCTAAATCTTCATCAGCCTCTTTTTCAATTTCCAAAAGCCACTCTTCTCCATCTGCTTTTTCAATTAATACCTCGAGATATTCATCTTCGACCAGATAATGATAATCAAATATATCTGCAATTTCCTTATCATTAATTGCAAGAAGATAATCGCCCTCTTCTATATCAAGTTCTTGTGCGATACTGTTTTCTTCTATACCGCATATCAGATGTTTTTTCATTTTTTTATCCAATCAATAAAAGTTTTTATTCTTTAAGCATCATAACAGCCGCAAGGTTTCCACGCATTCCCTTACTTGCTCTGTGCGAATATAAGATGTTAGCATTGCAACATGTACACATATCAGGCAAAGCAATATTTTCAGGTAATATTCCGGAATTCATAAGATTAATACGACACGCATTATGTAAATCAAGCTGATATTTTCCGTTTGTTTTTTCCTCAACTATTTCAAAATATTCCGCTTCAGTGTATTTTTCTTTGATTTTGTCAATAACTACATCATCAACCTCGTAACAATTCTTACAAATAGACGGACCTATGGCACAAATAATATCTTTTGGATTTGAACCATAAGTTTCCTTCATTGTATCAATCATTTTTGAAGCAATATTTTTAACCGTTCCTTTCCAGCCCGAATGAGCAAGACCTATAACCTTATTAACCCTATCATAAAAATAAAGCGGAACACAATCTGCATAAAATGTCATTATCGGTATATTCGGAAGGTTTGTAACAAGTCCGTCAATTTGTTTAATATCACTTGCCTTAACAATACCTTTTCCGGCATCTTCCTCACTTTTTACTATATGTATATTTGTATCATGTACCTGATCCGAAAAAACAAGTTTTGTATAATCATATCCAACGGCATTTGCAAATCTCTTATGATTTTCCATAACATTTTCCGGATCATCTCCTCGTGAAAAGCTCAAATTAAGACTTGCAAGATGAGCTTTACTCACACCGCAAAGTCTTGTTGAAAATCCGGTGATGAGATTTTCATAATCATCATAAATCTTATATTTAATAACCGGAATATCATTATAATCTATATAGCTTGTTCTTTTTTCAAAGCTGTACGGCTCTATGAATTTTTGAAGATGCTCATTTTTCCTTAGTAAAAAGCGGGCATCGGTTTTTATATCAAAACGTTTTCTTTGCATATTCTCCTCCGATTTATTATAAATATAATTTTTCGTTTATCTAATAAATGTCGCATTAAATTCAAAAGCATTTTTTATATGGATTATATTATCCCCGGTTATTCCTATTGCATCAAACCTGATTGATGTATTATCGGGAATAAGATGTTTGTTTTTAATATAAGCCACGGCACCTAGACTTATTTTCCTTTGCTTATTTATGCTAATAGATTCAAATGGTGTACCACATTTATCGTTATTTCTGTATTTCACTTCCACAAAAACAAGAGTATTATCCTCTTTTGCGATTATATCTATTTCTTCATAAACAGTTCTGTAATTTGTTTCAATTATTTCAAGTCCGTTTTCTTTTAAATATTCGCAGGCAAGCTTTTCTTTATCCTGCCCGATTTTTCTTTTATTTAATTTATTTTGCATATAAAATCACCAGCTAAAGATTAAACAATACTTATCACATATTAAGCTTAGCTTTAATCTTGTCCATCTTATCCACATAAACAAGAATTTCAGCTACAACACCATAAAGCTCCGGAGGTATACAATCACCTATATCAAGATTAAGAAGTGTTTCCGCGAGATTGGTATCCTTATAAAGCGGAACATCACTTTGTGTTGCGGTTTCAATAATCTTTTCGGCAACAAGACCTTTACCTGACGCAACCACCTGTGGTGCCTGACTTCCGGGTTCATACATAAGTGCAACCGCTTTTTTCTTCGGCTCCTTTTTTGTGCTTTGTTTATTTGGTTTTCCCTTAAATCCATATTCCATAATCTCACCTCTTATAAGAAGGTAAATTACATTCTTACATCAAAAGAATATCGCTTTACACTCTTTTCAAGCTCATTTCCAAACATCTCATTTACGACCATATTTTCAGGAAGTGCCAAAGACGGTTCTCTTGTGATAACTTCATTTGTAAGAGTATGTCCCGTTTCTTTAATTGCATTTTCCAACATGGTCATATGTTCATCAATAATTTTCGCACTTTCTTCATCTTCTACATAAAATTTTGTATGAACATTGTTACCGCGTAAACTTACATGTACATCAGTAGGACCTAAGAATTTCATATCCAGATGAAGCAAAGCACTTATATTATCCTTGACCTCATTCATCTTCTTTTTATTCATATATACAAAAAGCTCTGAATTTGCTTCATTTGCATCTGTCCTGAAAGGTATTTGAGCATAAGCATACATATTATTGAGATTTTGCATAAAATCGATTCTTTCCTGCATACCCTTTGCATTTTCCGAAAGATTTTTGCCCGCTTCTCCTCCGGTTTCGGAAAATGCACGCATAAGTTTATCGGTTTTTTCGTACATATTTTTATATAAATCATCGATTTCAGACGGTGATTTCATATTATTGGTATCCAGCGTAAATTTTTTATTTATTCCGAAAGATAAAATCTTTCTAAATTCATCCGAGTTTAAAAATTGCTTAATTTCATTAAATTCCACAGCATCAGGATTTGCTTTGATATTTTCACTTATAGTTTTATTTATATTATTTAAAAGCTGTAAAGGTGTTTTTGATTCATTTGCAATATTTTTTAACGTTTCATCGTTAACATTAAGTTTTGAAAGACTTTCAAAAACGTTGCTTAAGGTTTCTTTATCTATACCTAATCTTTCAGAAGAAGTATTAATATCTATACCCTTTGCAGAAAGAAAATCCGTTAAGGACATATTATTTTCGTTCTCACCTGAAAGCTCTCCGGCAGTATTATTTACAGTTACATCGGTATTTATCATGGCTGTATCGCTGTTTATTGCAACATTTTCCGATTCTGCGTTTAACGAACCCTGTACTGTAATATTTGCCATATCTTCGGTATCGGATAATGCACCAAGCAGGCTATCATTAAAATCAAGCATCTGCATAACAGCATCACCTTCTAACCCCGGTTTTATCCCGTCACCGATGTTATTTAAAACCTCATTCGAAAAATCAAGTATGGAACTGTTAATATTACTTATATCATTAAATAATTGATGACTGTTGGAAACATAATCATTATATTGGCTGATACTTGTTTCATTTACGGGAAGTCCCAGCTTATTTAAATTAACCAGAGTATCTATAGATGCATCGGGAAACTTATAGGATTGCTGCATAAGCTTTTGCATACTGCCTTTATCTACAGGCATCCCGTTATTCATCAGACTTTCGGCTATCTGATAATTTTTTTCGGTTGGTGAAAGATTATTTTTTTCAAGAACATTGAATATGGCGGAATCTTTCATAAGAGAAAGATCCTGATTAAATGGTTTTATAAAAACATTTCCGCCATTATTTTCTTTTATTAAAAATGATAATGAATCTCCGATGTTAAGATTTACCGCTTCTGCCATCCTGGCGTTAAGCGTTTGATTATTATCAAGCATAATACGAACCTGATCGTTGGTTATATCAAGAATTTGTCCGTTAAATGTCTGACCCTCTTTAGCAGTTGAAATAAGCGCATTAGCTGATACCTCACCTGTACCTGCTGTATTTGCAGACTGCTGTGCGGCATTCTGATTCTGTATATTTTGTGTACCCTGATTTCCGGCAGGACGTACACCGGATAAATTTATATTGTAACCTGAATCAGCTATATTCATATGCCCCTCCATAACCAAACAAGGTCATTAAACAAAATTCTTAATAAATGTCTTTCTATGAATAGGTGTCGGGCCATACTTCTTTATTGCTTCAATATGCTTTGCGGAGCCGTAACCGACATTATCCGCAAAACCATATTCCGGATATATATTGTCATATTCCTGCATAATTTTATCTCTTGTAACCTTCGCAACAATACTTGCCGCTGCAATTGAAGCAGATAAAGTATCCCCTTTTATTATCGGCACCTGATGTATATTTACATTAGGAATTTTAACGGCATCATTAAGTAAAATATCCGGTTTAACCTTAAGATTATCTATCGACATTCTCATGGCCTTATATGTTGCCTGAAGAATATTTATTTCATCGATAGTTTCTTCGGAAGATATACCTATGCTGTAGGCCACTGCCTTTTCTATTATTATTTCGTAAAGCTCTTCTCTTTTCTTTTTTGAAACCTGTTTTGAATCATTAAGATATAGTATCGTTTCATCCTTAGGAAGAATGACCGCACAGGTTACAACAGGACCGGCAAGCGGACCTCTTCCCACCTCATCAATTCCACATATATACTTATATCCCATTTCATAATATTTTCTTTCAAATGAAAGCATTTTATATGAACGCTCAATTTCCTTACGCAAATCGTCCAGCTTTTTTTTAGCACTTTTTACGGCACTTATTACTCCGGCTCTCTCATCATCTTTATAGCAATTTATAAAGTTATTTAAGGCCGATTCGTCGGTATAATCAATATTTTTTAATTCCTGTTTTATTTCCGAGATTCCCAAAGCCGGTCTCCTTTATTATTATTTTACAAATCCGAAACTTGAAAATGGATAGATTCTAACTATAACCTTTCCGACAATATATTCTCTTTTAACATTTCCCGGATCGGATCTTCTGCTATCCATACTGTTGTTTCTGTTATCACCAAGTACGAAATATTCATCATCTCCCAGAACTATCTCATTATTACCGGACAAAATACCTATACTTGAAGGAAGAAACGGCTCATCAAGTGCATAATTTTCATTTAACAATTGACCGTTAATATATATTTTTCCATCCAAATCCATACTAACTGTTTCTCCGGGTAATCCGATAATTCTTTTTACGTATGTTATCTTTTCATTTCCGTTAGGATAAAAGATAATTATATCGAATCTCTTTGGATCGCCAAAGGTATATGAAAGTTTATCAACCCATAGATTATCTCCGTCATAAAGCGTAGGATTCATGGATGAACCGTCAACTCTCGAACGTGTACCAACAAATTTTATTATCAGAAAACAAATTAAGATAACTGTTCCGATATAAACGATAAGCCAGAGTAAATCCTTAACTATATTAACTTCTTCCGGTTTTTTCTGGTTTTTTTTCTTCTTATTATCTCTGTTATCATCTTCAATTTCTTCGGAATTATTTTTATTCTTCTCGGATTTTTTATCTTTCTTTTCCTTTTTGTCTGCCTTTTCTTTTTGGGATTTCTTTTCTTTCTTTTCCTTTTTATTTTTTTTATTCTCTTCAAAATCTAAAGAAACTTCAGCATTTTCACTGTTATTTGCATTTTCGGTTTCCTCAACCTCTTTATTATCTTTAACTTCAACTTCTTTATTTTCGTCAATCATATTGTCGTTTGTAGTTTTATTTGCTTCAGAAATCTCACTCATTTTTATATGTCTCCTAAAATTTATTGTGGTTTTTCAAGGCTGATTCTTCCAAGCTTACCGCTTCTAAAATCTTCAAGCAATAAGTTCGCCGCTTTATCCAAATCAGGCTCATTACCTTTCTTTAAACACTTCCTGATTATCGCAATATCAGAAAGAATTTCAAAATTTTCTTTGTCTATATTAATATTATACCTATCTGCTAAAGTATTACAATAATTATTTTTTAAATATCCGATTAACAAAAGCGCTATTTCACTTTTTGCGAGTATATCATCATTTATAGAACCTATATAAGAAAGACGCAATCCCGTTTCTTTATCTTCAAATTTAGGCCATAATATACCCGGTGTATCTAAAAGCTCAACATTTTTATCTATTCTTATCCATTGCTTACCTCTTGTAACACCCGGTTTATTACCAACCTTTGCAACAGCCTTTTTAGAATAAGAATTAATAAATGTAGACTTACCTACATTAGGTATACCGGCTACCATTGCTCTTATAGGTCTTCCTATAATACCTCTTTTTTTGTCACGCTCGATTTTTTCACGACATACTTCTTTTACCTTATCTGTTATAAGCTTCATACCTGTATTTTTCCTTGAATCAAGACAAAGCACAAAAAAGCCTTTTTCTTTATAATAATTTTCCCACTCTGCAGTTACGGAAGGATCTGCCAAATCAGCTTTATTTAATAAAACCAGTCTGAATTTGTTTTTTGCAAGCTCATCAATATCGGGATTTTTACTGCTTAAAGGAATACGGGCATCAAGAAGCTCTATTACAATATCAATCAGCTTGATATTTTCCTGCATCATACGTTTGGCTTTTGTCATATGTCCCGGATACCAATGTATATTATTTATTTCTTCATTTTTATTTTCATTTATGTTACTCATATAGAATCACATCCTTAATTTAAGAAAAATCACTTGACCTTCCCTTTATCCTTTTTAGGTCTGTAAATACTTACGACCTTTCCTTTAATTTCGGTTTTACTTATTATTCCGACATTTGTAAATCTGGAGTCTTCACTGTTATTTACGTTATCTCCGAGAACAAAATACTCATTTTTTCCAAGAGAAATCTTATCGGCAGCCAACCCCGGATTTATTATCGAAGCTTCAATCGGAATATCCTTTAATTGTTCATCATTGATATATACCCGGCCATTAATAATCTGTACACTTTCGCCGGGTAATCCGATTACTCTTTTTATATCATAATATGAATCCGAATCAACCTTTGAATATACAACGATATCATATCTTTTAATATCATGAAATCTATAATCAAGCTTATTTACAATGACTGTCTGCCCATCCTTCAAAACCGGATTCATGGAAGGTCCTACAACCTCAACCGTCTGATAGCAAAATGTAACAAAAGCATATCCCGTAATTACTGCTATAAGTATAAGAATAATCCAATTAATGATTTTTTTTAAAAATCTTCTGACTTTATTATTTTTCATAAATTTTCCTTACTCGTTTTAATAAAAATGACTGGAGTTACTAGCTCCAGCCATTATGATTTGCAAATTATTTTACAAGTTCTTTAACCTTTGCTTTCTTACCAACTCTGTCACGTAAGTAATTAAGCTTAGCTCTTCTGACTTTACCTCTTCTGATAACCTCAATCTTCTCGATTGTAGGTGAATGAAGCGGCCATGTTTTCTCAACACCTACACCGTTAGAATTTTTTCTGACTGTAAATGTCTCTCTGCAGCTTCCGCCCTGTCTCTTAATAACAGTTCCTTCAAAAGCCTGAACTCTTTCTCTGTTACCCTCTTTAATCTTAGCATATACCTTAACAGTATCACCAACATTAAAATCAGCAACTTCCTTAATCTGTGCATCCTCGATGCTCTTAATGATTTCATTTGCGCTCATTTGTGTGACCTCCTAACAAATTTAGACGTTCTTATGCACGCACTGCACAGAGGACCATCCGATATTCACAACTATGTTAATATAACATAATGTTTTTAATAAATCAAGCAAAATCTACATTTTTTTATAAAAAAATGTTTTTAATAAATCAAAGCCAATCTCCTTAGCCTTTAATATCTGCTCAGTACTGCCTATAAAGAGTAATCCATCTTTCTTCAAAGAATTTCTGAATTGTTCATATACCTTATCTTTTGCCTCATCGGTAAAATATATTACAACATTTCTGCAAACAATTGTATCAATATTGGAAAAATAAGCATCCTCCAATAAATTATGCTTTCTGAAACTGATTCTTTTTTTGATATCATCAGAAATCTTATAATTATTCTCGTCTGTTTTTGTAAAGTATTTATCAAGATATTTTTTAGGTAAATCAACCAGACTCTTATCCGAATAAACACCCTCTTTTGCAAATTTCAAAACCTCTTCATCAATATCAGTTGCAATAACATTAAAATCAGAATAAGGCATATGCTCGGCAAGTATCATCGCAATTGTATATGGCTCATCTCCTGTTGAACAGGCAGCACTCCATATAGTTAAATTCTTACCGAAGTTTTTCATTAGATAAGGAACCACTTCATTATCAAATGTCTCCCATTGAGCCGGATTTCGATAAAATTGAGATACATTAATGGTTAGATATGTAACAAAGGTATGAAGCAGTTCTTCATCCTGCTTCATACCTTTAAAAAAATCTTCAAAACCATTAAAACCCTTACGTGCTATGAGCGACTCGATTCTTCTCTTCATCTGGCGTTCCTTATACAAATCAAGATTGATGTTTGTTATACGATAAACATCTTTCTTAAACTCTTCGTATTCGTAACCCATAAAAGCACCTCGGTTATTATATTTTACTCTTCTGTATTTTCAGCCTCTTCAGCAACAGCTTCGTCAGCAGAATCAGCATCCTCATCCTTAGCTGAATCATTATTAAGAGCTTTTATACTAAGACTTATCTTCTTATCTGCCTCTTTGAAATCAACAATCTTTGCTGTGATTTCCTGACCGATCTTAAATACATCCTCAGGCTTCTCTACATGATCGTTTGAAATCTGTGAAACATGAAGTAATGCATCCACACCCTGCTCAAGTTCAACAAAAGCACCGAAAGCAGTCATTCTTGCAATCTTACCGGTAACAACATTACCGATAGCATACTTCTCACTTGCATTAATCCATGGATTAGTATCTTCAAACTTAAGACTTAATGCAATCTTATCGCCATTTATCTCTTTGATAAATGCCTTAACGGTTTCTCCAACCTTAACAACACTCTTAGGATCATCGATTCTTCCCCATGACATCTCTGAGATATGAAGAAGTCCGTCTGCTCCGCCCAAATCAACAAATGCACCGAAAGGAGTTACATTCTTAACAACACCTTCCACAACATCGCCGACCTTGATTGAATCAAAGAGCTTCTTTGAAGCCTCAGCCTTTGCAGCTGAAATAATCTTCTTTCTGTTACCGATAACTCTTCTCTTCTTAGGATTGAACTCAGTTAATACAAATTCAATCTCCTGATCCATATATTTATCAAGATTCTTCTCAAAAGTATCAGATACGAGACTTGCAGGGATAAATACCTTGCATTCGTCAACCGTTACACTTAATCCGCCCTCGCGAACCTCAGTAACCTTACCTTTGATAACCTCTTCATTGTTAAATGATTCCTCAAGCTTCTCATAAGCCTTCTCTGCAGCAACTCTCTTGTATGAAAGTAACACCTGACCCTCACCGTCATTGGTCTTTATAACCTTAACTGTAATAGGATCTCCAACATTTGCTACGGTTGTTAAATCTAAATTAGGTGTATTGGAATATTCATTTCTTGTAATGATACCATCGGACTTATACTGGATATCTACGATAATCTCATCAGGCTTAACACCGATGATTTTACCCTCAACCACACTACCTGTCCTTATTTTGTTTTCATTTTCCTCCGATTGTTTTAATAACTCTTCAAAACTTAATTCCGACATACTGTCATGAACCTCCTTAATAATATTATTTGGGGTAGATGCCCCAGCCGTAATACCTACCCTCTTAGCGGATTCAATAACAGTTAAATCCAAGTCAACGAGTGTCTGAATATAGTAAGTATTTTTGCATTGTTTTTTGCTTATCTCATAAAGCTTTTGTGTGTTTGAGCTATGCTTGCCACCTATTACAATCATAGCATCAACTTCCGATGCAAGCCTATCTGCATCCTTCTGTCTTACCTCCGTAGCATTACAGATGGTACTATAAACACAAATATTATAATCTTTTTTTTCAAAAAATTCAACTAATTCTTTAAATTTTCTGTTATTAAATGTCGTTTGTGATACCAAAACCATCTCACCGTGTAGTTTATCGGCACATTCTGCCGCTTTATTAACCGAATCGATTATAATGGGATCATTGTTACACCAACCTATAATCCCCTGTACTTCCGGATGATTCTCGTCACCTGTTATTATTATCGTTTTACCTTTTTTGCTTTCTTCATCAACTATATTATGAATTTTTTTAACAAAAGGACATGTCGCATCAATCAATGTAAATCCGGCATCATTAATCTTATTGTAAACAGTTCTTCCGACACCATGTGACCTTATAACGATTTTATACGAAACTCCTGCTTCTTTATTTTGACTAAGCTTATCCAATGCTTCTTCATCTTCAAGAATTTCAACGCCCCTGGAAGCTAAATCTTTTACGACCTCTTCGTTATGGATAATCGGACCATAGGTAAAAACCTTTGTGCACCTGTCCTTATTATTAACCTGTTCATAAACTGTATCAACGGCTCGTTTTACGCCAAAGCAAAAACCGGCCGATTTTGCAACTGTAACTTCTCTCATTTTACAATTATCCTCAAGATTTTTTTTAAATCAGACAATCCGCACAAATAATATGCAACCTATTATGAAAGCGAAATGATTTTTTCAACCACTTCATCTATCGTCATATCGGAAGTGTCCAGATATACTGCATCTTCTGCCTGTTTAAGCGGTGCTATTTCTCTATGCATATCCTGATAATCTCTTTTTTCTATATCCCCGGCTATTTTATCCATATCAGGCTTTTCACCTTTTTCGGTAAGCTGATCAAATCTTCTTTTTGCTCTTGTCATTACCGATGCCGTAAGATATATTTTAAGCTCTGCTTCCGGAAGTACAAATGTACCAATATCTCTTCCGTCCATAATAACATCATTAGCTGCCGCAATATCTCTTTGGAGATTAAGAAGTCTGTCTCTTACAGCTTTTTTTGTTGCCGCCTTTGATGCCATATTTCCAACATCTTCACGTCTTATATCCGTACTCACATCTTTATCATTCAAATATACATGCTGAACACCGTCTACATGTTTAAGACTGATGTCTATATTATCACAAGCTTTTTTAACCGCTTCATCATTATCAACATCAATTTTATTTTCAATTATGTAAAGAGCTATAGAACGATACATAGCTCCCGTATCAACATAAATAAAACCTTTCTTATCTGCCACAAGTTTGGCTATTGTGCTTTTTCCCGCACCTGCAGGACCGTCAATTGCAATATTCATATCTATCCTCCCTGTGTTTAAAATATATATTTATTCAAATCCACCGACCATTCTTGCGCTACTCCAGGCAATTTGAAGATTAAAGCCACCGGTAACGGCATCCAAATCCAAAACCTCTCCGGCAAAATAAAGGCCTTTAATCTTTTTTGATTCCATTGTTTTAGGATTAATCTCCTTAACACTTACGCCTCCCTGAGTAATGATTGCCTCATCGAAGCCTCTAGGCCCTGATATATTAAGAGAAAAACCTTTAAGAAGCTCAAGAAGTCTTAATCGTTCTTCTTTTGTTACGGAATTAACCTTTTTATACGGTTCAATCCCCGACCTGTCTATTATAACAGGAATAAGGCTCTTTGGTAATAATTCATCAAGTGAATTTTGAAATTGCTTATTTATATTATTTTCAAAATCCCTTAATAGTCTGCTGTCCAGTTGTTCAGGACTCAAAGCGGGTTTAAAATCTATACTTAATTTTAACTCATTGTCAAAATATTTAGTAAGATAAGAAGAAGCACTTAATATTACAGGACCACTCACACCGAAATGTGTAAAAAGCATCTCTCCGAATTCGGAATAAACTTCTTTTTTCTTATTTTTAACCAAGGCTGTAAATGAAACCTTGATATTCTTTAATGAAAGGCCCATTAAACGCTTACATATATCTTCTTCCTTTACAACAAGAGGAACCAACGCAGGTACAGGCTCAGTGACTTTAAGCTCCAGTTTTTTTGCCCATTTAATACCGTCACCGGTAGAACCGGTTCGCGGATAAGAAAGCCCGCCTGTTGCAACTACTACATTTTTTGATTCAAGTAATTGTATTTTACCGTCTTCATTTTTATATTCAACACCGGTTACATACGAAGTATGCTTATCGGCTTTATTTTCATATTTTTCATTATCATAAGAAGAGTTATCGGATATATCAACCGGCTTTGTGATAATATCTTTAACTTCACATTTTAATCTTATCTTTACACCAAGCTTATTTAATTTCCTTTGGAGAACATTAATCACATCCGATGAATGATCGGATACCGGAAAAACTCTGTTGCCGCGTTCTGTCTTGATATTAAGTCCGAGTTCTTTTTCAAAGAAGTCCATAGTCTTATAAGAATCAAAATTATCAAAGGAACTGAACAAAAACTTCGGATTTGACACAACATTCTTATATAGTTCATCTTTATCACAGTTATTTGTAAGATTACATCTGCCTTTACCGGTGATAAAAAGCTTCTTTCCGGGCTTTTCATTTTTTTCCAATATGATAACTTTTTTACCTTTTTCGGCAAGCGTTATACCCGCCATCATACCGGCAGCACCGCATCCGACTACAATAACGTCGTACATTTTTTCTTCCTCACAGGTTATTTACTGTCTATCATTAAAATTATGTTCAGGTTCTATAAATTCAACAATGCCCGGATTATTATTTTTTAATGACAGATAAATAATTAAATAAAATAAAAGCGGAATCCAGCCAAATGTTATAAGCATAAAAAACAACGAACGAAATCCTGTCAAAACACATCCAGACATATACGCTAAACCGCTAATTAAACATATAGCAGTCATTCCTAATCTGATATATTTTCCTTCTGTTTTTTCCTTTTTTAAAATTATGAATCTACTTACCAGAGCAATCAAAAGCGCTCCTATTGCTGTAATAAGATACATTCCTAATTCAGCTATAAAACCTGCAACTCCACCGACAACAAAAACGCCAAAATTAAACAATGGTGCAAAATCATCTCCGTCAATATAAAACTTGTCAAACAACTTAAAATGAATACCTATTACAGATACACATCCGTTTAACACCCAAAGCGAAAATAACAGGTATAATATTGAAACCACTAAAACCCTTTTCATATAAATCTCCATTTTAAATATTGTCATGGGGACGTTTCTCTTTTATACACGAAAAACGTCCCCATAATCAATTATATCTTATACAGGATATGTCTTATTTTCTGAATTTGCCAATGATGCATCAATTCCGGTCTCCTGAGCTTCTCTGTACTTAAAGAAGTCTGTAGCAACCT
>DFDU01000037.1 GCA_002369325.1 Lachnospiraceae bacterium UBA3820
CGGGGGTTCGAATCCTCTCTGCCGCATCATTTTCGGGCAGGCTTGACCTGCCCATTTTTTTAAATTATAAGGAAATGCAATATGAAAAAGGTTGTAATAGTTAATTCGTCTTCGGTTTTTGAATACAGAGTTGATATGATATATGAGGCACTTAAGAAAAAAGGCTATGATGTTACTGTGCTTGCTTCCGATTATATGCATATCGAAAAGAAAAAAAGAAAGATTGAAAAAGAAAATTATATATCCGTTAAAACGATTCCGTATAAAAAGAATATTTCGTTTTCAAGAATATATTCACATTATAATTTTGCAAAAAAATGCAAAAGGATTCTTGATAAAATGACCTTTGATATTTTGTATTTGGTTGTGCCGCCTAATTTCCAGGCTACGCTTGCAAAGAAATATAAAAATAATAAAAATGTTAAAGTCGTTATGGATATAATTGATTTGTGGCCGGAAAGCTTTCCGAGTACCCATACGGATAAATTTCCTTTTAACCTGTGGCAGACCGTAAGAGATCGCAGTTTGAGATATGCTGATTTCATAGTTATGGAATGCAAGCTTTATGTTAAGAAATTAAAAAAATATATTAAGGATAAAGATAAGAAAGTTATATATTGGGCACATAAGAAAAATGACTGTGAAATTTCTCCGGATTTTAACATGCTTAATGATAAAGGGTTGCATTTGCTTTATTTGGGCTCAATAAATAATATTATCGATATTGAAAAAATAGTCGATGTAATTAAAAAACTTTCAGAAAAAAATAATATCTTTCTGGATATAATCGGAGGCGGAGAGACAAAGGCAGAATTTGTTTCTAAAGCCAAGGCTGCCGGCGCAATCGTAACGGATTACGGTAAGGTTTATGACTTTAAGAAAAAACAGAAGATAATGGACAATTGTAATTTTGGAATTAATATTATGAAGGAAACTGTTTGCGTCGGACTTAGTATGAAGAGCATAGATTATCTGGAGGGCGGACTTCCTCTTATTAACAATTTGAGGGGTGATATCGGTAACATAATAAAAGAAGAAGAATGCGGAGTAAATATCTATGAAGATGGTTGGGAAGAAAAGATATTAAGACATGACGGGAACGTGAGTATGAAAAGAAATGCAAGAACGGCCTTTGAAAAATATTTCAGCCTTGAAAAATTTGAGGAGACCATAACCGATGTTTTTGAGGAGTTGGGAAAATGAAGTTTTTAGCGATAATCGTAACATTCAATCCTGATGTAAATCGATTGGAAGAAAATATAAAGGCCATATCGGCTCAGGTGGATAAGGTGGCTATTGTTGATAATGGCTCCGATGATAAAGATTTTTTGTCAAGGATATCATTTGTATATAGTGCTGAAGTTATAGAAAATGAAAAAAATAAAGGTATAGCTTATGCTCTTAATCAGGGGATGAAATATGCGTATGAGAACGGATATGAATGGGCGATAACTCTTGATGAGGACTCGGTTTGCCCTGAGGGTATAATCTCAAATGCAAAAAAGCTTTTATCGACCGGAAATATTAAGATGGTTTATAATTTGAATTGTGATAAAAATGATATAGCCATGATTGTTCCTCTTATCAAGGAAACTGCTTCCGGAGAATTGTGTGAGCTTGGAACCGGGGTTAGTGGGATGGAGTATCAGGAGGTAAAAAAATGTATTACATCCGCAGCAATTACCAATGTAAAAATCTGGAAAAAATTAAGGGGCTTTGATAATAAGCTTTTCATAGATTATGTAGATTATGATTATGCAATAAGATGTATGATCAATGACTATAAAATCATAAGAATGAATGAGGTTATACTGGATCACAGAATCGGAAAATCAGAATATAAAAAATTTTTATGGACCAGGATAAGAGTTGCAAATCATTCACCTTACAGAAAATATTATATTGCGAGAAATATCGTAGTTTATATAAGAAGGTACGCAAAGCATATAAGTGTGTTTGCGGAAGTACTCAGATTGATTAAGGTGTTTATGCTGATAGTTTTGTATGAAGACAATAAAAGAGAGAAACTCGGAGCCTGTTTCAAGGGGCTTAGAGCAGGTTTGAAATATAAATTATAAATCGGGTAGGTGTAAATATATGAAAATATCTGTTGTTATGGCTTCATATAACGGAGCATCGTACATAAAGGAACAATTGCATTCGATAGATAATCAAAGTGTAAATCCGGACGAAATCATTATAGTTGATGATGCTTCCACGGATAATACGGTAAGCCTTATAAATGATTTTTTTGATAATACGGACATTGACGGAAAGTTGATTGTTCATGAAAAAAATATGGGGTATAAAATTACCTTTCTGGAGACACTTAAGTATGCTGACGGTGATATTATATTTTTCTGCGATCAGGATGATGTATGGCAGGAAAACAAGATAGAAAGAATGGTATCTGTTATTTGCGATAATGAGGGAATAAAAGCACTCAATACATCCTACAATCTTATAGACGGCGACGGGAACGAGATTGCCGGGAATATAAGAAATAAAAAAAGAAACAACGATGAAAGAAAATTATATAACATTTCGTTGGAAAGTGTTCTTGAATACAACGCAGCAATGGGCTGTACCATAGCATTTACAAAAGAGATAAAAGATGTGATACTTGAACATATAAATGAAATAAAAACTTTTAACATACCGCATGACTGGATTATAAATATAATTGCCGCAATGAAAGACGGTTTGTTTATGTTGAATGAGCCTCTTATTTATTACAGGCTTCATGGAGATAATACCATTGGCTTAAATCGTGCCGTGACAATCAGGAAGCGTATAGAGGATTATGAAGATATTGCTAATCAAAAGATGGATATGCTAAAGCTTTTGAAAGAAATTGACAGAACTCTATTTGTTAAAAAGTATGACTTTATGAAGCTCATGGTCAAAAGCTATTATATAAGATGTGAAATGCTTGAAAGAAAAAAGCTTTTCGGATATTTAAGAAGTTATAAAAAATATGACTTAAACAAGGTTATGGATTTTAAGTCGGCATTGTATGATTTGTACCTTATTGCCAGAAGAAAATAAAAAAA
The DNA here is from genome assembly GCA_002369325.1 of Lachnospiraceae bacterium UBA3820. Lineage (GTDB taxonomy): Bacteria > Bacillota > Clostridia > Lachnospirales > Lachnospiraceae > Coprococcus_C. The sequence goes on from DFDU01000037.1 coordinate 3,054, forward strand.
TTGAAATAATTATAAAAAAAAGCAATCTTGAAGATTCAAGATTGCTTTTTAACTGGGCTACAAGGATTCGAACCTTGAAA